>JAMPAO010000040.1 GCA_023667165.1 Ruminococcus sp. | reverse complement strand
GGAATATGTCGAAAAAGAGGTATTTTACCCGTATATCGGGCTTCCCGCCGTAAAAACGTATGTAAGCGGCGGCGGGAATGTTTATAAGCAGGACGATGACCGCAATTACCGCGGCTGATATAATAAGCGCCGTCATGAGCTGTCCTCTCCGTCCTCTGTTTCTCCGTCCTCTGCGGGAACGGGGGAGAAGTCCCCGCAGATATGACCCGGCAGCTCCGGCAGCTCGTCCAGGCTTGAAAGACCGAAGCAGCGCAGAAAAACCGGCGTTGTTCTGTAAGCGATGGGTCTGCCCGGTACGTCCAGCCGTCCCGCCTCCTCAAGAAGATTTTTCTCCACCAGCGAATTTACCACGCCGGAGCTGTCAACTCCTCTGATATTTTCCACAAAGCTTTTCGTAACGGGTTGATTGTACGCTATAATGGTAAGCGCCTCCATTGCCGCGGGGGACAGGGGAGTGTTTTTCCTGTTTTCCATGGCAAGCTCCACATTGCCGCTGTATTCGGCTCTGACGGCTATCTGATAGCTGCCCGACAGCCGCAGAACGGTAAGTGAGCTGCCGTTTTGCGCGTAGCTTTCGTTAAGACTGTCCGCAAGCTGAGAAAGAGCGCCCTTGTCCACACCCACCGATACGGCGAGCTTTTCAGGTTCCACGGGGTCGCCGCAGGCAAACAGCACCGCCTCCATTGCAGCCGCCTTTTCAGTCAGTTTCATTTTTTTCTTCCTCCCATTCGGAAACGCCGTCCCTGCTTTCGTCAAAGGCGGGAGCGGATCTGTTGAAAGCGATCTCCGAATTATCGTCGCTCAGGATTATCCGTCCCGATTTGGTAAGCTCCAGCACCGCCAGAAACGCCGCCACACGCTCCGAGCGGTCCTTTATATCGCTGAAAAGCCCCTCGAATGAGCATTTGCCTTCCTTGTACAGCTTTTTGAGCACATAGACGATCTTTGACGATACCGATACGAATTTTCTTGATACAAGACCGGAAAACGCGGAGCTTGTCAGCTTTTCCGGAGCGTTTTCCTTTTTTATCTCCATGCCCCTGTACGCCTTTACCAGCTCCGAAGGGTCGTGAAACAGACTGTATGAGCAGTCGGTTTCTATCTTCATAGGCTGCCGTACCGCAAACGCGCTGCCGATGTATATCCCGCGCATATTTTCCGCCGCAGCCTTGCACAGGGAGTATTCTATCAGTCTGCCCTCAAGCTCTTTTTTAAGAGCCTCCGCCTCTTCCTTGCGGGGCAGCAGAGATACCGTTTTTATGTATATCAGACGGGCGGCCATTTCCAGAAATTCTCCCGCCGTTTCCATGTCCCGCTCCGACGCCCTGCCGATATAGTCCAGATACTGCTCCACCAGAAGCAGTATGGGGATATCGTTTATATTCAGCTTATGCTTCTGTATCAGGTGCAAAAGCAGGTCGAGAGGCCCTTCGAACACATCCAGCTTGAATGTCATATCCCAAGTACCGCCGACATCAGAATATCCACCCAGCCGGTAAGCAGCACCATCAAGGAATACGCCTCTCCGTTGAGAGCGCTCAAAGGACCGTCCAAAGCGCCGGTGTATATAAGTATTATAAGAGCCATAAATATATACTGCTCGTAACGCATTATGGTGAAGTAGACCTTTTCCGGCAGTACGGCGTTGAATATCTTAGAGCCGTCCAAGGGCGGTATGGGCAGGAAATTGAACACGCCCAGGGAAAGGTTTATCCTTGAAATATACCAGAATATCTGCCACAGATACACCGCGTTGTCAAAGGACGCGTACGCCGTAAAACGGCAGGCGACCATCGCGATATACGCCATTATGAAATTTGACGCGGGTCCCGCCAGAGAGGACAGCATCATTCCCTTTTTCGGGTTCTTGAAGTTTGAGGGGTTGACGTTTACGGGTTTGCCCCAGCCGAACCCCACCGCCAGCATCATGACAGTGCCCCATAGGGACAGATGCCTGAACGGGTTCAAGGAAATCCGCCCCTCCCGTTTCGCCGTATCGTCGCCCATTTTGTACGCGCTCCAGGCGTGAGCGCACTCATGGACGGGGAGAGCGGTAAACAGCACCAGGGCGTGGATCAGTATTTCAAATAATTTTTCGTTCATAAAAACAGAAATCTCCGCTTTGCACAGAATATTATACCCTTTAATTATACAATATTTTTCGCCCGATTACAAGGGCTTTTGAAAAAAATAGGATAATTCCCCGTATTTTCACAAAAAAATCACATAATGAGCAGGCTTATTTGCCGAAAACGTATTGAAAAAATCTGTAAAATATGTTATAATGTTTATGCAATACCGTTCCGGTTGGGATCATTAACGGGAAATCGGCGCAAAATCCTTGATATATGGGACTTATGCCGGGATAACGCGCATAATTCAACGGGAGATCGGTAAAATACGCGAGGCGGCGGGGCGCTGCCGTATCACAGGGGGAGAACGTTTCCCCGTCAAATGAAAGGAAGCGGTTTTTTTGAGCGAATATTTTGAAAATGTGAAGAAAAAGCTGGGTTTCGGCTTCATGCGGCTGCCCATGAAAGGCGGAGAGATAGACCGCGAAACGCTTTGCGCAATGGTCGATGTGTTTATGGACGCGGGTTTCAATTATTTCGACACCGCTCACGGATATATGGGCGAAAAAAGCGAGAACGCCGTCAAGGAATGCGTTTCACAGCGTTATGAGCGGGAAAAATTCATACTTACCGACAAGCTGACCGAAAATTATTTCAATTCCGAAAGCGATATACGTCCTTTTTTTGAAAGCCAGCTCAGGGAATGCGGCGTGGACTATTTTGATTTTTATCTTATGCACGCGCAAAATTCGGGCAATTACGATAAATACAACAGGTGCAGAGCCTATGAAACGGCTATGGAGCTGAAGAAAGAGGGAAAAATACGTCACGTGGGACTTTCGTTCCACGACAAGGCGGAGCTGCTTGACAGGATACTTACCGAGCATCCCGATGTTGAAGCGGTGCGGATACAGTTTAACTACGTGGATTACGACGATCCCGCCGTGGAGGGCGGGAAATGCTACGAGGTCTGCCGGAAGCACGGCAAGCCGGTTATCGTCATGGAGCCTGTAAAAGGCGGCAGCCTTGCCGATCCTCCGAAAGAGGCAAAGGATATTTTCAATGCTCTCGGCGGCGGCTCTCCCGCGAGCTATGCCGTCAGATACGCCGCAGGCTTCGAGGGAGTTATGATGGTGCTTTCCGGAATGAGCAGCATGGAGCAGATAGCGGACAATACCGGCTTCATGGCTGATCTCAAGCCTCTTGACGAGGCTGAAAGGGGAGCGGTGGCAAGGGTTAGGAGCATAATAAAGGGCATGGATCTTATTCCCTGCACATCCTGCCGATACTGCGTTGACGGCTGCCCCGCCGGGATATCGATTCCCGACCTGTTTGCCTGTCTTAACGCAAAGAAGCAGTTTAAGGACTGGAATTCCGATTTCTATTATCACAGCGTACATACCGCCGGCGGCGGAAAGGCTTCGGACTGCATAAAATGCGGAAAATGCGAGCATAGCTGTCCCCAGCATCTGGAGATACGCAGCCTGCTGACGGAAGTGGCGGCGGAGTTTGACGGACAGTAAGCGTAAAAGGACGTCCGCGGCGTTATTGTTTACCGCCGCGGACTTTCTTATTTTATCCGCCGTGTTAAGGCAACACCGCACGCAATCTTTGTGCGGTATTGCCTTAAAAAAATAAAAAACTATTGATTTGTACCGCAAAATGTGGTAATATAATATTGTGAGCAGTACCGATCGCCGTAAGACAGTTTGTCTGAAAGGAGTGAACGCAGAATATGTATGTTATATGGATAATCGTGCTGGCGGCAGCCGTGCTTGTGGAGGCGGCGAGCTTTTCGCTGCTGTCCGTGTGGTTCGCTTTCGGAGCGCTGGCTGCCATGATCGCGGCATTGCTGGGCGCGCCCGAGGCGGTGCAGATCGCGGTGTTCCTGATCGTTTCGATAGTATCGCTGGCGGCTACAAGACCTGCGCTGAAAAAAATCATGCCCAAAAAATATATTCCCACCAACGGCGAGCTTGATATAGGCAAAAAAGCTGTCGTCATCGAAAGGATAGACAACGACGCAGGCTCGGGCAGAGTGCGTTTGGACGGTGTTGACTGGGGAGCGGTTTCAGCCGACGGTTCGGCGATCCCCGAGGGAGCTTCCGTCACTGTCACGGATAAGGGAGTCGCATTCCTTACGGTTACGGCTGTCGCGGACAAAAAAAAGCCGGACGTTCCGCCCGACGGGGCAAAGTCCGGCGGCAAAAGCAACAAAAATCAAATTTGAAAGGGAGTGGCTGTAATGCCGTTTGCTGTTATCACAGTTATTATCATTCTCGTTATTATCGTAATTTCCGGTATCAAGATCGTGCCGCAGGCGCAGGTCTACGTGGTGGAACGTCTGGGAGCCTTTTCGGGAGCTTTGCATACGGGTCCTCACTATGTTATACCCATTATCGACAAGGTCGTAAAGAGAGTTTCCATAAAGGAGCAGGTCGTAGACTTCAAGCCGCAGCCGGTCATCACAAAGGATAACGTTACCATGCAGATAGACACGGTGGTTTTCTTTACGGTCACGGACGCCAAGCTGTACACATACGGCGTTGAAAGACCTCTGTCGGCTATAGAAAATCTTTCGGCGACCACCCTTAGAAATATCATCGGTGAAATGGAGCTGGACGCCACCCTTACGTCAAGAGATGTTATCAATACGAAGATCACCGCTATCCTCGACCAGGCGACGGACCGCTGGGGCATAAAGGTAAACCGCGTGGAGCTTAAAAACATCCTGCCGCCCCGCGAGATACAGGACGCCATGGAGAAGCAGATGAAAGCGGAGCGCGAACGCCGTGAGAAGATCCTTCAGGCAGAGGGCGAAAAGAAGTCACAGGTACTTGTTGCCGAGGGTGAAAAGGAGTCAAAGATACTCCGTGCGGAGGCGGATAAGCAGGCAGCCATTCTTCAGGCGGAGGCTCAGAAGCAGGCTATGATACTCCGCGCCGACGCCGTCAGACAGCAGAAGATACTGGAAGCGGAGGGCGAGGCAGAGTCTATCAGAAACGTGCAGAAAGCTCTTGCCGACGCCATCGAAAAGCTCAACGCCGCAAATCCGTCCAAGTCCGTTATCGCCATTAAGAGCCTGGAGGCGTTTGCAAAGGCGGCAGACGGAAGAGCTACAAAGATAATCATTCCCTCGGAGATACAGGGTCTTGCGGGTCTTGCGGCTTCCTTAAAAGAGATCGCCTCGGAAAATACGGACAGCTCGGATAAGGAATAACTCCGATCTCGTGCCGTTTTCAGCCGGTATACGGCGTGCCGGAGCTTCGGTTTCCGAAAGGAGCCGAAGCTTTTTAGAACCTGTTCACATATCTCTGTGCGAACAGGTTCTTATGTTCTATGCCACAAAAAAGCGGCGGAAATTTGTATGTTCGGGCAAATTGACATTTAAGGCAAAATGAGGTATAATTATTTCATATAAAATATACGGAACAAAAGAGGAATTATTATGAAATGCAAGATCAATTGGGATATAAGCGGCGGGGTATTCGCCGTTCCCGACGCCGTAGCGGAAGATCATCTGAAGCTGGCAAGCGGCAAGGCGGTCAAGGTGCTCATATATTTGCTGAAATATAAGCATACCCCCGACGATCCGCAGGATATCGGCGTTACCGCCGAGGACGTGGAGGACGCGGTTTCCTATTGGAAGAACGTGGGTGTTATATGCGAATCGGAAAACGACGGCTCCCCCTCGGAGAGCAGGCGTGTAAAGGAGAATATAAAAATACTGTCCGCGCCTCCCTCCCCCCCGCGCAGGGAAGCCGCCGTGAAGCCTCCCAAGGCTTTGCTGCCCGAGGAGATAGCCGAGAGGATAAACGGGTCGGAGGAGATAAGATTTATGTTCAAAAGCGCGGAGGAAAGCCTTAAAAGGATACTCACCTTTGACGATCAGCGGACTATGCTTATGCTTTACGATCATTACGGAATGAGCGCGGATATAGTTACAATGCTCATTGCAAGCTGCTGCGGCATAGGGCGAGGCTCGATGGCGTACATAGAGGACACGGCGCATTCATGGTACGAGAAAAACGTCACCACCCACGAGCAGGCGGAAAACGAGATACTTCTCATGCAGAAAGCTCATTCTTTCGAGGGGAGAGTGCAGTCGAGGCTGAAGCTGCCGCCCAAGATAACCAAGGCGCAGAGAAAATACATCGAACAATGGGCGGAATGGGATGTTCCTCTCGATCTGGTGGAGCTTGCGTACGACAAGACCGTCGACGGAATAGGGAAACTGAGCTTCGGGTATATGAACAAGATACTTTCCAAATGGCACGACGGAGGAGCAGTTACGGCTGAACAGGCGGAGGATATCGACAGGCAGACAAGACCTGCGGGAAGAAATACCTCCCGCATCCAAAGGGAAAGCCGCGGCGGTGAACGGGAGCAGGGAGGATCTGCTTCCCCGTCTTTCGATCTGTCCTTGATACTCGAACACGCCAAGAACAGTACGCCGACTTTATAACCGCAGATGATGTCCCCGCCTCGTTCAGCGGCGGGGGACATCTGCATTCAGTGAGGGTACAATCCCCAACTGAATGCGGCGTGCACAGCACACCCTCTGCTTGCCTGAAAGCAGAGCTTTGAAACCGTAAAAAAACCGAAGGGATATTGCCATGAACAGGATAGAAATACGCCGCAGAGCCAATACGGAAATGGAGAAACGCCGTCAGCTCGCTCTTGCCGAGGCGGAGAGCAGACGCAGAGAGATCGCCGCAAAGCTGCCGCAGGTGGGAGAGGTGCAGAAAATGCTTGCACGAACAGCCTCGGAACTGTCCGCTCTTATCGTCAGGCGCAGCGGGGATTACAAGGAAAGCTTTGAAAAAATACGCAGCGGCAGCCTTTCCGGCAGACAGATGATAAGGGACGCGCTGACCGCGAACGGATATCCCGAGGACTATCTGGAGGTGCATTTCAGGTGCAGGGAATGCGGCGACACGGGATATACCGAAAGGGGAATGTGCGGCTGCATGAAGCGGCTGATCGGCAGGATCGCCGCAGAGGAACTCAACCGCACCGCCAATATGCCCGCAGCGGATTTTTCCCACTTCGATCTGAGCTACTACAGGAACTGCGTTATCGACGGCAGGGACTGCTATGAAAAAATGGCGGGAAATCTGGATTTCTGCATAAAATATGCCGACAGCTTTTCGCGCAGCTCCAAAAGCCTGCTGATGATCGGCAGGACAGGGGTGGGAAAAACTCACCTGTCCATGTCCATCGCAAAGGAGCTTATCGCAAACGGCTTTAATGTGATATACGGATCGGCGGTCAATCTTCTTGAGAATATCGAAAAGGAGCATTTCGGCCGCGAGGAGGGCGGAGATACTCTGGCGGCTCTCCTTGACTGCGATCTGCTGATAATCGACGATCTCGGTTCGGAATTCCACAGCTCTTTTTACGAGTCGGCTCTTTACAACATCATCAATTCGCGGATAAATATGGGTCTGCCTGCGGTGATCAGCTCAAATCTCACTCTCGACGAGCTGTACAAGACCTATAACGAAAGGATAATCTCGCGTATCGCGGGATATTACGAGGTGCTGTACCTTGCGGGAAAGGATATTAGGCAGCTAAAAAGACTGAACGGGTAATACGGAGCCGTTGATAATATAGACAAAATCGCCGCCGTCCGTATGCGGGTTGTAGGTGAAAAAAGCGGTTGACTTTTTCACCGAAATGTTATACAATATATTATAGGCAATACCGCACGCGATCTTTGTGCGGTATTGCCTATACAGGCGCCGTGACGCTGCGGCATAATTTAAAGTCTGAAAGGAAAGATCATAATTATGAGAAAAATACTTAAAACGTTTTCGGCGGCTGCCGCCGGATTGTTTGCGGCAGCAATGATGGTGTTTGCCGTATATGCGGAGGATTACGAGTTTGACGTGTCCGACGCAAAGGAAACTACGGGCTCATGGGGACAGTCCTTTGTACATTACACGGCTCTCAGCGGAGCGGACGATTCCGCGGGGAATTTCAACCCCGAATGGATGACCTCCGATTCAGAGGTGATCGTAGAGTATACATACGACGGGGACGCGTCGGGAAATCCGCTGGAGCTTATCTGGCAGACATGGGACGACGGCCCAAACGAAGTCAACCCCGATGTAAGAGGCACATGGAATAAGGTAACGCCCTACGAATATGACAGCACCTCCGCCAAATTCTCCTATGACGATATCGTAACGGCATACGGCACATCCGATTTCAACACGGTCTACGCCATATGCATAGGCGACGCGGGAGTAAAGCTGAAAGTCACGGCAGTGACCGTTACCAACTGCGATATAACCGCTCCGGAGCCTGCCGATACCGACGGGGAAGAGGATAATGAGGAGGAAGAAGCCGAGGAAACGGAAGCCGCAGCGGAAAAAAAGACCGAAGCCAAGACCGAGAAAGAAACGGAAGCTCCCGAGGAGGAAGTCACCGAAAAGCTGACCACCACGGTCAACATCGCCGCCAACGCGCCTCAGGACGACAGCATTCTCCCCATAGTCATAGCTATCGTGGTAGTGCTGATAGTGGGCGTTATAGCGGCAGTTATCGTTATCAAGCTCATCAAGAACAACAAGGGAAGATATTATTGATATAACCGCAGGGAGATGTCCCTCGCTGAATACGGCGTGCGCAGCACCCTTTTTGCTTGTTGAAAGCATAGCTTTGAAAATGCTCATATAAAGCGGCTAAGCTGTCTTAGCCGCTTTTGTTATGCTGCATTTGGTTTGTCGGGGCGTGTTCATGTAAACTGCGGCGCACAACTGCCTTATTTGAACACGCTGCAGCCAAAGCGTTCTCCGAAAATTTACGGATCTTCCTTATAATTGGATCCCGTTTCCTGCTTCCGTTCGCTCAATCCCAGTACATAATCCGAGGAAACGCCGTAAAATCTGCACAGCTTTACGATGCAGTCAATTCGCATATCGCGCTTGAGATTTTCCCAATGCCCCACCGCCGCGTCCGATACGCCGCATATTTCGGCTATGTCGCTCTGCTTTAGGTCGCGGTCTATCCGCAAATCACGGAATATATGACGATAATCCATATTATT
Source organism: Ruminococcus sp. (assembly GCA_023667165.1). Taxonomy (GTDB): domain Bacteria; phylum Bacillota; class Clostridia; order Oscillospirales; family Ruminococcaceae; genus Huintestinicola. The sequence continues at coordinate 13,276 of JAMPAO010000040.1, read as the reverse complement.
TCACCTCTATATTTGTATAATACTACAAAATGTAGGATATACTCTTGAAATCCTACAAAACGTAGGATATAATCTAATGGAAGAGAAGGAAAGCAATATGCAATATCCCTTTGATTTTGCAAAAAAAGAAAAATTTTCCCGAAAAAGCATTTTTTTAATATTGCAATTACGCGCAGATATGTTATAATAATAAATATATCTATATCAATTGCGGCGGAAAACCGCATAATTGGGAGGGATCTGTTTTGAGCGACGTGCTTAAGGCTGAGAATCTGACAAAATATTATAAAAAGGGCGCAGCCGCCGTGGACAGCATAAATTTTACGGTAAACGAGGGGGAGATATTCGCGCTTATCGGTCCTAACGGCGCAGGAAAAACCACTACCATAAGAATGATATCCACCCTTATCAATCCCACAAGCGGGGACGCTTTTGTGGACGGACACAGCATTGTTTCCGAGCCGGACAAGGTAAGGGCGGCTATTACATATCTCCCCGACGAGGCGGGCGCTTACAAGACAATGACGGGGATAAATTACCTGTATTTCATGGCGGGACTTTTTTCCTCGGACAGCGCGGAGATCGAGAAGTATGTCAGGCGTGCGGTGGATATGTGCGGACTGGGGGACAGGCTGGAGGAAAAGATCAGCGGCTATTCGCGGGGAATGATAAGAAAGCTGCTGCTGTCCCGCGCGGTCATGACGCGCCCCCGTCTTGCCATACTGGACGAGGCGACCTCCGGACTGGACGTTATCAACGCCCTCGATATCCGCAAGACCATCAAGCGGCTGTCAAAGGAGGAGGGCATGAGCTTTCTCCTGTCCTCTCACAATATGCTTGAAATAGAGTTCGTTTCCGACAGAGTGGGGATAATTTCCCATGGCAAGCTTATGGTAACGGGAAGCATAGAGGAATTAAAGGAGCGTTACAATGCCGCCAATCTGGAGGAAGTATTTGAAAGGGTGGTGAACGACGATGAAATTCGGTAATCTGCTGAAAAAGGAGCTTGGCGAGCTGCTTACTCCGCAGTCGGTCATTGCCATGCTCTTTACCTGCTTTCTGCTGATAATCATGGGACAGACCATGGGCGGAGCAATGGAGGAGGCGTTCAACAGCACTCAGGTCAACATTGCAAACAAGGACAGTTCGGAATTTACCGAAAAAATGCTGGCTGCCCTGCCGGATTACGGGGCAGAACCGACGCTAATTGACGGATTTAACACGGAGGACGCCTACAACGAGCTAAAACGCCTTGAGATCGCCAATATTGTGGTAATACCCGAGGGTTTCGGTGATACGGCGGAAAACGGAGAAACAGCGCCTGAGGTGGAGCTGTACAGTCTTATGGATAAGGGCGGACTTGCCTCGTCGGTATCAAGTCTTTCCGGCTCCGACCTTGTGTGGGCTGTAAAAAATTACGTTTCGGATCACATATCCAATGAGAGATTCGGTTTGAATGAGGAGCAGACGGCGCTTATGGACGAGCCTGTTGTTATTTCGGAATATACGGCTTCCAACGGCAAAACGGCGCCCGTGTCTGCGGAGGACGTGGCAGCGGTGCTGATGAACCAGTTTATGATAGCTCCCATGGTGGTGTTCTTTCTGGTGCTGATGGCTTCTCAGATGATAATGACCGCCATTTCCACGGAGAAGATAGACAAGACCCTTGAAACGCTTCTGTCCGCGCCCGTATCAAGGGTATCGGTGCTTTTGTCAAAGATGGCGGCTTCGCTGATAGTGGCGCTGCTCAACGCTGCGGCTACCATGATCGGAATGATATTCTATATGCAGGGAATGATGGGCAGCGTAACGGAAATGGCTTCGCAGTCGGCAGAAGCGGACGGCGGCATGACCGTTGCGCAGGCATTGTCCTCACTGGGACTTACTCTCTCGGCAGGGGACGTGGTGATATTCGGCATAGAGCTGTTCCTGACCATTGCCATAGGACTTTCCGTATCCATGATACTGGGTGCGATGGCGACCGACGTAAAATCGGTGCAGACGCTTGTAATGCCCGTGATGATAATTACGATGATACCTTTCTTTGTCACCATGTTCGCAGACGTAGGCTCGCTGCCTGCGATTCCCAGGGCAGTAATGTATATAATACCCTTTACTCACACGTTTTCGGCAATGAATAATATGATGTTCGGCAACATGGCGGCAGTATGGGGCGGACTTGTTTATCAGATAATTTTCTTTGCGGTATGTATGTATGCGGCGGTGAGGATATTCACGACAGATCTGCTGTTTACCATGCATCTGCCCGCAAAAGGCAGGAATCGGGAGCCAATGGGCGGAAAAAAGCGGAAGAGAGTTAAATAAAAAGCGCAGTAAAAGACAAAGCAAGGAGAATGATCGCTCCTTGCTTTGTTTTTTCGGTTTGCTCGACGTATTCCGTGCGATATGCTTGCAGGGACGCGCAGTGCGGCAGCAGGCAAATTGGAATTAACGCCGCGTTCTGCGCATATTTTTCTTCCTTGACTTTATCGGCGTTTTGCGGTATAATTTATTTATCGGGCAAATAATCAAATAACGGGAGGAAAAATCAATGAACCAAACAATAAAAGATATGGTCACGCGCAGAAGCTGCCGTAATTTCAAGCAGGATCCCATATCTCGCGAAACGCTGAACAGTATCATAGAAGCGGGTCTTTACGCCGCAAGCGGTATGGGCAGGCAGGCGGCAGTCATCATTGCCGTGACTGACAGGGAGCTGCGCGGCAGATTATCCGAAGCCAACCGCAGGATCGGCGGCTGGCAGGAGGGTTTCGATCCGTTTTTCGGCGCGCCCGCAGTACTTATTGTCCTCGGAGATACGAGCGTGTCCACAAGTGTGTACGACGGCAGCCTGGTTATGGGAAACCTTATGCTTGCGGCTCATTCCTTAGGCGTAGGGAGCTGCTGGATACACAGAGCAAAGGAAGAATTTGAAACGCAGGAGTATAAAGATTTGCTGAAAGAGCTGGGCATTGACGGCGAATACGAGGGTATCGGCCACTGTATTCTGGGATATCCTGCGGAGGAATTGCCCGAAGCCGCTCCGAGAAAAGAAAACAGAGTATTTTACGTTGAATAAGGAGGCGATCCCATGAAGCATAAGGTAAAGGTCACGGTCATTGATAAAAAGCTGTATCCGGAATTGCAAAGGGAATACTGCGCCGACCCGAATTCGGGAGCGTGCCCCTGTTACAGCGTGGGCGATGTGTTCATTTTTGAGAGGGACGGGGACAGGGACGATTTCTGGCATATGGGTCTGAACACTCTGGTAAAAACAGACGGCGATCCCGACAAAACGGCGGGAGGTCCGAAAATACCTCACTGCTCGGAAGCGTGGGACGCCATTGCCCGTTATATCTATACGGGACTTCAGGGCGGCTCCATTATGAAAGGCTGGATGAAAGAGGAGAATACCATGATAACCTGCTGCTCCGACGGCACACGCCCCGTAATTTTCAAGATAGAGAGAATAGACTATGAATGAATATTTCAAGGAAATATCCGCCGCCGATATTATCAAAAAAGGGCGGACGGCGGGGTTCGGCGGAGTAGATTACATTATATATATCGGCTCCGATAAACGGGTGCATATAAACGGCGATTACCGTACCGAGGGGAAGAAGAACTTTATCGGCATTCATTACGACAGGCGATTATGCGATACGATTGACGAATACCGAAGCGTGGATCCCGACGAGATCGAATCGCAGGCGTACGGCGCTTATATGGACGGAGCAAGATGAGCCGCAAAAGAAAGGATATGAAGCAATGAAACCCCACGAGCCATACAAGCCAAAGCTGCAAAAAAACATTATCGGCGACGCGGCGGCGGGGATATTTGCTGCCTCGGTCATCGCTATGTGGATATTCAAGGAGAAATTTTCTGCCGATACCGCCGATCTGTGCGTACTGACAGTGTTTGCACTGCTGCTTATCGCCATGAGCGTTACCGACCGCAGACGGAAAAGGGAGATATTCCAAAGAGCGGAAGAGCTGCGCGTCCAACGGGAAGAGATGGAAAAGGACGATTTTTCCGACAGCAGTATTTTTTTCAGATAAGGGACTGATTGATTTGAAAAAGCGGGCGATCGAAGCCGCGTTGATACTGGCCGCGCTGCTGCTGCTTTTCGGGGCGGTGAATTTCGTCATGGAAAAAGCCGAGAGCGGCACGGTAACGATCGACGGCGGCATTTACAGCACGGGAGAAAGAGAGCTTAGCCTTATCCTTATGACGGAGGACGGCTTGGAAAATATGCACCGTTTCACCAGACTTGAAAAGCTGAAAGTGTCCTCTTACACAGAAGAGCTTATAAGAGCGGCGGATGAAAGCGCCAAGAGCGAGGTGCGTTCAATGACGGAGGAGATCTACCCCGACTGTACCAAGGTAGAGGACGTTTCCTTTGCTGCGGCGATTCCCGTCCTGCGCGAGCTTGACGTGTCCGGCTGCGGCGTGACGGATATTTCCTGCCTTAAAGGAATGTCCCTTACAAGCCTTGATATCGGGGAAACAAAAGTATCGGACATCTCCCCTCTGACGGAAATGGATTCTCTGGAGATCCTTAATATTTCCGGCATACCCGCAGAGGATCTGTCACCCATTCTTTATATGAAAGGACTTAGTGACGTTTACTTCGATACAGAAAACATCAGAAACGATCCCGAAACGGCAAGGATACTTGCCGACAGCGGCGATGTGACGTTTCACGGAAAGGACGCAAGCGGTATGGTGAAGATCATTGCGGACAGCGCGGAGCTTGCAGGAATGGCGGATAATGGGGAATGAAGTATATACTTATATATTTTCTGATAATGAATTTTTACTCTCTTTGCCTTACCGTTTACGATAAGAGGAGGGCGGTCAAGGGAGGGAGCCGCATTCCCGAAAAGAGGCTTTTTGCCGCGGCAATACTGGGCGGATCTCCCGCTATGTACGCTGCTATGCGGCTGATACGCCACAAGACACTGCATAAGCGGTTTATGATAGGTCTTCCGCTGATAATGGGGGCGCAGTCGGCTGCCATTGCAGGTGTAGTGTATTTGAAATATCATAATATTTTGTAAAAATATTATGTCGGAACAGCAGGTAAATTGTAAAATTTTGCAAACCGATTGAAAATCGTTTCCGTAAATGATAAAATATAATATGGGAATGAGGTTCTCCCGTAGATGGCAAAACATCTTAAACCGCTTGGATTCAAGCTGACGACTTCTGCGATCATCAAACGCAGGAGCTGTCGGCTTTTTTGCGTTATATGGAGGAATTATTATGCTGATAAGTATTTCGCTGATAATATTTTCGGGACTGCTGCTCGGAGAGCTGTGCAAAAAGGCGCGTTTTCCCGCTCTGTTCGGAATGATAATAGCCGGTATGCTCATAGGACCCTGCGGTCTTGACCTGATAGACAGCGGTATTCTGAGAATATCCTCCGATATAAGGCGGATCGCCCTTATTATAATTCTCATAAGGGCGGGACTGAAGCTGGATATCGGAGATCTTAAAAGGGTCGGCAGACCTGCCGTGATGATGTGCTTTGTTCCCGCCTGCTTTGAAATTATCGGAATGCTCGTCCTTGCACCGAGAATGCTGGGGATCTCGCTTGCCGACGCCGCCGTACTGGGGGCGGTGATCGGCGCGGTATCGCCCGCGGTGATCGTTCCGAGAATGATAAATTTAATAGACGGCGGCTACGGAACGGAAAAGGGGATACCTCAAATGATACTTGCGGGAGCGTCCGTTGACGATGTATTCGTAATTGTGATGTTCACTTCGTTTACGGGACTTGCACGGGGAGAGAGCATATCTCCCGAGGCTTTTGTAAATATCCCTGTTTCCGTGATCGCCGGGATAGCGGCGGGACTTGCCGCAGGATTTTTAATGCAGGCATTTTTCGGAAAATTCCGTATCGGCACGGAGGCGCAGGTCATGCTGATATTATCCGTGAGCTTTGTTTTGGATCGGCTCGGAGAAATTCAGTCCGTCATACCTTTTGCGGGACTTATAGCGATAATGGCGGCGGGAACGCAGATAAAAAGAAGCTCCGGAGAAAATGCAAAGGAGCTTTCATCGGTATTTGACAAGCTGTGGATACCGTCGGAAATATTTCTGTTCGTATTGGTAGGCGCTTCGGCAGCGGCCGGCAGTCTAAGGACTGCGGGGATATCCTCGGTCATGCTTATTTTCGGGGTATTGGTATTCCGAATGGCGGGGGTGTTCCTTTGCACTGCGGGAACGAAGCTCAACATCAAGGAGAAGATCTTCTGTATGCTGGCATATACGCCCAAAGCAACCGTTCAGGCGGCTATCGGAGGTCTGCCACTTGCCATGGGACTTTCCTGCGGCGAAACGGTGCTTACGGTATCGGTCATTTCTATTCTTTTAACCGCGCCGTTGGGAGCGTTTGCCATTGATCTGAGTTATAAGCGTTTTTTGAGCAAAGCATAAAATTATCCCCATAGTTCGGGGAAAAGGAGTTAATACTGATTTTCAATCTCGCTGCAGACAATTTTCAAAAACTCTGCGCGGTGCGCGGTCGGTCTGCATTGTGAAAAAAAGCTCCCAAACAGCATATGCAAGCTGTTTGGGAGCGGAAAACAGAGCTTGTGACGGGACTCGAACCTGCGACCTGCTCATTACGAATGAGCTGCACTACCAACTGTGCTACACAAGCCCGTTCGGCGTTTTACAACGCTGACGGTTTTTTTAACCGATATTATGATTATATCATAAAAATTTTTTTTTGTCAATAGTTTTTTTCAGAAATCTGCTCAGACGTTTTCGTCAGCAGAGCTGTGAAAATGCGGGACGTCTTTATCCGATCATGTCTATGAAATATTTGTGAACGGAAAGATCGTTTCCCAATTCGGGGTGAAACGCGGTCACAAGGATATTGTCCTGCCTTGCGGCGACTGTTTTTCCGCCGACCGAAGCAAGCTCCTCGGCGGCTCCGCGAAGCTCGCTTATATAGGGAGCGCGGATAAATGTCATGGGTATTTCTCCCATGCCGCCGAAGTCCGAACGGGCGGAAAAGCTGCCAAGCTGTCTGCCGTAGGCGTTCCTGACCGCCGTTATGCTCATTGCGCCCAGATATACGCGGCTGTCGTTTTCTATCCTGTCCGCAAGCAGTATCAGTCCTGCGCAGGTGCCGAATACGGGAAGTCCCTCCCGTATCATTTTTGACAGAGGCTCCGTCATATCCAAATTGCAAAGCAGCTTGCCCATGACCGTGCTTTCGCCTCCCGGGATAATAAGACCGTCCATAGATCTGAAAAGCTGCTCTTTGCCGCGTATCTCAAACGTGCGTATCCCCATTCGTGCAAGCATTTGTTCATGCTCGGCAAACGCACCCTGGAGGGCAAGAACGCCTACGGTCATATCATTTGCCCCTTTCCGCCATGAGCAGCTCTATTTCCTGTTCGTTAATGCCGACCATAGCCTCGCCCAGATCCTCGGAAAGCTCCGCTATCAGCTTGGCGTCGGTAAAATTCGTCACTGCGTTTACTATAGCTGCCGCGCGTTTTTCGGGATTTCCCGATTTGAAAATGCCGCTGCCCACAAAAATTCCCTCCGCTCCGAGCTGCATCATAAGAGCGGCGTCTGCGGGGGTGGCTATCCCTCCTGCGGCAAAGTTTACCACGGGAAGCATACCTTTGTCATGGACGTACACGGCAAGCTCGTAGGGTACTCTAAGCTCCTTGGCGGCGTCGAAAAGCTCGTCCTCGCTCATGGAAACAAGTCTGCGTATCTCGCTTTGCAGCATTCTCATATGACGCACCGCCTGAACGATATCGCCCGTACCCGGCTCGCCCTTGGTGCGTATCATTGACGCGCCCTCGTTTATGCGTCTGAGAGCCTCCCCCAGATCCTTCGCGCCGCAGACAAAGGGGACGCTGAAAGCGGTCTTGTCAATGTGGTATTTATCGTCGGCGGGGGAGAGGACCTCGCTTTCGTCTATGTAGTCTATATCAATAGCCTCAAGCACCTGCGCCTCGGCAAAATGCCCTATGCGGCACTTTGCCATAACGGGAATGGAAACTGCATCCTGTATGCCTTTGATCATTTTGGGGTCGCTCATTCTGGAAACTCCCCCTGCCGCGCGGATATCCGCGGGAATGCGCTCGAGAGCCATTACGGCGCAGGCTCCCGCCGCCTCGGCGATCCTTGCCTGTTCCGGCGTGGTAACGTCCATTATTACTCCGCCCTTTAACATCTGCGCAAGATTTTTGTTAAGCTCGTATCTTTCGTTTTCCATAAAAAAGCCGCCTTTCGGGTAATATTTGATTTCAAAGCTCTGCTTTCAACAAGCAGAGGGCGTGCTGTGCACGCCGCATTCAGTGGGGGATTGTACCCCCACTGAATGCAGATGTCCCCCGCCGCTGAACGAGGCGGGGGACATCCTCTGCGGTTATATTTAAATATTATCCGAAAGAAAATCAAAAGGCAAGTCAAAGCAAATCCCTAAAAAATGCAGGACTTTTTCGGCGGATATCAACAAATATTTTGCTTTGTCAAGATATGACATTGTATATAATGTACAAGGATCATATGTTAATATTATTCGAATATTTATGTCTGCGGCATAATGCATATAAAATCGGCTTTATCGTTCCGAAAAATTGTTCAATAGGGAGAATTTGCAATATCCTCGGGGATCTCGCCGTATTCATTGGCGGTTTCCGCCGTTACGGCGGGGACTGCAGCTCCCATATCCTCTCTCAGCGTTTCGGAAACCGAACGGATAAGTCCCGCCAGCCTTGAGGTGGGGCGTTCCGTAAGGGAGGCGTCGATCACATAGACATGACCCTCGGAAAAGGCGGTAAGGCGGGAGGTTATTTCATAATCAATATCGGAGGTCTTTAGAGGATTCGCCAGAAAAATTACCTGCGGGTCGGCGTTTATAAGCTCCTCGGCGGACAGGGAAAAGCCGTGGGAGTTTCCGGCGATATTCCTGCCGAAAACGGAAACGAAATCTCCCGCAAAGGTATCGCCCGTGGCTGCGGAAAGCTCGCCTTCCGAAACGTTCATAATAAACGCCGCGCTTTCGCAGGATCCTTTTGCCTCCGAAACGGCAGACTTAAGTCCCGATACGGCTTGCTCAGCTGCCGCTTCGCCTTCGACGCTCCCGTTGAATATCATGGAAAGGCTTTCATAGCAGCCGTAAAGCTCTTCGAGAGAGGAGGGGGACGGCAGCATAAGCACCGATATACCCGCTTCCCCCAGTCTGGCTACGTCCTTGTTGGCAATGGGACTTTGGGTGATGAGCAGCGCGGGAGAACAGGCTATTATCCTGTCGATATCGGGATTTGCGCCCGATCCCGCTTCGGGAATGCTTTCCGCTTCCTTCGGGTGATCGCAGTAGCTGCTGCGGCAGACGAGCCTGCCGCCGAAGCCCAGTTCGAATATCATTTCGGTGACGGCGGGGGACAGAGAGCCTACCGTTTCCGGAGAGCTGTTGAAGACGAGATTTTCCGCGGTGACCGGATAGGGTCTTTCTTCCCCGCCGGTCGTTTCGGAAACGTTATACCGTTCCCTCTCGGCTATATCGGTGCAGCCGCAGAAGCAGACTATGGTCAGGGTTATCAGCCAAAAGGAAACAAGGCGCTTTTTCATATCAAAGTACCTCCGTAAAATTATCTGTAAAAATTATACCACAATTACAGAAAATTATGTGAATATAATGTTAATTAATCAAACGCAGTGGCAGTTTTGAAAAAAATGTCGGAAAATTGTTTCCTTACCCCCTTGACTATCGGCGAAAATCGTAATATAATATATTTGTGTGCAGATTTAACTGTACGTAAATACACGTAAATATAAAGTTTAACGAAAGGTCGTGAAAAGGAATGATACGTGCGGCAAAAGCCATGGTCAAATGTCTTAGTGAGGAGGGTATCAAGGTCGTCTTCGGATATCCGGGAGCTGCTATATGTCCTTTTTATGACGAGCTGTACGATTCGGATATAAAGCACGTCCTTGTGCGCCATGAAGCCAACGCGGGGCATGCGGCAAGCGGATATGCGCGGATCTCGGGCAAGCCTGCGGTATGCGTTGCCACATCGGGTCCCGGAGCTACAAATCTCCTTACTGCCATCGCAACGGCATACGCGGACAGTATACCCCTCATATGCATTACCGGGCAGGTATCTACGGATCAGATAGGCTGCGACGTTTTTCAAGAGGTGGACATTACGGGAGCGGCGGAGCCTTTTGTAAAATACAGCTATCTTATAAAGGATGCAAAGGAGCTTCCGAGGATATTCAAGGAAGCTTTCTACATAGCCGGCACGGGCAGAAAAGGTCCCGTGCTCATAGATGTTCCCGTGGACGTTCAGAACGCCATGATAGATTTTTCGTACCCCGAAACGGCGTCGATGAGAACCTATAAACCCACCGTCAAGGGCAATCCCATGCAGATAAAAAAGATATGCGAAGCCATTGAAAGGGCGGAAAAGCCTCTTATCTGCGCAGGAGGCGGCATTTTCCTGTCGGACGCCAAGGACGAACTTACAGCCTTTGCGGAAAAGTCCGGCATACCCGCTGTTTCCACTATGATGGGACTTAGCGTTTTCCCCTCGGATCACCCTCTTTATCTCGGTATGCTGGGAATGCACGGGGTAAAGTCGGCAAACACCGCTATGAATCAGTGCGATACGCTGATACTCATAGGCGCGAGAGTGGGGGACAGAGCGGTGAAATCCCCGACGTTCCTGGCGGAGAACAAAACGATAATCCATATTGACATAGATCCCGCAGAAATAGGCAAGAATATCCCCGTTGATATCCCTCTTGTGGGCGACTGCAAGGCTATCCTCGCCGAAATGACGGAAAGGATAGCTCCCACGGAGCGGAAATCGTGGCTTGACAGCCTTTCGGAAATAAAGAACGCCGTTCCCGTAAACGAGGAAACAAGCGGCTTTATCAACCCGAAAATGTTCCTGCGCAGGCTTTCGGACAGGCTGCCCTCAAACACCGTGTGCGCTGCGGACGTGGGGCAGAATCAGATATGGTGCTGCAATAACTTCGGCATAAAGGAAGGCGGAAGATTTCTCACCACCGGCGGCATGGGAACTATGGGATATTCCGTTCCCTGCGGGATAGGCGCAAAGCTGGCGGCTCCCGAAAGAGAAGTGGTGGCGGTTTGCGGCGACGGCTCTTTCCAAATGCAGATGATGGAGCTTGCAACCATAATGCAGGAAAACATTTCCGTAAAGATAATCATTATGAGGAACAACCGCCTGGGCATGGTAAGAGAGCTTCAGACCAACGGGTACGGGGACAGGCAGATAGCCGTAGATCTGGACGGCAGTCCCGATTTCGTGGCGCTGGCAAGGGCTTACGGCATAGAGGCGGACAGAGTTGTCACAATGGCGGAGGCGGAGGAGAAAATAGACAAGCTTGTAAATTCCTCCAAGCCATATCTCCTTGAATGCAACGTTTATAAGCTGGAAACTACCCTTTGATAAAGCAAAAAAATTAACAGGAGTGATAAAATTGAAGCATACCATATCTATTTTGGTGGAAAACCACGCAGGCGTGCTGTCGCGTGTGTCGGGACTGTTCTCCCGCAGAGGCTTTAATATTGACAGTCTTGCCGTGGGCGTTACGGACGATCCGGAAATATCAAGGATAACCATCGTTGCCGACGGCGACGAGCATACCGCTCAGCAGCTTGAAAAGCAGCTCAACAAGCTTATAGACACCATGAAGGTGCGCACCCTTGCTCCCGACGAGCTTATTGCCAGAGAGCTTCAGCTTATCAAGGTAAACGCCGCCCCGTCGCAGAGAAGCGAGATACTTGCCGTATGTCAGGTCATGGGGGCAAAGATCATCGACCTTACCCCGACCACCCTTACCATAGAGATATCCGACAGCGCGGAGCAGCTTGAACGTATGCACGGACTGCTGGAGTGCTACGGCATTAAGGAAACGGTCCGCACGGGAGTTATCGCTATACAGAAAGGCAGCGTGACCATTAAGTGACGGGATCAGGTAAACGTCTTTGCACGGCAGATCCGACGCGCATACAAATATACCTTGTTTTTAAGGCTTGAGCCTTGAAATATAATCATCACTTCAATCAATTTCTACAGGAGGAATTTTAAAATGGCTAAGATTTTTTACCAGTCTGACTGCGACCTCGGCAGACTTGACGGAAAGACCGTTGCAATAATCGGCTACGGTTCGCAGGGTCACGCTCACGCTCTCAATCTTAAGGACAGCGGAGTAAACGTTATAGTAGGTCTTTACGAGGGTTCAAAGAGCAAGGCTAAGGCTGAGAGCCAGGGACTTAAGGTCGTTTCCGTAAGCGAGGCCGCACAGCAGGGCGACGTTATCATGATACTTATTCCCGATGAGAAGCAGGCTGACGTTTACGCTTCGGATATCGCTCCTTATCTGACAGCGGGCAAGACTCTTGCTTTCGCTCACGGTTTTAACATTCATTTCGGCTGTATCGTACCGCCCAAGGATGTAAACATCATAATGATCGCTCCCAAGGGACCGGGACACACGGTAAGAAGCGAATATCAGGCAGGCAAGGGCGTTCCCTGCCTTATCGCGGTTGAGCAGGACGCTACAGGCGACGCTCAGGATATAGGTCTTGCATATGCTTTGGGTATCGGCGGCGCGAGAGCGGGCGTTCTGGAAACCACATTCAGAACAGAAACGGAAACAGATCTGTTCGGCGAGCAGGCTGTTCTCTGCGGCGGCGTTTGCGCTCTTATGCAGGCGGGTTTTGAAACTCTCGTTGAAGCCGGCTACGATCCCAGAAACGCTTATTTTGAGTGCATTCACGAGATGAAACTCATCGTTGATCTTATATATCAGAGCGGCTTTGCGGGAATGAGGTACTCCATTTCCAACACTGCCGAGTACGGCGACTACGTAACAGGTCCCAAGATCGTTACGGAGGAAACAAAGAAGGCTATGAAGAAGGTTCTTGCCGACATTCAGGACGGTTCCTTTGCAAAGCAGTTCCTGGTCGATATGTCCCCCGCAGGCAGACAGGTACATTTCAAGGCTATGAGAAAGCTGGCTTCCGAGCATCCCGCCGAGAAGGTAGGCGCGGAGATCCGCAAGCTCTATAGCTGGAGCGACGAGGACAAGCTCATCAACAACTGATAAGGTTTTCTTGATTGTAAAACAGATCCTTGAATATTTTCTCCCGAACTTATATGCGGCATACCGCCGCATATAAGTTCGGTTTGTATAATAGACCTCCTCGAAAACTTCCAAAACGCTGCCCGACTTGTCTTTTTTGCATCATGCTTCGCCCATTTT
>JAMPAO010000003.1 GCA_023667165.1 Ruminococcus sp. | reverse complement strand
ACATACGTCAGTATGCCTGCAAAATTTTAGTACAATCTGACGAAAAATCTGACTGCGCAACACCGCACACAATCTTTGTGCGGTATTGCCTTGATTTCGGACGCTCTGCCGGTTTGTCCGCACAGCGTTCGATAACGGTATAGGTCAGTTAAATTTTACGGTATATTTTTCGATCATAAAGGCAGGGTGATAGGAGCGTTTCGCCTTTCTCAGACCCTCTATGCCCAGATCCTCCTCCCTGTTGATAAACTCATAGCTCTTACCCTCGGTTTCGGCGTAGAATTTATTTATTGCGGGATATGCGCCGTCGATATTCGGATCCGCCTTTTCGATATGAACGCCAAGGGTATTGCTGTTTATCCGTTCGCCTATTGTGAATGCGGCGATCCTGCCGTCCACTCTCAGAACGCCTCCCGTAAGTCCCAGCTCGCGGAAGCTTTCAAAATAGGTATTTATGGCAAACTGTTCGCACTGCTTTGAGTAATCGTCATAGCCTCTGTCGGAATTGTAGGTGTTGGCTGCATAGGTGATGCAGTCGTCAAAATCCTTTTCGGAGAGCGGTTCATAGGAATACTCGGCTGCAAGCAGCTTTTTCAGATGATTTCGCTTGCCGTGATATTTTTTCCCTTTCAGCTCCGCAAGGTCGGAGGAGCGGTATACATAATCCCAGCCTCCCTCGTCCGTGGAAACTGTGTAGCTGCCCTCGGGAAAAAGCTCGCGGAACAGCTCGAATTTATCGGGCGTTACCGAGCCTATTACCAACGGAGAACCTTTTGCCTCCGCAAAGGCTCTCATTTCTCCGAATACCTCGCCGTAACTGCCGCCCCCTGCGGGAAAGGTAAATCTCACCCCGTCGCTGAAAGAACAGGCTATATAGAAATCCTTGTACCTTGTTATCTGCGTGTCATACATACGCCGCCACGCCATGTTGTTGGCAAAGCAGTATTCGCAGCCGCCCAGATCCGATATCCTAAGCAGGCTGTCTATCCATGGCTTGTCGGACAGTTCGATGGTCTTGAATTCAAGCATATAAGTCATATCACCCCGCTTATCAGATCGAGTATCATTTGAGAGATCTCGTTTTCGCTGCGGCTTGCGCCCGTTTCGTCCGAACAGCTCACGATATCCCAGCCCTGCCTGCGGGCGGCGTAGAGAGCGGCTTCACGGCATCTGCCCATATATTCCGCGCTGCTTTCGTGGATATCCTTTTTGCTTTCGTCGCCGCCGTATCTTGCGGATAATCTTTCCTGCGAAAGCTCCGGCGTGATATCTAAGAGTATAGTCTTATCCGGACGGGGAAGAGCGAGCTTTTCATACTCGTAATCGGCAAGCCAGTCGAGAAAACCGTCCCACTGCTCGGGGGGGAGCTTAGGCGTCTGATGTATCGCGTTTGAGCAGACGTATCTGCCGGATAATATGATATCTCCCTTAAGATAATCCCGTTCCCATTTCAGCTTGAAGCTTGCGTATCTGTCGGCGGCGTAGAAAGTTGAGGCGGCATACGGGTTCACGCCGTCGGCGTTTTCGGAAAATTCTCCCGCCAGATACATTTTCACAAGCGCCGACGAGGGCATACCGTAATCGGGAAAGCTGATCCGTCTGACGTTCCTGCCGTTTGACGAAGCGTTTCCTCCGTTCAATTTTCCGAAAACAAGCTCAAGCTGAGTGCTTTTTCCGCACCCGTCAAGTCCGTCAATGACGATAAGCCTGCCTTTGTTTTTTTCTCTGATCATTGCAAAAAGATCCTTTATATAAAAATATGCTCATATGCAGGGCTGCCGTCTTTGCGGAAACCGTTCGTATGATATAAAATCTCAATATATATTATAACACATTTTTTTACTAAGCACAACCTGTTTTTTATTTTTTTTACATTTTATACTGATAATAGTTCGTTATTTGGGCAAAGCCGACGGCAGGTACATATCAAAAATCAAGCTGCCGGCATTTGCCGAACAGCTTGATGTTTCAAATATATCCGTAAAAATGCGTCATGCTTTTTTCTTCTGAACGCTTGTCCTTGTACCCGTTGCGATCAGCGGCTTTGCGTTTTCCGTAACGCACGCCTCCGTAACGGTCACTTTTGTAACGTCGTCACGGGATGGAACGCTGAACATGGCGTCCTGCAAAATGCCCTCCACTATAGCTCTCAGACCTCTTGCGCCCGTTTTCTGCTCTATCGCTCTTTTGGCGACGGCGTTAAGAGCGGCTTCGTCAAATACCAGCTCCACTCCGTCCAGCTCGAACAGCTTCCTGTACTGCTTGACAAGGGCGTTTTTAGGCTCGCTCAGTATCTGTATCAGCGCGTTTTCGTCAAGGGCGTCCAGGGTGGATATTATCGGCAGACGTCCCACAAGCTCCGGGACCATGCCGAATTTTATAAGATCCTGCGGGATCACGTCCTTGAAGATGTTCTTATCCTGCTCGGATTTGGTTTTTATCTGTGCGCCGAAGCCGAGGGTGGACGATTCTATTCTCTTGCGGATGGTCTGCTCAAGGCCGTCGAAAGCCCCTCCGCAGATAAAGAGGATATTTTTCGTATTGATCTGTATCATTTCCTGAGCGGGATTTTTGCGTCCGCCGTGAGCGGGAACGTTTGACACCGTACCCTCGATTATCTTCAGCAGAGCCTGCTGAACGCCCTCTCCGCTTACGTCCCTTGTTATGGAAACGTTTTCCGATTTTCTGGCGATCTTGTCGATCTCGTCTATATACACTATGCCGTGCTCGGCGGCTTCCATATTGTAATCGGCTGCCTGTATAAGACGGAGCAGCACGTTTTCAACGTCGTCGCCCACATATCCCGCTTCGGTAAGGGTGGTGGCGTCCGCAATGGCGAACGGCACGTCGAGTATTTTGGCAAGGGTCTGGGCAAGGAGGGTCTTTCCCACTCCCGTAGGTCCCAAAAGTATCACGTTGGATTTTTGCAGTTCGACGCCGGACTTGTCCACGGCTTTCAAGTTATTGATCCTTTTGTAGTGATTATATACCGCCACGGCAAGGGTCTTCTTTGCCGCGTCCTGTCCAACGATGTATTCGTCGAGTATATCTTTTATCTGTGCGGGTTTTTTCAGCTTCAGCTCGTTTGATGACGCTACCTTTTCCAGATATTCCGGAGCGGGTACATATCCGAGCGCTTCGTTGTTCATAAGCATTTCATAGCAGTACATAACGCACTCGTCGCATATGTTCGCATTGCCCGCCATAAACAAATTCTGGACCTTTGTTTCAGACTTGCCGCAGAAGCTGCATACTCTCAGGGATTTGTCGATCTGCATCCCTTATCATCCTTTCTATCGTATGGCATTTTTTCGCCGCCCTTACGGTCGTTTCCGCAAAGACGGCGAATAGGTATCATCTGTGTGCAATGACCTTGTCAATAAGACCGTATTCCTTTGCCTCTTCGGCAGTCAGATAATTATCTCTTTCGGTATCTCTTTCGATAACGTCAAGAGGCTTTCCTGTGTTTTCGGAAAGTATCCTGTTGAGCTTCTGCCTTGTCTGCACCATGTGGTCGGAATGTATCTTTATATCGGTACACTGTCCGGATATGCCTCCGCCGGATATGAGAGGCTGATGAATGAGTATCTCGGAATTCGGCAGCGCCAGGCGTTTGCCCTTTGTTCCCGCGGACAGCAGGAACGCGCCCATAGACGCCGCCATGCCCATACATATGGTGGACACGTCGCACTTGATGTACTGCATCGTATCGTAAATAGCCATGCCGGCGGTGATGACTCCGCCCGGACTGTTTATATAAAACGCGATATCCTTTTCGGGATCCTGCCCCTCAAGGAAAAGCATCTGCGCTATTACAAGACTGGCAGTGGTATTGTTCACCTCGTCTGACAGCATTACTATTCTGTCGTTGAGCAGACGGGAGAATATATCCATGCTCCGCTCGCCGCGGCTGGTCTGTTCGATAACGTAAGGTATTGAAATGCTCATATTCCGAAAAACCTCCAATGTATTAATGCGGCTCACGATCCTTTCGGGCAGACGTTTACTTGATTACCGCGCTGTCCTTTACGATCTTTGAAGCCTCGGTAACAAGAATATCGGTTCTCAGATCGGCGGGGTTTACCACGCTCATTATCTGCTGAGGCGACAGCTTGTAGTTCTCGGACATCGTTTTGACCTCTTCCATAAGTCTGTCGTCGCTTACTTCTATGCCCTCGAGAGCTGCTACCTTTTCAAACGCAAGCCTTACCTTTACGGTCTTTTCCGCCTGCGTGCGGAAGGTTTCCCTGAACGCCTTTTCGTCCATGTTCGTAAATGACAGATACATGGGCAGATCAAGTCCCTGCTGGGAAAGTCTGAACTCGAAATCTCTTACCATATCGTCTATTTTGTTTTCAAACATTACCTGAGGTATCTCAGCCTGCATTTTATCCGCTATGATATCATACAGCTTTACCTCGATGTCGTTTTCCGCGGATTTTTCCGCGTTTTCCTCAAGCTTTTTCTTCACGTCCGCCTTAAGCTCCTCGAGAGTGTCGAACTCGGAGGTGTCCATAGCGAAATCGTCGTCCAGATCGGGAAGCTCCACGGTCTTTATCTCGTTGAGCCTGATCCTGAACTCTGCGGGTTTTCCCGCAAGCTCGGTCATCTGATAATTTTCGGGGAAGGTCACGTTGATGGTAAACTCCTCTCCGGTATTCCTGCCCTCGATCTGCTCCTCAAAGCCGGGGATAAACTGACCGGAACCCAGCTTGAGCTCGAAGTTATCCTCCTTGCCGCCGTCGAACGCCTTGCCGTCCATGAAACCCTCGAAGTCAATGACCGCAACGTCGTTCTTTTCGGCTGCTCTGTCCTCGACGGTGATAAGTCTGCCGTTTTTCTCGCGCATGCTTTGGAGCTGGTTCTCAACATCCTCCTCGGTAACAGTCTTGACGGTTTTTTCAACTTCTATTCCCTTATAATCGGAAATTTCAACATCCGGCTTGGTTATGCACTTGACCTTGAAAGAAACGCCGTTTTCCTTGGATATGGCGGTAACGTCAATGTCGGGTCTTGTCACTATCTCCAGCTTTGCCTCGTCCAAAGCGGAGCCTACCAAAGCGGGAACCATGGCGTTTACCGCGTCGTCGTAGAAGCAGGTTTCGCCGTACAGCTTTTCGATCATTCTGCGGGGCGCCTTGCCCTTTCTGAAGCCGGGAATGCTTATCTTATTCCTTGCTTTCAGATAAGCCGACTGCAACGCATTTTCAAATTCCTCCGCCGAGGCATCTATCTCCACTTCATATGTGTTTGTTTCGATCTTATTTGCAGATTTTAAGCTCATTTAGAACATCCTCCATTTTATTCAAGCATATAAAAGCATTATAACATATATTCTCCGATAATGCTATAGTAATTTCATCTTTTTGGTAATTTGCACAATTTACAGCACCTTAACAGGCATAAATTTTACATAATCGGCAGATACAAGGCGGAAATCAATGCCGTCCCGTTCTCCGTTTACGGCGTAACGGTGTCCCTTTCCGTGGACATGACCGTAAAAGCACCGTTTTATCCCGTGCTTATGCATTACCTCCAGCAGCTCGTAATTGTACTCGCTGCCGTAGATCGGCGGATAATGCAGGAACACCAGCGGCGTAAGTCCCGCGCTTTCCGCAGATCCGAGAGAGCATTCCAGCCGTCCCGCCTCCCTTGCAAGAACCTTGGCGTCGGCAGGCTCGCTGTTGTCGTTTATCCAGCCTCTTGTGCCGCATATGCCGAATTTTCCGAACGGGTAATGATTGTTGTGGAGCAGCTTTATGCTGTCAAGACCGTTTTCGTCAAGGAACGCGTTCATCTTTGACATTGTGGACCACCAGTAATCATGGTTTCCCTTGGAAATTATTTTTGTCCCCTTTAAGCCGTGGATAAATCTGAAATCGGGGAGGGACTGCTTCAGATCCATCGCCCAGGAGATATCCCCCGGGATCACCACAACGTCCTCCTCGGAAACGGTTTTCTCCCAGTTTTCCGAGATACGCTCCACATAATCGTCCCATCCGCCGAAGATATCCATCGGCTTGTTTACGGCAAAGGGCAGATGCAGATCGCCCATAGTATACAGAGCCATTTTATCCGCCCCCTCATAAAATATCCGCGGTCACTTTACGGAAAGAGCGCCGAGTACGTATTCTTTCATGCCGTCCCTGTCTATGGTATCCTTAAAGCGTGTTTCCTTGTTTTTCAGCTCCGCAAGGGAACGGGGAACGGGATATCCCGACAGTCTGTGCAGCTTCTCCACCTTATCGAACTCATCGTCCCCGGAAACGCTGCCCTCCACCGCCTCAAGCACGGACGAGCTGAATTTATAGGGACTTGCGGTGGACGCTATAAGGGTAACGGTTTCGTCGCCCGTTTTGGCTTTGTAGTCCTCGTATACCTTTACAGCCACCGCCGTGTGCGTATCGAGGGTATATGAGTATTTGCCGTAGATCTCCTTTATAACAGCCTTGGTTTCGACGTCGCTGCAGCAGCCTGCGGCGAAATCCTCCCTCAGCTTCGCCTTTACGTCCTCCGTGACCTCGTATCTGCCGTCCTTTGCCAGCCTGCCGAACCAGTCTTTTATTACGCTGTCGTTTTCACCGCACATAAGGTAGAGCAGTCTTTCCAGATTGGAGGAGATAAGGATATCCATAGAGGGGGATATGGTTGCGTAAAAATCCCTGTTCCTGTCGTATACGCCGGTATTTATAAAGTCGGTGAGGACGTTGTTGGCGTTGGAGGCGCATATCAGCTTATTTACGGGAAGTCCCATATTTTTGGCGTAGTATGCCGCCAGAATATTGCCGAAATTGCCCGTGGGCACAACAATATTTATCTTGTCGCCCGCTTTTAGCCCGCCGTCCTTGACAAGCTCGGAGTAAGCGGAGAGATAATATATTATCTGAGGAGCCAGGCGCCCCCAGTTTATGGAGTTGGCAGAGGAGAACATCATGCCGTTTTCCGCCAGCCTGTTCTTTATTTCTTCATTGGTAAAGATCGCTTTAACGCCGTTCTGGCAGTCGTCGAAATTGCCTTTAAGGGCGCATACGGCGACATTCGAGCCGTCCTGGGTCGTCATCTGCCGCTTCTGCATGGCGGAAACGCCGTTTTCGGGATAAAATACCATAATGGACGTACCCTCAACATCGGCGAAGCCCTCCAGCGCCGCCTTGCCCGTATCGCCCGACGTAGCCACAAGAATTACAACCTTTTTGTCGGCTTTCAGCTTTTTGAGGGACGTCGTCAGCAGATAGGGGAGTATCTGCAAGGCCATATCCTTGAACGCGCAGGTGGGACCGTGCCACAGCTCCAGCACATATGCGCTGTCCGTCAGACGGGAGATCTCCGTTATGGACTCATTGGCGAACGCTTTTGTGTTATATGCGCTTTCGGTGCAGTATTTAAGCTCCTCCGGGGTAAAATCCGTCAGCAGCTTGGAAAAAACAAACGCCGCTCTCTCGGCATATTTCATGCTTCCCAGTCCGATTATCTCCTCCATGGACAGGCTCGGTATACCGGAGGGTACGAACAGGCCTCCGTCCTCGGAGATGCCCTTGACTATAGCCTCTGCGGAGCTTATATTCACTTCGCTGTTTCTTGTGCTTTTGTAAAACATTATATCACCTTTTCTTCGGGTTCTTCCCGATGGATTTTGCCGGCTGCGCCGGTCTGCTACAATACATGATCGTCCTCTGCCCAGAACGCATTGTCAAAGTACCGGAATCTCACCGCTCTGCCGTCCCTGACCGTTACCTCGGCAACGTCGAATCTCGGCTGCATTCCGCAGGGATTCCTGTAAAGATATTCTCTTGCCGTTTTGATAATAAGACCGCGCTTGCGGTTTCCCACCGTTTCGGCTCCCGCCGCCAGCGCGTTTATATCCCGCGTGCGTACCTCCGTAAAGGCGATAACGCCGTCTTTTGCGGCTATGATATCTATTTCTCCGCCTCTTATCCTGTAGTTGCGGCACAGTATCTCATAGCCGCTTTTTTTCAGATAATACGCCGTAAGCTCCTCGCCCAGTCTGCCGCTTTCATTTCCGCTTCTGTTCATAATATTTTTTCAGAAAGGACATTCGGTGAATGGGGGACGGACCGTACTTGTCAAGGCATTGGTAATGGAGCCTTGTGCCGTACCCCTTATGGCGTTCAAACTGCCATTGGGGGTAACGTTCCGCCATTTCTTTCATGTAGCGGTCCCTTGCGGTTTTCGCGAGAACGGATGCGGCGGCAATGCTTGCTGATTTTCCGTCGCCCTTTACCACCGCTTCTCCGGATATGTCCAGGGGAGGGTATTTATTCCCGTCTGCGGCGGCGTACTCCGCCTTTACCGTCAGTCCCTCGCAGGCTCTTTTCATGGCAAGCATGGCGGCGTTGAGGATATTCATCTCCTCTATCTCCTCCACGGTCGCGCAGGCTATGCAGTACGCCGCCGCAGAGGATGTGATCACGTCAAAAAGCTCCCCGCGTTTTTTTTCGGTCAGCTTTTTGCTGTCGTTGAGTCCCTCGATAAAGGTATTGCCGTCAAATATCACCGCCGCAGCGTAAACGTCCCCCGCCAAAGGACCTCTGCCCGCCTCGTCAAGACCGCAGAACACGGGGTGAACGAGCCTTATGCGGCTGTCGAATTCAAAAAGAGGCTTACTGTCGGTCATCTTCATATTCCTCCGGAGTTTCCAGTGTGATCCTGCCCAGCTTTCCGCTGCGAAATTCATCGAGAACGCAGACTGCGGCTCTTTCGGTGTCTGTTTCGCCGCCGGAGATCAGCATCCCTCTTGCCTTACCCACCCGTGTAAGCAGCTCGTATCCCGAAAGGCATCCGATCGCTTCGCCGCTTGCGGTCATTTCGTCCTCTTCGGGGGTATCAAGGCTGATATTATAGCGTTTTTTCAGTCCTTCGGGATATATTTCCCTGAGCTGCAGCAGCAGACGGCAGGCAAGCAGCTCGGTGTCCACCACGTCGTCCTTGACCGCGCCGGTGAACGCCAGCTTTTCGCCTACCGATATATCGTCGAATTTTGGCCACAGCACCCCGGGCATATCCAGCAGCTCTATATCCTCGGCAGCGTTTACCCACTGCTTGTCGCGGGTGACGCCCGGTCTGTCCTCCACCTTGGTTTTCCTCTGACCCGCCATTCGGTTGATGAACGAGGATTTCCCCACATTCGGGATCCCCGCCACCATCAGCCTTACCGGTCTGCCGCTCATGCCCTTTGCGGCGTACTTGTCAATTAGCTCGCCCAGAGCCTCTCTTACTGCGGGGGCGAATTTGTCGAGTCCCTTTCCGCTGCGGCAGTCGCAGACGACGGCGGTAATGCCGTGCGCCTTGAAATATTCCGCCCACCGTCTTGTAGCGTCGGGATCGGCGGCGTCGCATTTATTGAGCAGCACTATTCTCGGCTTGCCTTGCACCATGGCGTTTATTTCGGGGTTTCTGCTGGACATGGGCGCTCTTGCGTCTATTATCTCGGCGACTCCGTCTACCAGAGGCAGACATTTTTCCATCATTCTGCGGGTCTTGGTCATATGACCGGGAAACCACTGTATGGACGGTATATCGTTCATTGAACGCTCCTTTTCTTCGGAGCCTGTCCGGTATCCTTTTACGCACTGAGATCTCTTAACATACGACAGTACGTCTGCGAAATTTTTGCGCGGTCCGGCGAAAAAGCCGGCTGCGCGGTTCGCTCATAACAAGGATGCCGAACGGCTCTTAACCAAAAAAGAGGAAAGCACAATCCCGACTTTCCTCTTTCATCTCATTTGTTGAGTTCAGTCAACAGCTCCGATCCTGTTGAGAGGCCATATCCTGAATACGACCTTGCCCATGATCTCCTCCTCGGGAACGAATCCCACAGCGCCGCTGCGGCTGTCAAGAGAATTCATGCGGTTGTCGCCCATTACAAAATAGCAGTCGTCGGGGACTGTTACGGGATAATCGTGACCGTCCTCGTCCCTTTGCGTAGGCTCTAAAATATAATCCTCCTGCAAAACGCTGCCGTTGACCTTGACCTCGCCCTTGTCAAAGTCGATATCCACCGTATCGCCTCCCTGAGCGATCACGCGCTTTACAATGGGTTTGCCGAGGCTTTCGCTGTCGACTATAACAATATCGCCTATCTCCGGCGTATAGAACAAATGGTGGACTATCAGCTTTTCCCCGTCCTCAAGGGTCGGGAGCATAGACTCGCCGTCCACGTTTGCCTGTCTGAGAATAAACGTAAAAATGAGTATGACCGCAAAAAAGGCAAAGATTATCGTTTCCACCCATTCAAGGAACTCCTCGTAGGGCGTGCCGTTTTTTTCCTTGTCCTTATCCGCGTCGAGAGCCTCGTAATTTATCTGATACTTAGCCATGATACTCAAATCCTTTCGTACATAAAGCCGATCCTCCCACCCGCAGCGCCGTTTCGCAGGCGCTCCGCAGATGTGTGGAAAGGACGGTCCCGCAGAAACGGGCGGTTATCAGCCGATCTGCTCCTTGACCTTTGCAGCCTTGCCGACTCTGTTTCTGAGGTAGTAAAGCTTGCTTCTTCTTACCTTGCCTCTTCTTGTTACCTCCACCTTGTCGACTACGGGAGAATGTACGGGGAATACTCTTTCGATGCCGCAGCCGTGAGCTACGCGCCTTACGGTAAACGTTTCCTGGATGCCGCCGTGCCTTTTGGCGATAACGGTACCCTCGAAGATCTGTATCCTGTACTTTTCACCCTCCTTGATCTTAACGTGTACCTTTACGGTATCTCCCACGTTAAAAGCGGGCGGCTCGCTTTTCATGCAAGACTCGCTGATGAGCTTCAATGCGTCCATGTTGTTTTCCTCCTAAATTTTCAGACATTCTTTCTCCGGCAGACCGTCTGCCGGACAGCGGACTGTCCTTTTAATGTTGCCCTCTTAACAGGACAGCACTAATCTCGCTGCGGGAAATATAAAGCAGAGCTTAAGGCAACACCGCACAAAGAACGGCTAACGTCTTTGCGCACGTCTTGCTTGCATATTTTCCGTCATCTTGTACTGAAATTTCTTGACATACGCCAGTATGCCTGCGAAATTTCAGTACAATCTGACGAAAAATCTGACTGCGCAATCCGCACACAATCTTTGTGCGGTATTGCCTTAAAAAGCGGCTCCGATCCTTTGCTTTCCCAAAGCGGATCTTAATATGCCTTTATATTTTACCACATCGGGCGTGATTTTTCAAGTGTTTTTTCCGATATTTGCAAATTTATGCACCTATGCAAATTTTTCCCCGCTTTTGCAAAGGATATTTATGCGCTTTGTACAAAGGATATCCGCCGTTATATCTCGCGCGCGGCAGTAAGAAACAAAAGCGTCCGTAAGCGTTCCCGCGTTGAGATTAAGCTCGCTGCCCGCAGGCATACGGAACGTTACCGATATCCCGTTTTCGGCTGCGGAAATATCCCTTATATCGACATAAGGCTTGATGTCCGTTTCGACCTCGCCCTTTTTCTTGGAATGCTTCATTACCTTTATGCTCTCCTGTCCCATAAATGCGAGGAACGCCGTTTCAAGACCGTTTCCCTTTATCCGCACCGTGTAATCCGCAAAGCCGATGTCCTTGTTTTCGTAAACCGGGGCGGCGGCGGATAGCACCTTTATCCCGCGGGGGCAGGCTTTTCCCAGAAGAGCAGCCGTTTTTTCAAAGGGTATATCCTCGGTGAGATAGAAGTCGACGGCTTCTCTTTCCCCCTCCACTCCCAATGACAGGGCAAGGGGGAAATTAAGGTATATCCTCGGCTTGAATCCCTCGGAATACCACACCGGCAGTCCGGAACGCTTGAGCGCCCTCTGCATGGTCCGCAGCAGATCAAGATGGGAGATATAAACGGCGCTGTCCTTCTTTTCAAAAAAAACTCTTACGGGATATCTGTTCAAAAGCATTTCCTCCCTGTTCTGCGGCTGACTCCGCAGCCGGTGCAGCTTTCGCGGCAGTTTTTGGCGGGGATCCCCTTGTGTGCGGCTATGTTTTCCCTGATAAGGAAATCCTTGTCTATCATATAATCCAGATGCTCCCATGGAGCGATCTCGTCAAAGGGCATGGGACGGCGGGCGTAAAAATCAATATCGGCGCCCGTTTCCTTAAATGCGTTCATCCACTTATCGTAATCGTACATCTCGTCCCAGCCGTCGAATTTGCAGCCGGAACGCCATGCTCTTTCTATTACCGCACCCAGCCGTCTGTCCCCCTTTGCCAGAGCCGCTTCGAGAACGCTTATCCTGTAGTTGTGGTAGCTCACGCTGATGTAGCGTTTCCCCTTTGTGGCGTCAAGGAGAAGCTTCTGACGGCGGTTTATCTCCTCCGCCGTTATCTGCGGCTCGAACTGAAAGGGTGTAAAGGGCTTCGGCACAAAGGTGGCGCAGCTTACGGAAATGCTCAGTCTGCCTCCTTTGGGGCGGCTTTTGCAGTTAAAATACAGATCGCCTATCCTTACGGCAAGATCCGCCATGCCTAAAATATCCTCGTCCGTTTCCGTGGGCAGTCCTATCATAAAATACAGCTTAACGGAGGTGTAACCGCCCTCGAAAGCGATCCTGCACGCGGAGAATATCTCCTCCTCCGTGATGTTTTTGTTGATAACGTCCCGCAGGCGCTGAGTACCTGCTTCGGGAGCGAAAGTAAGGCTGCTTTTGCGCACCTTTGAAAGCTGCTCCATAAGCGCTTTGCTGAACCTGTCGATACGCATCGAGGGCAGAGCGAGGCTGATATTCTCTCCCTCCGTAAAGCCGGTCATTTCCTCCAGCATATTTTCTATATCGGAATGGTCGCTGGTGCTTAGGGACGACAGCGACAGCTCCTCGTAACCCGTGCTGCGGCATAGACTTTTCGCCTGATCTACCACCGTACCCGAGGATTTTTCCCTGAACGGACGGTATATGAAGCCCGCCTGGCAGAACCTGCACCCTCTTATGCAGCCTCTGAGCACCTCCACCACCGCTCTGTCGTGGACGATCTCGGAAAACGGGACTACAAATTCATCGGGGTAAAAAACGGAATCCAGATCGGCAATTATCCGCTTTGAGATCACGGCGGGATATTTATCCGAAACGGGAGCGACGCCGTTTATTGTGCCGTCGCCGTTATATGAAACGTTATACAGGCGGGGGACGTATATCCCCTCTATAAGAGCGGCTTTTTCAAGGAAATCCTTTTTCGTGTAGCTGCCGGATCTCTTCATTTCCTCGTAAAGCTCCATCAGCTCGAGATTTACCTCCTCCCCCTCGCCTATTATGAACAGATCTATGAAATCGCACAGAGGCTCGGGATTGCACACGCAGGGGCCTCCCGCGACCACAACGGGAAAGCTGCCGTCCCTGTCCTCGGCGCGGACGGGCAGACCCGCCAGGTCGAGCATATTGAGGATATTCGTATAGCACAGCTCATACTGGACGGTAAAGCCGATAAGATCGAAATCTCTTATAGGGTCGAGGCTCTCCAGACCGTACAGAGGGATACCGTTTTCCCTCATAAGCCGTTCAAAGTCCGGCCACGGGGCAAAAACTCTTTCGCACCACCAGTTATCCCGCCTGTTTTTCAGTGAATAAAGGATCTTCATGCCTATGTGGGACATTCCCACGTCGTAGGAATCGGGGAAACAGAACGCAAAGCGCACGTCCGTCTTATCCCTGTCCTTTACAACGCTGCCAAGCTCTCCGCCGATGTATCTCGACGGGGAGCGCACCTTCAGGAGCTGTTTTTCTATTTTTTCCTTTAACTCCCTGCTCATCAAATATCCGTCCTTTCTCCGGCAGTCCGCGGCAGTATGGGGGTATCTCTCCCGCCGTGCCGCGCCCTGCCGCGTATGGCTTGTATTATACCACAAACGCCGGCGGATTTCAACATAAATATCCTTAATTTTTCCGCTGCGCGCCGAAGCGCCGGTCCGGCCGCAGACCGTGCGGGTTCCGATCGTAAACATATTTTGACAATATTGTAGGCAAAACCGATTTTTGAAAAATTATAATTTTTTATGTTTTTTTTCGTTTTTTGACGGATTTTCGAAAAAAGACAACGGCGATACGGAATTAAATGTAATTATATCGGTATTGATATGAACGGATATTTTGCCGCACTTTTAAGAAATCCGAAATTGTAAACATCAAAAAATAACGGCAAAAAAAATTCCCCCTTGACAAACGGATATCACGGTGATATAATAGTCCGTGCAAGGACGAATTCGAGAGGTGATATGCGTGTCAAAAACCGATGAATATATAAGCAGGATAACGGCAGTTGTGAACAGAACGGACAGTCTGTATGAAAAATGGGCGAAGCGGGCGGGCGTAAACAGCTATACTTCAAAGGTGCTTTATATGCTGAGATTTATGGGGATAAGCTCTCAGAAGAATATGGCTGAAAATTACGGTATGCCCAAGCAGACCGTTAATACCGTGACCGCCGAGCTGCTGAAAAAGGAGCTTGTTATCCTTGAAACCGACGCCGGCGACAAAAGAAGCAAGCGCGTGATCCTTACCCCCAAAGGGGAAAAATATGCCGACCGCGTTTTGCTGCCCCTGCTGGAGTGCGAAAGGAAAGCCGTTGAAAAAATGGGATCCGAAAGCGCGGAGATCATGATATCCGCAATGGATACCTATGCCGCCCTGCTCGAAAGGGAGCTGGAGGAGCTGCCGTGCGATAACGGAAATACGGTTTCGGAGGGATCACAATGAAAGTAGCACTGTCGGATCATTTCACCCTTGCCAAGCTGCTTCGCTTTACCCTGCCCACCGTGGCGATGATGATCTTTACGTCCGTATACGGAGTTGTCGACGGATTTTTTGTTTCGAATTACGTGGGAAAAACGCCGTTTACCGCCGTCAATTTCATAATGCCCTTTCTGATGATACTGGGAGCGGTGGGCTTTATGTTCGGCGCGGGAGGCAGCGCTCTCATATCAAAGACCATGGGAGAGGGGGATAAGGAAAAGGCAAACAGGCTTTTTTCTCTTTTTGTGTATGTCACCGCCCTGTGCGGCGCCGCGATAGCTCTGCTCGGGATAATTTTTATCCCCGCCGTCGCGTCGCTTCTGGGAGCGGAGGGGGAACTGCTGGAAAACTGCGTTCTCTACGGCAGGGTGATACTTGCCGCGCTGCCGTTTTTCATGCTCCAGTATGAGTTCCAGAGCTTTTTCGCGGTATCGGGAAAGCCGCAGCTCGGACTGGCGGTCACGGCGGCGTCGGGATTTGCCAATATTATTCTCGACGCCCTTTTTATGGCTGTTCTGAAGCTGGGACTTCCGGGCGCCGCGTCCGCCACTGCCGTCAGCCAGGCGGTGGGCGGGATAATACCGCTTATTTATTTTGCCCGTCCCAATTCAAGCCTGCTGCGGCTGCTGCGCCCCTCCGAAACGGGATTTGACGGAAGCTCGCTGCTCAAAGCCTGCGCAAACGGTTCGTCGGAGCTTATGACGAATATATCCATGTCCCTTGTGAATATGCTTTACAATTACCAGCTTATCAAATATGCGGGAGAGGACGGAGTGGCGGCGTACGGAGTGCTTATGTACGTTAATATGATCTTCCTGGCGGTATTCATAGGGTATTCCGTAGGCACTGCGCCAATAACAGGCTATAATTACGGAGCGGGCAATCGCGGAGAGCTCAAAAGCATACTTAAAAAAAGCGCGGCGGTGACCGGTATATTATCCGTATGTATGCTGCTGCTTGCAAAAGCGCTTTCGGGAACGCTGGCGGGGATATTCACAGGCTATGACGAGGCGCTTTTCGGCATGACCGTAAGGGCGTTCTCCCTGTTTTCCTTTTCCTTTCTTTTCGCGGGGGTATCCATATACGGCTCGTCCTTTTTCACTGCGCTCAACAACGGACTTGTTTCCGCGTTCATATCCTTCGTCAGGACCTTTGTTTTTCAGACGGCGGCTGTGCTCGTGCTTCCGCCGATATTCGGCATAGACGGGATATGGTGTTCGGCAGCCGCCGCAGAGCTGCTTGCTTCGGCGGTTACGGTATTCCTTATTTATAAAATGAGAAAAAAATACGGCTATGTATAGAAGCTGAACAGTCTGAAAAGTCTGACAAGCAGTAAAAAAATGTAGTCGGGATTGATTTAAGAAGCTCCCGACTACATAAACACCGATACAGTGGGTGACTTCCACCGCCCATTGTATCAATATTTTAGCATATTTTCTCGGCAGGCTGAATTGTTTGTAAGGGCATATTGTATTGCACAAAAAACAGGGCAGGGGAGTTAGTTCCCCTGCTCCGTTACTTACTGCTCTTGCTCCTTAGCTATCGCTATTTTATCAAGCATTTCTACAATTTCTTCCACTGTATAGTTTTTCTTTTCACCGCTTGAAAATATCAGCCTAAGTTCGTAAAGAGTAGCCATTTTGATATCTTGTCTTTCCTTTTCAGTCATTTTTTTCACTACCTTTCCTCGGGTCGGTAAGCTCTGCGCCCATGTCCTCGGCTATAAGCTTGTTGATGTAGCCGTTTAGACTCATGCCCTTTTTGGCGGCATAGGCGGTTATTTGTTCTTTTTGACCTTTGTAAAATTTTAGTTCTGCTCTGTCATATGCTTTGGCATTGTATTTCATTGTTGCCCTTATGTGTGCTTGTGATTGTGCCATTTTATCACCTCTTTTATTAAATCAGTATATCATATCGTTAGTATTTTGTCAAGCATAAAATGTTCCAGACAAAATACTGATGTTAGTTGTATAAATTATTTACAAATCATTGTTAAAATGAACTTGCATTAGTTCTCCGAGTATGCTGTAATATATGTAATATATAGTGAGAACCGGATAACCCGTTCTGAAAGGAAGTGAAGAAAATGTCAAAAGTGCCGTCAGCAACTGAAATAGCCGTTGAGCTTGCAAGGGAAAACGAGCGTTTGAAACTCGAAAACGAGATAGAACGCTTGAAAGCAAGAATCGCGGAGCTTGAACAGTCTGAAAAGTCTGACAAGCAGTAAAAAAATGTAGTCGGGTCTACTGTTCCAAGGTTCCCGACTACATAACATACGATACCGTGGGTGACTTCCACCGCTCATTGTATCAACATTATAACATATTTATTTTAACATATTTAAAACTAATTTGTCAAGTGAGAATCGATAAATTAATAATTTTTTAACAGTCTGCCGTATCTCGGCAGGACTGACAAGATACGATCATAAGCCCATAAGCCGCCGCGCCGGATTCATTTTTCCTCTTTCAGCCATCCGCGGAAAAATCCTCCCTTGAAAACCGAGATTACGGTAAAGAAAATGTCCGCTGCCAAAATGAACAGAAAGGAGGGCAGGGTCGCCCGCGTGAATTTCACGCCGAAGTTTTTTCCGCGGCTTGCCGCCATTCCCAGCCGCGGAAGATAGAACACCGCGCCCGCGCTGAAAAAAAGCACGGTCAGAGCCTGCTCCGCCAGCGATTTTACAGCGTCGGCGGGCAGCCAGTTTCCCGACTGTATTCCCGAAAGCAGGACGTTTAAGATAAATATCCCTATGTATATCATGAGAACTATCCGCATGACGTTCAGCATTACGCCGCCGCCTATACCCACGCCTCCGCAGAATTCGCATCCCGCTTCGGCGCAGAAATTTTCCATTATCTTCATCAGGCAGCGGCTCTGGTTTCCCTCGATGAATCCGCTGTTGGATATGACATATATCTTTGGGTGCAGATCGTTTTCCTTAAAGAATTTTTCCGCCTTTTCCATGAAGTCCAGCATATGCGACGGCACGCCGTCCACGTACAGCGGCATTGAGAACACCGCCGAATCAGCTCCGCGAAGAGCTTCGAGCACTCTTGCGTGATCGCCCGGGGTGCGTATGCTTTCGCGCACCTTTTCCCCTCCCGCTCCAATGGAGCAAAGGGAGATAAAATGGGACGAAACACTGAATTTTTTCTTCGGACTTGCCGATATAAGCACTGTTTTCATATTATTCCCTCCAGTTCCGAAACGCTGCCGACGCTGTGAAAATCCGTTTCGTCAAAGCCGTAGTTTATGCTGTTGCGCTCGGTCAGCAGGCGAAATGTTTCAAGCTCGTTTTCGGTGATATCGCCGTAGACCGCCACCCGCAGCATACCCCTTTTACCGTAGCGCAGGGTATGGTGCATCTGACCACCCCGGTAGGTGCTGAAGGGCGTTGACAAGCCGATGCTCCTGTCGAGGATATTTTTGACTGCGGGACTGTACGAGCCGTAGCAGTTGCGGGTGACTATCACAAGCAGGTCGGCTTTGCCGACAACGCGGCAGCTTTCCGCAAGACGGTCTTTCATATAGCACCTTGCGGGGTGCTTTGTCCAGCAGCCGAAGCAGCCTTGGCAGGGAGCGTATTTGCCGTCTGCTCTTATTATCTCGTCGTATTTTCCGACGAGCGTTTTGTGAAAATTATCATCAAGATCATGAATTATCACGGTCATTGCTTTTGCTCCTTTCGGTTTCGAACTCCGCACGGTCTGCGGGCGTTGTTTTCTTCGTGGGATCCGCCGCCATGCTTTTTCGTGTAATAATGCACGTTATATAACATATGTTATTATAACGTATTTTTTTCGCATTGTCAATACGTATCCGGAAAATTTTACAGAAATTAATTTTTGAAATAAAAATTTGTCAATACAGGAAATTTAAGATGTTATTTGCAAAAATCAGAGCATTAAGTTAAAAATATTTTTATAATAATGTTAAATACCAAACTTGTTGATACCGCTTCTTGCCTCTTGCTTCTTAAAATTCTTGCTTCTTAAAATCAATTTTCTGAAAATTGATTTCCTTGGGAAAATTTTTACGGAAGCGCTCCGAATATGAAAGGTCTTTTCCGAAAAAACATTTGTAAACATATCGTTGACAATAATGTCAACGAAAATGAGCTTCGGAAAATTTCATTTTTTTACGTTTTTTTGCTTTTTTTGATATTTTCTTAAAACCGGATACCGGCAATATGTCATTTAGTGTAATAAAATGATAATTAATATGAATGAAAAATCCTCCGGCATATTCAAAAAGACCCGATCGTCAACCGGAATGGGGCGGCGGCTTAAATTCCGCCGCCGTGATATTTAATAATATATGCTTGATTATTTCACCGATAAATGCTATAATTATGAAGTATATCCAAAAATACGGTGCGTATCATAAAATAACGGTAAAATGAGGTTGTAAAATTGATTTCAAAATGGATAATAAACGCTCCCGACGCCGAGGCGGTAAACAGGCTTGCCGTTCGGGGAGGGATATCCCCCCTTGCCGCAAAGGCTCTGGCGTCCGCAGGCGCGGATACTGTGGAGAAGGCAATGGATTTTTTCGGTCAGTCGGAAAACGGTGATACTCCGTACTCCGACCCCTTTCTTATAAAGGACATGGACAAGGCGTGCGGTATCATAAGCAGCGCCGTGGAAAACGGCGAGCTTATATGCGTGTACGGCGATTACGACTGCGACGGCATTACCGCCGCCGCGGTGCTTTCCTCATATCTCAGGGACATCGGGGCGGAGGTAGTCACTCACATAAACGAGAGGGATCAGGGCTACGGCATGAACGCTCAAGCGATCGAGGAGCTTCATAAAAGGGGAGTTCGGCTGATAGTTACGGTGGATAACGGGATATCTGCGGCGGACGAGGCGGAGCTTTGCAGAAAACTGGGGATCACCCTTGTGATAACCGATCATCACAGGGCGGGGGAAACGCTTCCCTGCGCCGCTGCGGTGGTCGACCCCCACAGGATCGACTGTCCCTCCGTATACAAGGATTTCTGCGGCTGCGGTCTTGCGCTGAAGCTGATCTGCGCCATGGAGGGCGGCGATATGGACAGCGTGGTGGAGCAGTATTCCGATCTTGCAGCAATAGCAACCGTAGCCGACGTGGTTCCCCTTACGGGTGAGAACAGGGAGATAGTCCGCAGGGGGCTTCATTATCTTGAAAATACGGAAAATATAGGACTTGCGGCTCTTATAGAGAAAGCGGGACTTAAGGCTCCCTATACGTCGGCGTCGGCGGCGTTCGGGATCGCGCCTAGGATAAACGCCGCAGGACGTATAGGCTCTCCCATGGACGCCTACAGGCTGCTGACGGAGGAGGACGAGGAAGCCGCCGAGGAGCTTGCGGAAAAGGTATGCTCCCTTAACGCCAAGCGGCATGAATACGAGGGAAAGATCGCGGAGGATATAAATACGATGACAGAAAAAGATCCGTCTTTGACGGATAAGCGCGCGCTTATTTTCTTCGGGGAAGACTGGCATCACGGCGTGATCGGGATCGCGGCGGCAAGAGCTGCCGAAAAATTCGGCAGACCCGTTTTCCTTATGTCGCGGGACGCCGGCGGAAAGGTGCGGGGTTCGGCGCGCTCGGTAGAGGGTTTCGACGTTTTCAAGGCGCTTTCCCACGCTTCGGGGACTCTTGAAAAATTCGGAGGACACACGGGCGCGGGCGGATTTTCCCTTGATGAAAAAAATATTGCCGCCTTTGACGGAAAAATACAGGAATACGCCGCGCAGCTTGCCGAAAAGGGAGTATGCGTAAGGGATACCGTAGCGGTCTGCGGCAGTATATCCATAGGAGAGCTTACGGCGGAAAACGTGGCGGGACTTGATATACTGGAGCCTTTCGGAGAGGGAAATCCCAGACCCGTATTTCTCCTTTCCGACTGTGTGATATCGGACATAGTCCCGCTGTCCGGCGGGGCGCACACAAAAATTATCCTGTCGGACGGCGCAGGCAGCGTTTCCGGTCTGATGTTCGGAACGAGGACAGCCGAATTTCCGTACAGAAAGGGCAGCGCGGTAAATCTGCTGGTATCGCCGGAGATAAACTCCTACAACGGCAGAACGTCGGTAAGCCTGCGGATAAAGGATATCCGGCTGAAAGGACTTTCCCAGCCGAGGCTCACCGCCGCGGAGGACGCGTACTTCGCTTTCCGCAGGGGCGAGAATACGGACAGCCGTCTGCTGCCCCGCATTACGCCCTGCCGCGGCGATCTGGCAGCCGTTTACAGAGCGCTGGGAAAGGACTGTCTTTCTCCTTTCGGTCTTTACGGGCGTTTGGGGGCGGACGTTATGAATTACTGCAAATTCCTGCTGTGTCTTGATATTTTTCGTGAAACGGGACTTATCGAATACGACGGGGGCGCGAGCAGGATCAGAGCCGTAAAGGATCCCCCGAGGGCGGATACGGAAAACGCGCCTACAATGATCCGATTGAAAAAGCTGCCGATCCGGTACGCATAAAGGCGGGATACCGCTTCGGCGCGATGATATTTTGAACCGGAACAGGTTTGTTTATCGCATAATAAAAGAAAATACAAGGGAGCAAGGAGTCGGTAGAAATGCTTAACAGATCCGAAACAGTTTACACGGTGGATTCGCTTATACAAAAAATTCTTGACGACACGAAACGGTACGATCTGAGCAAGATAGTTTCGGCGTATGAGTTTGCCGCCAAGGCTCACGCCAATCAGAAGCGTTCCTCGGGAGAGCCTTATATATCTCACCCCGTGGCGGTGGCGTATATCCTCCTGGAGCTGGGAATGGACACCGACACCATCTGCGCCGCTCTTCTGCACGACGTGGTGGAGGACACCGACACCACTCTCGAAGAACTGCGCAGGCTGTACGGTCAGGATGTGGCAATGCTGGTGGACGGCGTTACAAAGCTGGGCAAGATCCCCCTTTTCACCAAGGAGGAGCAGCAGGCGGAGAACGTGAGAAAAATACTCCTTGCCATGTCGCAGGATATCAGGGTGATCATAATAAAGCTGTGCGACAGGCTCCACAATATGAGAACTCTCCAGTTCCGCCCCGCTCACAAGCAGAGAAACACCGCCCTGGAAACCATGAACATCTACGCTCCCATCGCTCACAGGCTGGGTATTAGGACCATAAAAGACGAGATAGAGGATCTGGCGTTCAGATACCTCGATCCTTACGCATACGCCGAGATAGAGCAGATGCTGAAGATCCGCAGCGACGAGCGGCAGAGATTTATAAATTCAATAAGCGAGCAGATAAAGAAGCGTTTTTCGGAAATGGAGCTTCCCGAGCCGCAGATGTCGGGGCGTGTAAAATCCGTTTACGGCATATACAAAAAGGCTTTCGCAAAGGGCAAGGGCTTAGACGAGGTATACGATATTTATGCGGTGAGGATAATAGTAAATACCGTCAACGAGTGCTATAACGCGCTGGGAATAATCCACGATATGTTCAAGCCTATCCCAAACCGCTTCAAGGACTATATCGCCACGCCCAAAGCTAATATGTACCAGTCGCTGCACACTACCGTTATCGGCAGGGAGGGCATTCCCTTTGAAGTGCAGATAAGAACGGTAGACATGAACTACACCGCCGAATACGGTATCGCCGCCCACTGGAAATATAAGGAGGGCATAAAGAAAGACAAGCTGGAGAGCCGTCTGGCGTGGATAAGACAGATAATCGAATCGCAGCAGGAAACGGACGACGTGGAGGAGATAGTCCGCACAATAAAAAGCGACCTTGCCCCCGAGGATATTTTCGCGTTTACCCCAAAGGGAGATATAATCACCCTTCCGGCGGGAGCTACCATAATCGACTTTGCATATGCCATTCACACCCAGGTGGGCAACAGAATGAAAGGGGCAAAGGTGGACGGTAAGCTGGTAAGCCTTGACTATAAGCTGCAAACGGGTGAGATAGTGGAGATACTCATTTCCCAGTCGGAGGATCACGGTCCCAACAGGGCGTGGCTGGACGTGTGCAGCACAAACGAAGCGAAATCAAAAATACGGTCGTGGTTCAAAAAGGAAAGACGGGAGGAAAATATTGCCAAGGGCAGAGAGGATACGGAAAAGGAATTCAAGCGCAACGGTATCATTATCCCTGCGGAGGATATGGAAAAATTCCTTTCCGACGATATGAAACGGCACAACTGCACCGAGCTGGACGATTTCTACGCCGCCGTGGGTTACGGGGGAATTATCCTTTCAAGGATAATACAAAGGCTCAAGGACAGATACGCTAAGCTGTATGCCGCCCCTGCCGCCTCGCCCGTTCCCTTTGCCCCACCAAGGAGCAGTACGGGAATAATCGTGGGCGGGGAGAGCAATATCGACGTGAAGATGTCAAAATGCTGCAACCCTCTCCCCGGGGAGGACATTATCGGGTTTGTCACAAAGGGTCACGGAGTTTCCGTTCACAGGCAGGACTGCAAAAAGTATCTCGACGCAAAGGAAAGCGGGGAAGAGCTTGACCGCTGGGTAGAGGTGACATGGGCGGAGAACGCCGACAAGGGCGACAGTCCCTGCTTCAAAGCCAATATAGATATAGTTTCCTACGACAATCTGTCGCTTATGGCGAACGTGACCGCAGTTACCGCAGAAATGCGCATACCCGTTTCCAACATTAATATGAAGAGCCTGAAAAACGGCAATTCAAGCTTGATAATGACGTGCAGCGTGGGAGGAGTGCAGCAGCTCAATCTTTTGCTTGCAAGACTGAAAAAGATACCGGACGTGATAACCGCCGACAGAGCCGCAGCATACGACGGAGCCCGCTAAAGACAAACAAAACTCCGTCACGAACGCATAGGGTAAGGCAAAAGTTTCGCCGGCCTTTTCAAAGGCTGCGGGGGTCAAGGGGGCGGCGCCCCTTGCGGGTTCAAGGGCAGAGCCCTTGCGCTGCCAACGGCAGCGATTACCGCAAATATGCCGCCAAAGCCAATATGTGCCGCAGACGTCACCGCGAAAAATGCCGCCCGGCAAAAGATGATAAAACAGCAAAGCTTACCGCAAAATCAAACAAAGAAAAACACTAAATATCGGGCAGCATTTTGAATTTTACGAAATGCGGGCATTTCGTAAAATTCAACCGCCGTAAGGCGGCGGGGGTTTAGCCGCTGACTTGAACCGCCGTAAGGCGGCAGGGTTTCGCCGCTCTTACAAAATAATATCCGCTATTTACATCATTTCAAGGAAGTGAAAAAATGAGCATAATATACAAATTAGACCTGCAGCCTACGGAGGACGCATTCAAGGAGCTTGTAAAAAAGATAGCCGAGCTTTATCCCGAATACGCGGAGGGAGAGAAAAAGACCTACGCCGACGGTTCGGGGTACGCAAAATTTCAAAAGGGCGAATATGTCATAACGGCGGAAAGAGATCTGGAAAACAAGATACTTTCCGTGACCTGCGATGAGGAGCTGACGGAGCTTGCGGAGCTGTACAGACTGAAAAAGAAGGATATCGCGCATCAGGACGCCCAGGCTTTTTTCAAATCGCTGTCGATGGGAGCATGGCATTTCTTTTTCGGCACAAGCAGGAGGATAAAATTTATCTTCGTTCCCGCTGTGATCCTGCTGCCGGTGTTTGTGTACATTCTGACGAACTACGGCGGCGTTTATCTGATTGTTCTCTTAGAAATGGTAGGCGGCGTTTTTTTGGCGGCGGCAATAGCGTTAGGCTGGATATGGCTTATCCCCGGGGGGATAATTTCCGCAGGCATAGCTTCGGTAAAAACAAAAACACCCTTTGCCTGCAAAGCGGCTGCTATGAGCCTGCCCGTTATATCGGCGGCATACTTTGTTTCCCATGCCGCGGAGTATCTTCCGGAGCTGGCAGATGATTTTTCGGAGGCAGTCTTTTATATCCCTATGCTGCTGCTGTACGACCCCTTATATATTTCAATACTGCTGCTTATTATTTACATTCTGGCGCTGCCGTATATGATAATCGACGAGATAGCCGGCTCGGTGCATAAAAACAACGGGGGCGGCAGATACAAGGTATGGCAGTCGGCGATAGGATGGGTGTATTCCGCAGCGGCGGCTGCGGCTTTAACGGCAGGCTGCGCATATTTGGCAGGCTCGGCGGATATAAGCTCGGACGAAGCCTTGCGCAATGCGGACCGGACGCTTGAAACCGCAAAATATGAGCTTATCGAAACAAAATATCATGACGATATGCAGGCCGTGGCGGAGTACGCTCTGGAGCGCAGCTGCTTCGACTGGCAGGAATGCCCCGACGAACGGCTCGAGGAGCAGTGGAGGAAGCTGTTTGAGGAAAATAGCTGCCGTATCGGCATAGGGTACAGTGAACAGTCCTCTGTCCGGTTTACTTTAGACGGGGTCACAGTGACCGTATATCCCTATGAGGACAGCGGTACATATACATACGGAGGCGATGAAGATGAATATTACCTGTAAATATGCTATTGCTTCCGTTATCGCATTGATCCTTGCCTTTGCGGCGGACGGGATCGTTTCGGGCAAGTTCTTTCCCGAACGGGATCACCCCGAATACGGCAGCTATGACGGTGCGGATCGGGAGGATAACGGCAATTACTTTGAATATTCCATGGCGGAGGGACTTTCTCCCGAGGAATTCGACGCTCTTTACGGCAGCAGATATACCCTTTATCCGACAAGCGAAAAATATTCCGATGACATTCCCCAAGGGAATATCGTCAAGGTAGAGTGGACAAATGAATATTATGTTCCCGAATCTTTCAAAGAGGAGGGCAAGACCGTTTTAAAGGCGACCTACAGCAAAGGCAAGCCGCCGGAGGGGCAAAAGTGCGATTTTAAAAATCTCATCGACCCCGAGGAATATTTTGCAAACGATGAAAACCGCTATAACGAAAAGGGTGAATCGGTGGTTTCTCACAATGAATTTTACATGGCGGACGGTCAGCTTTGCACGGTGGACATAACCTCTGTGGACGAGGAAGAGGACGAAACGGGAAATGTTGTTTTCACGGGCAGGAAGTCGGAATATATCAGCCTTGAAAACGGCGGGGGAGTATGGGGACCCGCCGCATATGACAGCGATGTCCGTTCTGCGCTTTCCTATGATTATAACGACCGCTTCGCACTGCTCCTCGACGATTACAGCGGCGACGGCGATCCCGATTATTGCTACAGAGTAGGCGATCTTGACGGGAAATTCAACGGCTTCTACTATATGGAGATAATGAACAACGAGGGAAGGTTCAACACCAGAAAACACAGCGGCGTAAAGGGCGTTGCCGACAGCGGCTTTTACGTTTACGGAGAAACCGCCGATTCGATCAGACTGGGACATATAACAAGGGATATATATTTCTTCCTGTCCGAAAACGGCGGAAATATATTCCCCGCAGCGTATAATTCACGGGGAAACAGCGTTTCCTGTGAGGATTATGTAAATCACGGCTTGGTGTTCACATCCTATTGGGAGGACGGCAGGATAGAGCTTACGGCGGTGAACACCGAAACGGAGAGAAAAAGCTGTACGGCGGAGCTTACCTTTAAAAGACTGGACGGCAGGGTGTGGCGAGATACGGATATAAAGCTCCCCGCCGTGCAGACAGACGTAAACCGCTTTGACAAGGCAAGCAGCTTTTTCCCCGCTTCCCTTGAAAAGGGACTTTACAGGATAGAGATAAACATTGAGGGCGTCTGGACATATACCGAATTTTACGTCAGATAAGGAGCGTTTGCATGAATATTATCAAGCTGCCCCCCATAAGCGAGTTCGGGGTAAATTCATACATTATCGTTACGGAGGATAACAAGGGCGTACTGGTAGACGCCCCGGGAAACGGCAGGGAGATAATGAAAGCCGCAGAGAAGAATAACATCGCCTTGACGGATATCCTGCTGACCCACGGTCACTGCGACCATATCTCCGCCTGCGCATACGTGCAGAGGGAAACCGGAGCAAGGGTGCATATAAGCGAATACGACGTAAAAAAGCTGACAAATCAAAACACCAATCTTACCGCCTATTTCGCCCTGCCTCCCATAGATCCTCCGGATCTTCCCGACCCTCTGACGGGAGATATTACGCTCAACGGGATAAAAATAAGGGTGATAAACACCCCGGGGCACACAAGGGGCAGCGTATGTTATATAATTGACGATAATATGTTCTGCGGAGATACCCTTTTCAAGGGCAGCATGGGCAGGACGGATATGCCCGACGGGGACGAAAAAGCAATGCTTTCAACTCTGGCAATGCTTTACGATTTTGAGCCGGAAACCGACTATAAGCTGTTCCCCGGACACGGCCGGCTTACGTCCATGAGCGCCGAAAGAAAAAACAACCGCTATATGATATACGCCCATAAGGTATAGGGGGAAAGGGAAATGACCGTTTATTTTATCGGCAACAGCTTTAAATATGAGATCGAGGCGGTCATCAAGCTGTTTTGTCCGCTGGAGAATTTCAGATTTGTTTTTGACGGGGATATCGCCGCCGGCGACGGAGGCAGGATAATTGTTTCCGTCACGGACAGGCTTGCCGTTTCAGCCGATATGGCGGCGGGCAGGGGGGAAAAGGAAGCTCCTCTTCCCGATAAAAGCGAATACGAGCCGACCCTTTGCCGAATGCTTTTTATCCTGCTTTCGGAAATAACGGGGATAACTCCCAAATGGGGATGCCTTACGGGGATAAGACCCGTAAAAAAGGTCAACGCTCTCATAAGGGACGGCTGCGGACGGGAGGAGGTCTATAATGCTCTTCATGAGAAATATCTCATAAGCCGGCAGAAATCCGATCTGGTCTGCCTTACGGCGGTCACTCAAAAAAATGCCCTCGATACCCTTTCACCCAACAGCTTTTCCCTTTACATAGCTATTCCTTTCTGTCCCTCCCGCTGCTCATACTGCTCCTTCGTTTCCCATTCCATAACCTCTAAGGGCGCAAGGGAGCTTATTCCCCGTTATGTGGAAACGCTCTGCCGCGAGATAGGGGAGCTGGGAGAGATGCTTAAGGGAAAAAACGTTTTCTGCGATACGGTATATATCGGAGGAGGAACGCCTACGGCGGTTTCGGCGAAAGAGCTTGAAAAAATAATGCAAAAAATACAAAAAAGCATTGACATTTCCCGTATTCGTGAATATACTGTAGAAGCGGGGCGGGCCGATACCATTACCGAGGATAAGCTGATATGCATAAAAGACAACGGCGCGTCAAGGATATCCGTAAATCCGCAGAGCATGAACGACGATGTTCTCAAAGCCATAGGACGGAAGCATACCGCCGCTCAGACGGAGGCTGCCTTTGCCCTTGCCCGCAGGCTGGGTTTTGACAATATCAATATGGATACCATAGCGGGACTGCCCTCGGACACACCCGAGAGCTTCGGGGAAACCGTAAACAGGCTCTGCGCCCTTTCCCCCGAAAATATCACGGTGCATACCCTTACGGTAAAGCGTTCCGCAGCTCTTTTTGCAAGCAGGGACAGCATGAGAGAGGGATATCTTGCGGACGTTTCCGTTTCGGAAATGGTGGATCACGCCTTTGACAGGCTTACTTCCGAGGGTTATATGCCCTATTACCTTTACCGCCAGAAAAACACCGTGGGAAATCTTGAAAACACAGGCTACAGCAAGGCGGGAAAGGAAAGCCTGTACAACATCTACATAATGGAGGAGAATCAGAATATCCTGTCCTGCGGAGCGTCCGGCTCCACAAAGCTGATAGAGCGGGACACGGGGAAAATAACGCGGCATTTCAATTACAAATACCCTTATGAATACATATCGCGGTACGATGAAATGACCGCCTACAAAAAGGAAGTGGATCGGTTCCTGAGCAAGCTTTAACTGTGTAAAAAAAAATCAAACCGTCAAGCCTCGGGCTTGACCCCTCTTACTTCTGATCGGAAAGGACGGTCTTTTTATGAAATACGGCATTGATAATTTTATAAGCGATTCAAAGGAAGCCATCGACAAGCTGACGGTAAAGGCAAATTCCGCCGTGAACGTGTCCAAGGCTTACGTGGAAAAGGCGCAGCTTCGGGTAAAGCTGAAAGAAAAATACGCGGATCTGGGAAAGCTGTGCTATAAAATGCACAGCGAGGACACCGACGAATCGGGAAATATGAAAAAGCTCATCAAGGATATAAAGCTCCTTGAAATGCAGCTTGAATATGCCGAGGAGGCAAGCGGCAAGCCAAAGATATGCGTTTTCTGCGGAGCCAAGAACGACGCGGAAAATTCCTACTGCTGCAAATGCGGGGAAAAGCTCGCTTCGGTCAAACGCCAATGAAAATGAGGGATAGTTATAAAAAAGAACGATATAGTTACTCTTGACGTCACCGACGTTACTTTGGAGGGGAACGGCGTAGGCAGGTATGAGGGCATGGCGGTATTCCTGCCCTCATGCGCCGCGGGCGACAGGGTAAAATGCAGGATAGTCAAGACGCTCAAAAACTGCGCTTACGGGATAACGGAAGAGATCCTCGTTCCCTCCGGCGACAGGCAGGACAGAGGCTGCGCCGTACAGAGGACCTGCGGAGGCTGCGTTTTCCGTCATCTGTCCTATGAGGCGGAGCTTAGGATAAAGGAAAACGCGGTGAAAAACGCCTTTGAACGGCTGGGAGGCTTTGACCTGTCGGAAACGGAGGTTTTGCCTGTCCTCGGCTGCCGGACTTCCGACAGATACCGCAATAAGGCACAGTATCCGGTAAGGGCGGACAAGCAGGGCAAAGCGGTCTGCGGCTTTTACGCCAAACGCAGCCACAGGGTCGTGCCCTGCGGGGACTGTCTTTTGCAGCCTGCGGTTTTCGGAAATATCACAGCGGAGATAATGAAAGCGGTCAACGCCGCGAAAATACCTCCTTACGACGAGGAAAAGGGAACGGGAATACTGCGGCATATTTATCTGCG
Source organism: Ruminococcus sp. (assembly GCA_023667165.1). Classification (GTDB taxonomy): domain Bacteria; phylum Bacillota; class Clostridia; order Oscillospirales; family Ruminococcaceae; genus Huintestinicola. Next base: position 36,602 of record JAMPAO010000003.1, on the reverse strand, counting down.
CCGGGGATATCACAGCGGAGAGATCATGGTCTGTCCGGTAGTTACCCGTGAGGAGGGGAGCGGATTTGTTTCCATAGCGGAGGAGCTTGCAGGGAAATTTCCCGAAATAAAGTCCGTTATTCTCAACGTCAACCCCAAAAACACCAACGTTATTTTGGGCGACAGATGCGTTACCCTATTTGGAAAGGACAGTATCACCGACATTATGTGCGGAAACAGGATAAGCGTTTCCCCTCTGTCCTTTTATCAGGTAAACACTCCGCAGGCGGAGCGGCTTTATGAGATAGCCGCAGATTTTGCGGGACTTACAGGCAATGAGGACGTCCTCGACCTGTACTGCGGAGCGGGAACCATAAGTCTTTCCCTTGCCAAAAGAGCAGGCAGGGTAACGGGAGCGGAGGTAATACCCGAGGCGGCGGAAAACGCCCGAAAAAACGCCGCCGCCAATAATATAGCCAATGCGGATTTTATCTGCGCCGACGCGGGGCAGGCTGCAAAGCTCCTTTGCGAAAGCGGCAGAAAGCCGGACGCGGTGATAACCGACCCGCCCCGTAAGGGCTGCGATACCGTTACCCTCGAAAGCATTATAAAAATGTCCCCGAAGCGAACTGTAATGATCTCCTGTAATCCCGCCACCGCCGCAAGGGACTGCCGCTTTCTCGCCGACAGAGGATACATTCTTGAAAAGCTGCGGGCAGTGGATATGTTTCCGGGAGCGGGGCATACGGAGTGCGCGGCGCTTATGACAAAAGCGTGATTCCCGCGTTTCATCTGTCAATATTATAAACAAAATCATACGCCTTGCAATAAACGGCAGTCCGCCGTTTTTGCAAGGCGTATTTTTTAATTGTTATAATACTGATTTTCAACCGAACTGCAGACAAAATGATAAGGGCAGCTTCTCTTGATTGTCGACTGTGTTAATTTTTAATTAGTTATTTTTTTTTTTTTTTTGGATTAATTTCCGCCCTGCAATCTGATACAATTGAAAAAGCAGCTATCTATGCCGGTTTTCCTTTATCCCGAAAACCGGCATATCAATTGGAGCAAGGAATAATATGAGTATGACATAAATAGCATTCAAAAAGTGCGTGATATGGCGGTTCAAGCCTGCGAACGGAAATTATGACCGCCTGCCGCTATGTTTGCTTGAAACGCTCCGCCGCTTTGCCGAAAATCGGACCGTATGCGTTTATTGCGCGAAAAAGGAAGTTATCATATGGTATTTTCATCATTTGTTTTTCTGCTTGTGTTCCTGCCCCTGTGTCTTTTGGGTTATTATCTGATAAATCCCAAGCTGAGAAATATTTTTCTGCTCATAGCCTCGATCTTATTTTACGCGTGGGGCGAGCCGAAATTCATTTTTGTAATGCTGGGTTCAATTTTGGTAAACTGGCTCTTTGGATTGTGCGCGGACAGATTCAGAAACAGCAAAGCGGCGGGGCGCACGGTCATCGCGCTGACGGTGATATTCAACGTTTCGATATTCTTTGTGTATAAATATCTGAATTTTACGATACGCAATATCAATTCCCTTTTCGGGTCGTCGCTGCCGCTGACGGACTTTGTGCTGCCTATCGGTATCTCTTTCTATACCTTTCAAGCTATGTCTTATGTTATAGACGTTTACAGAGGAAAGGGACGGGTGCAGAAAAATCCTCTCAATGTTGCGTTATACACCATGTTCTTTCCGCAGCTCATAGCGGGACCTATCGTCCGCTATGAAACGGTGGCTGACGAGATCGTGAACAGAAAAGAAACGCTGTCGGACTTTTCCGAGGGCATAAAGCGGTTTATTATCGGACTGGCAAAAAAGGTGATCATATCAAACACCGTTGCCGTTGCCGCAGACGCGGCGTTTAATACCGCAGACTATTCCAAGCTGACGGTGCTTATGGCATGGCTCGGAGCGGTGTGCTATACGCTTCAGATATTTTTCGATTTTTCGGGTTATTCCGATATGGCGATCGGTCTGGGGCGAATGTTCGGTTTTCATTTCAACGAGAACTTCAATTACCCTTACTGCTCGGCAACGGTTTCGGAATTCTGGAGAAGATGGCATATATCCTTGGGTTCATGGTTCAGGGATTACGTATACTTTCCTTTGGGAGGATCCCGCGTAAAGACAAAGGGACGGCTCATATTAAATCTTTTTGCGGTATGGATGCTGACGGGCGTCTGGCACGGCGCAAGCTGGAATTTTGTATTCTGGGGATTTATGTATTTCGTCCTGCTTGCCTTTGAAAAGCTCACGGGCATTGAAAAAAAGCTGAACAGTCTGCCGAAAAGGACGCTTTACCGCGTATTCACGCTGTTCTGCGTTGTTATGGGCTGGGTAGTTTTCCGCGCCCCGGGACTTAAAATGGGGGTTAAGTATGCCTTGGCTATGTTCGGCGCCTGGGGCAATCCCCTGACCGACGGTTCGGATATTTCTTATATTTTGCAATATGCCGTTATTATAATTATCGGTGTAATATTCAGTATACCTGTTATGAAGAGATTTGAAGAAAAGTTCAGCAAAGGCAAAGCCGAAATAGCATACAGTATTTGCAGCAAGCTCGTATTGACGGTGCTGCTTATCACAGCGGCGGCGTTTATGGCGGGCAGCACCTATAATCCGTTCATTTACTTTAATTTTTAAGATGGTGATATATATGAAAAAAACAATTGACGCGGTGTTTGTTATTTTATCTTTGATCCTTATCATTATGCCCGTTGCTTTTTTTAATATGGAAGACGGTATGATGTCGGAAACCGAAAAAAGATATCTTGCCGGTCTGCCCACAGCGGAATTCGGTACAAACGAGTGGAAAACACAGTTTGAGAACTGGCTGAACGATAATATCGGGTTTCGTGATAAGCTGATTGATATTCGAACAACAATAATGTTCAAAGGTCTGAATATTATGACAACGGAAAAAGTCCAGAAAGGCAAAAACGGTTTTTATTTTTATACCTTGAACAATAACATAGAGATCGCAAAAGGAACGTACCCGCTTAACGAGGACAAACTTAAAGAAATAGCAAACGCACAGCAGACAATAAGCGATTATTACAGAGCAACAGGCAGAGAATATGTTTTGGTGCTTACTCCCAGCAAAGTAAGCATATATCCGGAGTATTTATACGGAAATTACTCGGTGAGGGAAACTCCCGTCGATATTATTTACGATTACCTCAAACAGAATACTGATGTTATCGTAATAAATACAAAAGACAAGCTGTTGGAAAATAAAGACAAGGGTCAGTTGTTCTGGAAAACAGATACGCACTGGACCGCTCTCGGCGCGTATTACGCATATCTTGCGATAGTTGAGGGTATGAACGAGGCGGGGATCACCGATATTATTCCCGTTGATGTAGATATAGTTGATGCTCGGCATAACGGAGATTTATCTGCAATGATCGGCAAGGAAAATATTTTGGGTACGGAAACCGCCGACGGGATAGCTTTTAATGAAACATCACAGATCACATCCGAGGGGGAATTCTGCGACAAGCTTAATGAATTATGCCGTGAAAACGGTGTGGGAGAATCTGTTTCATATAATGTGCAGATGCTTTCAAATGATAATAATCATGATATGCCAAGCTTGCTTATGTACACAGATTCGCAGTTTATGTTAGTCAGAAAGATACCTAATCTGCTGTCGGAAAGCTTTTCTCAAATTATACAGACGAGAGCGAGAACTGTAATTCCGGAAATGGACGACATTACAGACGCGGATATCGTTATTTTTTCATGCAGTGAACGTAATACCAATTCACTTCTTACAAACGTGCCGAAAAACGCAGTATTTTCCGAAAGAATACTTGAAGATATAAACAATATTGTTCCCGAAACGATAATGCCCTTGCATAAAAAAGGGTATGGGGGAATGTATATGGATTATATAAATAATATCCATCAGCGCAGTAAAGAATTTGTTCAAGGCAGCATTCCGAGAAAAATATATGAAGAACGCAGCACGGTAACTTTTTCCGGATGGTCGGCGGATTTTACAGCGGGCAAGCCGCTGTCTAAGCTGTATATGAAAGTGGGGGAACGAACTGTAGAGTGCGAATACGGTACAAAAAGATCGGATGTTGCCGATCATTTTGACAATCAAGATCTTACAATGACCGGATTTACGGTAACCGTTCCAAAGTATTATCTTGACGAAGCGGATAAGATAGAATTTATCCAGGTGGGTAATGACGGAACTTACCGATTTGAAACGGTAGATTACATTTTAACGGATTGACATAAATTTACGGATATACTTTTTTCGGAAAATACGGTTCAAAGCTATGCGGTTATAAATTAAGATATCGCCGTACCCCCGCTGTCTTATAAAGACAGCGGGGGTATCCGTCTACCCTTGCTTTGCCTTGGGTCTGACGGGCAGCACTATCACAACGCTGGTGCCCATGCCCTGCTCGCTGAAGACCTCAAGCGTGCCGCTGTGCATTGCAATTATCTCGTCCGCCACCGCAAGACCGATCCCCGATCCGCGCTTGTTGTGGTTTGCGCGGAAGAATTTTGTCTTGATCTTTGGAAGATCCTCCGGACTTATTCCGCAGCCTGCGTCGTTTACCTCGATTTCTATGCGGTTTTCATCGGGCTGTATGGCCTGCACCGTTACGATGCCGCCGCTTTCCGAATATTTTATGGCGTTGTCGATCACGTTTATAAAAACCTGCCGCAGACGGTTTCTGTCCCCGTATACCACGGGAAGATCCTCCGGTTCGGCGTATACAAGCTCTATGCCCTCTTTTTTGGCTTCCTCTGTATAGATGAGCACCGCGTCGCCCAGCTCGGCAAGAATATCAACATTGCCCTTGGTAAGAGTGAATTTGCCGTTTTGCATTCTGGAAAAGTCCAGCAGCTCCTCCACCATCTGGGAAAGTCTTTCCGTTTCCGTGGTTATGACCCTCATTCCCTTGGCGACGGTTTCGCTGTCGTCGGGCATGGAGCCTATCGTTTCCGCCCAGCCTTTTATGGCTGTGAGAGGAGTTCTCAGCTCATGGGATACGCTGGATATAAACTCATTCTTCATTGCCTCCGATTGGGACAGTTCGTCAGCCATTTTGTTGACTATCTCGCACAGCTCGCCCATTTCGTCGTCCGCCTTTACGGGGATCCTTACCGAAAAATCTCCTCTTGCGTAACGTCTTGCGGTGGTTCCGAGCTGCCTTACGGGGATAACGATCGACTTGATGAAATACATTCCCGAAAAAAGCATGAGCGCAAGTATGGCTCCGCAGATAAGCGCCGCCATTATAATATATCCCGCAATATGTCTGTCCACCCGGCTCATTGAGCTTACAAGGCGTATCACGCTGTAATCTCCCGACGTGTCCGGCGTGGTTATGCTCACGGCTATCACCTTTTCGCCCGTTTCCAGCTTTCCCGTGAATATGCCCGAGCCGCCGTTTTCCAAAGCGTCGTAATAATCCTGCGCAAGGATATTTCCCGATGGCATGAAGCCGGAGGAGGTCATGGAAACCTCTCCTCTGCCGTTTACGGTCATAAGCTCCGTTTTACCCTTTTCCGACCAGTTCTGTACGATGGAACGCACTTCCGAGGGGAAAGTCACGGGATTGTCCGCGTAATATTGGGACAGCATTCCCGAAACCACGTTCAGCCTTGAGGTTATATACTGCCTTGCGGAGTTGTAGTAGTAGATATTTATAAAAACGGAAAACGCCATCAGCACGGTCGTCATCATGATAAAGCTGACGCCGAGGCTGTTCACCAGCCATCTTCTTGTGATCGATGCTCTTGCTCTTTTGATACTATCACCGCCGTTTACAGCAATACATAAAATTTCCCTGCCTATAAGAGCCTGTTCAATATTTCACCGCGCACGTCTTTTCGGCAGATTTTTTAGTATTTCAAGGCAATTTTCCGCAAAAGCTTCAGCTTTTTGCATACATCGTGTATGGCAAGGAAAATTAACGCAGAAAGACGGAAAATATGTCTGTAAGACGGGCGTTGAGCGGTAGTGTCAACACGCCCTAATGCTTTACTCCGAGCCGCAGGCAGACGCGTTATTCCTCGCCGTCTGCCGACCACTTGTAGCCGAAACCCCATATCGTGGCTATATATTTGGGATTGGAGGGATCTTCCTCCAGCTTCAGCCTGAGCCTGCGGATATTGACGTCGACTATCTTGTCGTCGCCGAAATAATGATCGCCCCATATATGGGTAAGTATGCTTGAACGGTCAAGGGCGGTGTTCTGATTGTTAAGGAAATATTCCAGTATCTGATATTCCACCTGGGTAAGGTCGATAAGCTCGCCGTTTTTCGAAACGGTCCTGCTTTTAAGATTGAGCTGAAAGGGTCCGGACTGTATAACAGGCTGCTTTTCCTCTTTGGCAAACGCCATGCTTACCCTGCGGTAGACCGCGTCTATCCTGGCGGTAAGCTCGGACGGGGAGAACGGCTTTGTTATGTAGTCGTCCGCGCCCAGCATAAGTCCGCTGACCTTGTCCATTTCCTGCGTCTTTGCCGAAAGCATGATTATGCCTATAGTGCCGCTTCTTTTTCTAAGCTCCTTGCAGACCTGGAAGCCGTCTATCCCGGGCATCATTATATCCAGCAGGGCAATGTCGAAATCGCCCCGTTCCTCGTCGAATACGCGCAGAGCGTCCTCGCCGCAGTTTACGTCCACAACGTCGTAACCCGCCCGTTTAAGGTTTATGACCACAAAATCTCTTATAACGTCCTCGTCCTCGCAAACAAGTATTCTTTTCATTTGTAAAACCACTCTTTCCGAATTATTGCTCTCCGTCAGCCGTTTCGTTATCGTACGTGCGGCGCGGTCTGCCCATTGCCATGGTGGAATACGGCTTTATCTCATAATCGCCGCACACGGTGTACAGGGGAGAGTTCCCCGCTTTCTGACCGTCTATATAAACATTGTACTCTCCGAAAGCGTACATATTCACGCTGTGGGGAGTGGGGTTGAAAAATACGATTATTTCCTCAAGCTCGCAGTCCCCGTAAAGTCCGAATCCCACTATTCTTTGAGGCAGGCTGTCGAAGAATCTCATATTCTCCCCGATAGCCTCAGCAGTGTACATTCTGAGGGCGGTATGAGCCTTTCTGAACTCTATAAGACCCTTATAATAATCAAATACGTCGCGGTATTTGGTTTTTCTGTCCCATTTCAGGCTGTTCACCACGTCGGGGGAACTGTAGCTGTTGTGATCGTAAGCTCCTCCGGGAAGCGGCTTGGATCTCAGAAAATCCTGTCCCGCCTGGAAAAACGGGATCCCCTGCGACAGAAATACCATTGCGGCAGCCATTTTGTCCATCTGCTTTCTCGTTTCTTCCGAGTCGGTGGGATTCGTGTAAACAAGCTTGTCCCACAGGGTAAGATTATCGTGCGCCTCCACGTAATTGACCGTCTGGCAGGGCGTCAAAGTCCACGCATAGGTGTTAAGATTGGGTATCTGCGGGTGAGGTATCCTTCCGCACATTACCTCTTTAACGTAATCCTCAACGCCCAGCGCGCCGTTTACGTAGCCCTTTTCTCTGCTTTCAAAGTTATTTCCCTTTACGGTGTCGCGGAAATCGTCGCTGAAGAAAGCCACATTTGGCAGGTGCCTGGCATGATATTTCATTGCCCGCTTTGAATCCTCCAAGGGAGAATCGCCGCCCGTCCAGCCCTCGCCGTAAAGCAGTATTCCGGGGTTTATCCCGTGAAGAGTGCTGTAGATGATGTTCATGGTTTCGATATCGTAAAGACCCATCAGATCGAAGCGGAAGCCGTCTATTTTGTACTCGGTCGCCCAGTAGACCAGACTGTCTACGATATATTTCCTTGCCATGGCTCTTTCGGTGGCAAATTCGTTTCCGCAGCCGGAGCCGTTGGAGAAATACTCGCCGTTTTCTCCCCACAGCCTGTAATAATATTTGGGAAATATTTTATTGAAGGGGGAATCTGCGGTGGCGTAGGTGTGGTTGTACACAACGTCCATCACGACCTTTATCCCCTCGCAGTGCAGAGCGTGGATAAGCCGTTTGAACTCCGCAACTCTCGTTTTTCCGTCATAGGGGTTCGTGGAGTAGGAGCCTTCGGGAACGTTGAAGTTCATGGGATCGTACCCCCAGTTGAACTGAGGCTTGTGTATCTGAGCTTCGTCCACCGTCTGGAAATCGAAGCAGGGCATAAGATGAACGTGGGTAACGCCCAGCTCCTTGAGGTGGTCGATACCGATCTTATCTCCGCTCACATTGGTCATGTTTTTTTCCACAAACGCCAGAAATCTGCCTTTGTAGCAAAAATTCCCGCTTTTGTCAATGGAGAAATCCCTTATATGCATTTCGTATATAACGGCGTCGGTATAATGCTCAAGGGGAGCGGGACTGTAGCTGTTCCAGCCTGCGGGATTGGTTTTGTCCAGATCGATGACCATGCCCATCGCGCCGTTGACGCCTGCCGTGCGGGCGTATATGTCTATGGATTCCTCGGTAATGTCGTCGTGCTTTATCTCATAGGTATAATACACCCCGTCCAGATCGCCGTGGGCGGTCTTTACCCACACGCCCTTTTTGTCTTTTTCCATGGGCATCCGTCTGTAGGGTTTTTCGTCCGTGCAGGTCCTGTACAGCAGCACCGCGGCGTCGTTGGCAAGCGGCGACCAAACCTTGAAAACCGTTTTATCCTTGCTGTAATTCGCTCCCAGATCGTTTCCGGTATATTCGTATTTTTTATCGACATCTGTAAACATTGGAATTTATGCAGCCTCTTTTCTGATGTAATATTATAGGCAACCCCGCACAAAGAGCGGCCAATGCCCTTGCGCACGCCGCCGAACGGGGCGGGGAACATCATCTGCGGTTATAATCTAATTATATACTATTTTCGGGAATTTGTAAAGTATTTTTTTATCGGCCGTGTTCACATGATCCGAGCGGGAAATCTTATTTCCCAAATTTTTAAAAAACTGTTGACGTAAAGTAAAAAAAGTGGTAAAATAGAGTAAAATAAAAATATACTGGAAGCAGGTGTGATAGAATGAGCGGAAACGGCAGACAGCATTATATAGGACTTTGCCTTTCGGGCATACAGGAATACATGGTAAACGATTTTGTTCATGCCGCCGTTAAACGGACGGTCGAAAGGGGAGCCAAGCTCCTGATATATACATCTTTCAGCGATATGCTCAATTCAAGCAGTTTTGATCTGGGCGAGAAAAAGGTGTTCGATCACATAGATTACAAAAGGCTTGACGGTCTTATCATTATGGGTGAAACCATTAAGGACGAGGCTGTCCTTGATTCCATTGTGAAAAAAGCGAAGGAGCACGGCGTTTTTACCGTGTGCGTCGACAAGAGTCTGGACGGCTGCTTCAATATCGAATACGATTACCGCAAAGCGTTCGAGGAGATAGTGCGCCATGTCATCGAAAAGCACGGCTGCCGTACCGTTAATCTTGTGGCGGGAGTAAAGGGCAACGAATTTTCCGAGGAGCGGGTGGAAAGCTGCCGCGCGGTCATGGCGGCTCACGGCATAGAGCTTGACAGCCGCAGGATACTGTACGGAGATTTCTGGTCGGGCCCCACGGAAAGAGAATTTGACGCGTTTATGAAAAGCGGTCTTGAAATGCCGGACGTGTTTATCTGCTGCAACGACACCATGGCGATCACAGTATGCACGAAGCTCAAGGAATACGGCTTTTCCGTTCCCGGGGACGTTCTCGTTACGGGCTTTGACGGCATAATCGAGGAGCAGTATCATATCCCGAGGCTTACCACGGGCAAACAGGACACCGAGCTTGCGGGTGAAAAGGCGGTGGACGCAGTTCTGGATCACGCAAACGGCATAGACGTGGGGAACTCGTGCATTATCGAGCATAAGGTGATCCTTGCTCATTCCTGCGGCTGCAAAAAGATCGACTACCGCGAGGCAACGGGTCAGATCACGCCCCTTTTCGCCATGTTCACGGAGGATAAGTGCTTCGACACCTTTATGGCTGATTTCAGTATAAGCGCTTCCGCCGCCAATACCATTGCCGAGCTGTCGGAAAAGATACTTGCAAACCGCGTTTATTACGGGTATTATTACTATGCTCTCAGCCTCAACGAGGATTTTATGAATATAAGCGACGATTACGAAAAATTCATCACCGATTCCGAGGAAAATCAGAGCAGCACCCGCCTTATTTTATGCGAAACCCTTTTTGACCGCAATTTTCCGCCCTGCTTTGCGGACGGACCGCAGCACTTTGACGAGGCGGCGGAAAGTATCAGCGTTTTTCTGTTCTGGGCGCTCCATTTTCAGGGAAAAAACGTAGGCTGCGGAACGATAGGCATGAGTACGGGAATTGACGGCTATACCGCCAACGACGATATCAGGCATATGACCAAATACTCCAGAAACCTGAATCATGTTCTGGAAATAGCGAACAGCCAGTCCGTACTGAAAAAGGTCATTGCAAAGCTCCAGGATCTGTATATAAGAGATCATACGGGACTTTACAACCGCAACGGATTTTTCGGCGAGATCGCCAAGCATATTTCCAACGCAAAGCGCAATCCCAAAAGAACTACCTATCTTGTGGTCATATCCGTTGATATGGACGGACTGAAATTCATAAACGATACCTACGGCCACGGGGAGGGCGACATTGCCATAAAGACGGTCGCCAATGCGCTCATATCCGTGTGGGGCGCAAGCGAGATATGCTCCCGCTTCGGCGGAGATGAATTCACGGTGGCAAGCGTATGTACCAACGATCCGGAGAATATAGGAAAAAACCTTATAGAAAACATAAAAAAACAGCTTGATAATTTCAATGCCACGTCGGGAAAACCATACACGGTCGAAAGCAGCTTCGGTATGCAGTACGCGAAGATAGACAAGGATTTCGACGTCGACGCGCTGATAAAGCAGGCGGACGCTCTTATGTATTCGGAAAAGGTCAAGCATCACCGCAGCAGATCGGCGTCAAGAGAGCATTGATACCGGTCATACGGAAAATTACAGGCAATACTGCGCCGTACTGATATCAGTGCGGCGCCTATTTTATGCGGATCACAAAATATTTCGACATTCCTCCCGCTTCATTGTGCGTTCCTACAAAATATCGGCATATGTGCAAAAAAGCGGGAAAACCCCTTGACAAAATTTGATGAGGGGTTTATAATTAACAGCATAAATCATAGTAATCATATAGATTTTATAGGTTTATAAAAAACGGATCTGACGGAGGTAATCAAAATGTCCGAAAAAACAGCAAAAAAAGCGGCTTGCAGTTGTGTCGACTGCGGCATTATGAACTGCGCAAAGCGCACGGGGAGCTATCCCGAATTCTGTCCCACGGCAGAGCTTGACGAGGAAGATATCGAGCAGGTAACGAGCCTTTACAAAAACAGCAGGATCAACAAAAAGATCGCGGTGGCTGCCGCGGAAATAGAGGGCAGCTTCTACGGAAAATACACCAGGGTGGAGGAGATAGTGGAATTCGCCCGCAGGATAGGCGCAAAGAAGATAGGCATAGCCACCTGTATAGGTCTTATGGAGGAAAGCAGGATATTTGCAAGGATACTTAAGCTCAACGGCTTTGAGGTGTACGGCGTGAGCTGTAAATCCGGTTCCGTGAACAAGACCGATATCGGCATAGACCCCAAATACACCTGCGTTACGGGCGGAGTGATGTGCAATCCCATTTTGCAGGCAAAGCTGCTAAATAAACGGGGAGTTGACTTAAACGTTGTCGTGGGACTTTGCGTCGGTCACGACAGTCTGTTTTACAAGTATGCAAAGGGTATCACGACCACGCTTATCACAAAGGACAGGGTGCTGGCGCATAACCCTGCGGGCGCGCTGTATCAGGCAAAGGCGTATTACAAGAAACTTCTTGCGGCTCCCGTGGGGGAGGACGTCGTCTGTTCGGTGACGGGAGATGATAAACCTGTTCGGTAACTAAGGAGGCTGCGTTTATATGACAAAAAAATCGATAGTCGGGATCGCCGTGCTGATACTGTCGCTGGCGGCTGCGGAAGCCGTCGCGCTGGGACTGCCGGATTCCCCTAAGCATCAGGCGGCAAAGCACCCGTATTTTGCATGGCTGCTTTTGATAATAACGGCGGTATATTTTGCCGCTGCTGCCGCAGGGTATATCGGCGGCAGGAAAAAGCGGAGCGTGCCGGAGGAAAATATTTTTTACAGAGCGCCGTTTCTGGCGGGAGTGATACTGGTGATGAATATCCTTAACATAACGACCGCCAAGACCGCCCTGCTGCCCGTGCTGTATTTTCCCACGCTTGACAGGGTGTTCGGCACGCTGTTTGAGGATTACGAGCTTATCGGCAAATGCGTGAGATATTCGGCGGGAATACTGCTTTCGGGCGTGTTCGGAGGACTTATCGTAGGATTTTTCATGGGAGTGGGGGTAGGCTTTTCGAAGCGTATGGCATACTGGATAAATCCCGTTGTGCGTATTCTCGGTCCCATACCCTCCACCGCATGGATACCTATCCTGCTGGTGGCGTTCCCCACGGCAAGAGCGGCAAGCGCGTTCATTATCGGCATATCCGTGTGGTTCCCCACGGTAGTGCTTACCTCAAGCGGCATATCGAATGTAAAGAATTCGTATTTTGAGGTAGCCTCCACCTTGGGCGCAAGCAAGCTTCAGCAGATAGTGCGGGTAGGCGTTCCCGCGGCAAGTCCCAGCATTTTTCTGGGATTGTTCAACGGTATCTGCGCTTCGTTCATTGCTCTTATGACCGCCGAAATGATAGGCGCGAAATACGGCATAGGCTGGTATGTGAACTGGCAGAAGGAAATGATGGCGTACGCCAACGTATATGCGGGACTTATCGTTATAGCGGTACTGTTCTACATTGTGATAACGGTGCTGTTCAAGATAAGGGATAAGGCTTTGCTGTGGCAGAAGGGTGTGATAAAGTGGTAGAGGACATCAGATTTGAAAGTGTGAGCAAGGTATTTGTCAGACCGGACGGCGAAAAGGTGCACGCCTTGAATGATATAGAACTTACCGTAGACCGGGGGGATTTCGTCTGTCTTATAGGTCCGTCCGGCTGCGGCAAATCCACAATGCTAAGGCTGCTGGCGGGACTTGACACGCCTACGGAGGGCGGAGTTTACATCGACGGCGAAATTATCGCGGGTCCCGGATACGACAGAGGGCTTGTGTTTCAGGAGCATAATCTGTTCCCCTGGCTCAGTATCTACGATAACGTGGCTTTCGGCCTTAAGGTCAGAGGACTGTTCAAAGCGAAAAAGGACAGCGTACTCGATTTTATAAAGCTGGTAGGTCTGGAAGGCTTTGAGCATTCCTATCCTCATCAGCTTTCGGGCGGAATGTGTCAGAGAGCCTCTCTTGCAAGGGCGCTGATAGGCCATCCCAAGGCTCTTCTGCTGGACGAGCCGTTGGGCGCTCTCGACGCGTTTACGCGAATGAATATGCAGGACGAGCTGCTGCGGATAAAAGCGGAGCAGGACATGACAATGATCATGGTGACTCACGACGTCGACGAGGCGGTTTATCTGTCAGACCGTATTGTTGTAATGACCCCCCGTCCCGCAAAGATCGAAAGGGTGATAGACGTTAAGCTGTCCCAGCCCAGAGATAGAAGCAATCCCGAATTTATAAGGCTAAGGAACGAGATACTTAAAATTCTTGACTTTGCCGGAAAAGAACGGGAAGTGGATTATATCATATGAATCCGCTGCAAAGCATAAATGCGGCAGGAAACGGCTTGCCGCAGATAAATCAAAGCGATGAAAGGAAGTATTCGTCATGAAAGGAAAAAAGATAATATCGGTATTGCTGTCGGCGGCTTTGGCGTCCGCATTGTCCGGCTGCTCGGGGGATACGGGAGGAAACGCGCCCTCGGATAATTCGGGCAGCGCCGCGGAGGATACATATGTACTGAAGATAGGCGAGCCGCAGGGCGGACTTTGCCACGCTCCGCTCCAGATAGCGATGGAAAACGGCTACCTTGACGAGGAGGGTATAAAGTGGGAGCGCGTGGATTTCGGCAGCGGCGATATACAGGCGGCTCTGGGAGCGGGTACTATCGACTGCGGCTTCGGTCTTGTCGGAAAGTTTATCCAGCCTATAGAAAACGGACTTAACATGGTCGTTACCTCGGGAATGCATACCGGCTGCACAAAGATACTTACGCGCAGTGATTCCGGTATAACCGATATCGCGGATCTGAAAGGTAAAAATATAGGCGTAAGCTCCCTTGCGGGTTCGGAGGCGATCACCGCCAAGCGCGCGCTTTATTCGGAGGGCATTGACATATCGGCTGCAAGCGACGAGGTAACTTTCTCGGTATACGCTCCCGCAGATCAGCCTATGGCTCTCATCAACGGCGCGGTGGACGCAATAGCGACTCCCGATCCGTACGCATCCACAGTCCAGGAGGAATACGGTCTGACCGTGCTGCTGGACACCGCCGTGACCGCGCCCTACGCGCAGGAATACTGCTGCGTAAGCTTCGTATCCGCCGAGCTTGCGGAGGATCACCCGGACATTGCGGCAGGCTTTACAAGAGCTGTCCTTAAAGGCTCCGCATGGGTCGCGGCCCATCCGGAGGAAACGGCGCGCATACAGGTGGAAAAGGAATATGTCGCGGGTGACGCCGAGTTTATTGCGGATATCCTGAAAAGCTACAATTATATCCCCAGCGTAAGAGGAGGATATGAGGCGCTGGAAAACGTAAGCAGGGATCTTCATAAGATCGGCGTTCTCAAGGCTGATACAGATGTTGACGCGCTGATAGAGCGTTCGTTCAAATATTTTGACAATGTGCCCGACAGCTACGATGTGAACGGAGATGATTTTACCGAGGTAACGGAGTATAAAAACCGCCTGCTTGCAAACGGTACGGATATACAAAAAGCGCAGGTCGATCCCTCTGACGCGGCAGGGAAATATATCAACGGCTGCTGCGAGTAGGCATTGCAGGCTGCGCAGACAGATCACGGTAAAGGCAGCGCCGCACGGATATGTGCGGCGCTGTTTTTGATACTCCGTTTTGCTGTCAGTTATCCGAGTTCAGCCTTGCGGTCACGTATATCTTGGGAGTGGCGATGCCGTCGTCGCCGTTGAGCCATACCTTGTCGTATGAGGATATGATGAAATCAACGGACATCTTGTGATCGCCCTCCTGCATATTAAAGTCTATCAGGTCTATCTGAGCGGTAAGATCCTCCTTTGAAACGGAGGCTATCTGATCCGAATCTCCCACAAGGAAAAGCGTCATTCCCGAAGCGACGGGATCGAACTCAAACTGCGCCGGTTTGTTGACAAACTGGATATCCTTGCCCATAATGGCTATAGCCTTTCGGGAAATGCCCTCGCTGGGGCAGGATACCGTAACAGAGTCTATCTGTGTAAGGTTTTCATACCCGTCGGGCAGGAAATTTTCCGCCTTGAATTCAAACACGGAGCCAACGTCGACCTCTCTCATATTTATCGTTCCGATGGTAAGACTTTCCCGTTCCTTTATCTTGTCGTTGGGAGCTGCGATATTCAGCTCGTTCACCGAAAATACAAGCTGACTGCGGAAATATTCCATGTCGAAGTTTTCCGGAGCGTTTATGATATTCACGTCCAGCGGCAGGGTCTGGCGCACATACACGGGGATCTGTACGGCAAAGGAGGTTTTGTCGAAGCTTAGGGTCTGATTTTCATTGTCTATCACCGCGTTGTTGTTGTACAGCACAAGCTCGCTCGTGGTAAATTCATATGCGCTGTCAAGCTCTCTGTCAACGTCCGCCCTTGCGCTTACCTTTGTAATGGAATTGACCATATCCTGCGGACCCGTTACGGTAACGGAAGCGGGAGTGACGATGGGATCGCCGCTCATATATCCGGAGGCGATGCGCACATTTTCCGCCTGAGGCGTCACCTCGAACTCCTTTGAGATTATCCTGTCAAAGGAAACGCTTACCGACGGCGGATCTATGCCCGATACCTCAAAGACCTTTCCCGCCTCGCTTTTAATGCTCATGTTCAGCTTGTATTCTCTCGGCAGCATAACGTTTGATACGTCCACCACAGCCGTCAGGTCGTCCGCCTTGATATCGCCTATCTGTGCTCTGTTTCCGGTTATGTTCACCGTGACCGTTTCATTGGACAGGGCGATAACGTCAAGCTGATTTGCCTGCGCATAGGTATCCTCAAGCTCAATGACAACGGGAACGTTATAAAAAACCTTATCCATGGTGGGATAAAAGCTGATGGACACCACCGCCCATATGATTACCGCGCTTACGATAGAAATGACCTTAAGTGCGCTGTCCTTCTGAAAAAGGCTGCCGAAAAAGCCTGTAATGTTTTTTATCATAGCCTAACATCTCCCTTTTTACTGACCGTCGTTCTTTTTTGCGGCCGCAGTTCTTGCCCTGCCCTCGCGCTGAGGCTTTTCCCTGGGCGGCTTTTCGGGCAGCAGCTTTCCCCGCAGGGTCTTTTTCAGGGTATCGCGGGAATATCCCCTTGTAAGCTCGCCGTTTTCGGCAATGGAGATAGCTCCCGTTTCCTCCGATACCACGACTATTATGGCGTCGGAGTTTTCGCTCATTCCTATAGCTGCCCTGTGGCGGGATCCCAGAGCCTTGTTGATAAGCTCCTCGTTCCCCGGCTTCGGCAGAAAGCAGGCGGCGGCAAGGATTATACCGTCGCGCATTATGACCGCTCCGTCATGAAGCGGGGTCTTGGGATAAAATATATTTCCGAATACCTCCTTGCTGGGGGTAGCGTTTAATATTGTCCCGTTGCTTATCTGCTCTCCGAGTTTGGTTTCGCGCTCAATAACTATAAGCGCGCCGGTGGTGGTGGCTGACAGATCCTCGCAGGCGTCGCATATGGCGTCGATCGCATAAGCCCATTTTGCGGCAGTTTCGCTCGTTTCGGCGGATCCGCCCAATTGGTTGAGTACGGGCAGCTTCGACAGCTTCGAGTGACCCACCTTTTCGAGGGTGCGCCGCAGCTCGGGCTGGAAAAGAATGATTATGGCAAGCAGACCCACGTCGAAGGCTTTATCCAGAATAAACATCAGCGCCTTCATCTTTGCGATCCGCGCCACGAAATAGCACAGCAGCAGCACCACAACGCCCTTGAACAGTCCGCCCGCCCGCGTTTCCCTCATAAACTGTATCAGCTTATAGATAAGGTAGGAAAGGACGGCGATATCGATAATATCCCAAAACGTGGGAGGAAGAATAGTCAGCAGCGAGCTTTTGAACTCATAAAGCAGTTCCATAGATCAGATCTTCCTTTCATTTGCTTTCATAATAAATTATACCACTCTCGGCAGATATTTGCAATAGGATTTGAGCAAGAAATCGCAGCGGTGTTCGGGGCAGGCGCAGGGCAAAACCTTATCTGCGAAAAAAATTCACGGTACGACTTGAAAAAATTCCAAAAAGTGATATAATTATATATATACCCCGAACCCGATCCTTGAGGAGGTGATAAACGTTGAACCTGCAGCATTTGAGATATATGGCGGAGGTGGAAAAGGCAGGCTCTGTCACCGGAGCGGCGGCTAACCTTTTTATGGGTCAGCCAAACCTCAGCAAGGCAATAAAGGAGGTCGAAAACGAGATAGGGATAACCGTTTTCAACAGAAGCGCAAGAGGCGTTTTTCCCACTCCCAAGGGAGCGGAATTCCTGCGCTGCGCGAGAGCCGTATTGGAGCAGTTCGATAAAATAGAAGCAATGTACAGACCCGCAGCCGACGGACTTCCCCGTCTTGGGATATGCGCTCCTCCGGGGGGATATATAAACGCCGCATTGGGAATGCTGATGAACAGGGAAAATATCTGCGCCGAGCTGATTGTTTCGGGAAATGCCGAGGCGGCAGACCGCGTTTCCGAGGGCGTGTGCAGTCTTGGCGTCCTGCGTTTCCCCTGCGCCGAGGAGGATTATTATTCCGCGCTGCTGGGAGATAAAGGACTTACGGGAAAAAAGCTGCGGGAATTTGAGCACAGCATACTTGTCCGAGGCTCTGCGGCTTCGGAGGAAAGCGTGATATCCGCCGAACAGCTTGAAGACAGCGTTATGATAGTCCGCAGGGGGAGCTGCGGGGAGGATATGCTGCCCCGCTGCCGCAAAAGGCTGCTTATAGGCTCCGAGGCGGACGGCTGTGAAATGGCTGCTTTTGCGGAAAATTCATTCATAATAGACCCCGATACTCTCAGCAAGCGCCGTTTCTCCGTGTACGGACTTGTGAGAAAAAAATTGGCAGACGCCGAAAAATATATGGATATGCTGATATTTCAATCTCTGTACAAATTCAGCGAATACGAAAAAGAATTAGCGCGGCTGCTGTACGCTGAAGCAAATAAGGCCGACGCTGCGGAAAAGGAAGTATGAAGATGAGCGGAACAAAAAAGAAACACATCAATTTAATGGTGATATACCGCATAGCGGCGACGGCTCTGTCGCTTATTCTCCAGATAGCGTGGTTTGCGGTGAGCATAATAAAGCTGTCGGAATATTCGGTGTGGATAACTATGTTTTTCATGGTGCTGAGCTTTATAATGGTCATGTATATCGTCTGCAAGGACGAAAATCCGTCCTATAAAATGATCTGGATAATCCTGATAATGCTGCTCCCCATATTCGGAGGATTGCTGTATCTGCTGGCGGGCAATAAAAAACCCTCAAAGCGTATGTACAGCCGGCTTTGCGCCACAAAGGAAAGCTACGTGCAGCTCCTTGACGAATACGATACGCGGGGAGAGGAAAAAATAGAGCAGACCGATCCCAGGCGCAGCCTTACTTTCGGATATATAAAGGAGCGCAGCGGATATCCCGTTTTTTCGGACACACAGGTGAAATATTACCCCATGGGAGAGCTTATGTACGAGGATATGCTGGAGGCTGTAAGGTCGGCAAAGCATTTTATATTCCTTGAATATTTTCTGATAAATACGGGTCAGATGTGGAACGGGCTGCTGGATATACTGAAAGAAAAGGCAAACGAGGGCGTTCTCATAAGGATCATTTACGACGATATGGGCTGCGTAGCTCTGCTTCCTCCCGGATATTTCAAGTATCTCGAATCCCTCAGTCCCAATATAAAATGCCTTGCCTTTAACCCCGTAGTGCCCTTTTTAAGCCTTGTGATGAACAACAGGGATCACCGCAAGATACTTGTGGTGGACGGCTATATCGGCTTTAACGGCGGCGTGAACGTATCCGATGAATATATCAACGTGACCCACCCCTACGGCAACTGGAAGGATACGGGAGTCCGTCTTAAAGGCGAGGGCGTTATCAATCTGACGGAAATGTTCCTGGAGCTTTGGCATACGTTCAGAGATACCGACGAAAAGCCGGACATATCAAAGTACGCTCCCTCTCTTTACGGCGGCAAATACATTTCCGACGGCTGCGTCCAGCCTTTCTACGATACGCCCCTTGATACCGAGGCGCTCAGCGAAAATCTTTATATCGAAATAGTAAACTCCGCCAAGGATTATGTTTATATTTTCACGCCCTATCTTATCCTTGACGATAATATGAAAAGCGCTCTCTGCCTTGCGGCAAAAAGGGGGGTGGACGTAAGGATAGTCACCCCCGGCATACCGGATAAAAAGGTGATCTTCAGGCTTACAAGGGCAAACTACGCCCCTCTGCTGAAAAACGGAGTGCGGATATATGAATATTCGCCCGGGTTTATCCATGCAAAGAGCTTTGTAAGCGATGATAAAATAGGCGTTGTGGGTACCATAAATCTGGATTTCCGCAGTCTGTTCCTCCATTTTGAGTGCGGTACGCTGATGTACGGCTGCGGCGCGCTGGAGGATCTGAAAAAAGATCACCTTGAAACCATGGCGAAAAGCCGCGAGATCACCTTGGATAATTTCAAAAAATATTACAAGGGTACCATGTTCGACGCCGTGCTGAGATTGCTTGCGCCGCTGCTGTAACGGTGCAGACAGTTGGCATTATTCGACAAAATATTACATTTCAATCTGTGCAAACCGCCGATAAATATTAACAATATGTAAATTCACCTTGTTCCGTGAAATTTTTTGCCTCTCTGAATCGTTTATTTATCAGAAAGCAAAATGCAGGGCAGAAAAAAAGAAATGCCTATGCAGCGAACCTTGTAAAGAGTGCGTCATTGGAACAGGAGGAATTATTATGCAAAAAAACAGCATGACAAGCGTAAAGAATCGTCCCAACGTGATACTTGCATACAACGGGATCGGGACCGATGAAAACGATAAGGTCAGGCAGCTTCTTGCCGGGGAAGAGATAAACGTTTTTGTTTCGGGCAATGCGGCTCAGGCGCTTTATACCCCGTGTCCCTCGGGGGACTGGCATATGATGATAATCAGGGACGGGGGATTGTCCGCACCGTCCTTTGATGTAATAGAGAGCGTGCGCAGCTTTTCGGATATCCCCCTTATCACCGTGTCCGAAAGCTGCGGCGAGATATACAGGATAATGGCGCTGGCAAAGGGCGCGGACGCCTGTATGGGCGCAGGGGAGGATTTCTGCGGCTTTGAGCTGAAAGCAAGGGTGATATCCATGCTCAAGCGCTATACGGGCGCATGGAATGCGGAGCTTGCCGGAAACGGCTGCGGCAAGGATCTTTCCTGCTGTGATATCCTTACCAACGGCAGTATAGCCGTAGACCGCCGGAAGCGCGCGGTGATGGCGGACGGAGTTGTGATAAAGACCACCGCCATAGAGTACGGGATAATAGAATATCTTATGGAAAACTGCGGCGACGTATGTACCGTCAACGATATCTACCGAAGAGTGTGGCACGGCAGTCCTTATTCCGTGCGAAAGACGGTCGTGGAGCATATACGCCGCATACGGGGTAAAATAGAGCCGGATCCGCACAATCCCAGCTACATAAAGGTAGTGTTCGGCGTAGGCTATAAAATGGAAAAAGCAGGATGACGGAAAAAAGATAAGGCAGAAAATCTGTTGTTAAGTCTGTCAATAAAAAACCGTTAATATCGGGCGGCATTTGAAATATCCGAAATGCGGGCATTTCGGATATTTCACGCTGTAAGGCGGAAAGATTCAGCGATCATGCCGATATAAACAGCAAAAGGGTCACAGCACTTACGTTATGTAACGTGCCGTGACCCTTTTGGATCAAAGATATCCGCCGCAATTGCGCTTAAAAAAAGCTACTTTTTTGAAAAATGGAAATCACACCGATCCCCGCCGTAACCGAGCGATGTTGTACGGCTGAATTTCATTTTACTTAGTCCTCCGTAGGTCACATCGTCCACATCGCAGAACAGTCTGCATAATTCGGGGCAGCCGTTTTCAACGCACGATTCATGCCATAAGCATTTTGTTATGACAACGTCGAAGCATTCTTTTCCGCGTTCCTGTGTGCCGCTCCATAAATCGCTCGTCCGCATGACTTTCAGA
Organism: Ruminococcus sp.; assembly: GCA_023667165.1. GTDB lineage: Bacteria > Bacillota > Clostridia > Oscillospirales > Ruminococcaceae > Huintestinicola. Next base: position 15,217 of record JAMPAO010000003.1, on the reverse strand, counting down.
AATATATTTCTGTAAATATAAAAAAATGCGGGGATTTTTTCCATCTTAGCCATAGATCTGTTCTTATCGGCGGCAACGACGTCTATCATATATTTGCGGACAATACGCAATGCTTCTTCTTTTTCCGTCACAGCCTCCTCAAGGATCCGATACATGGCTATTACCGGCATTATCGTTTGCGTCAGAGTTTTCATTCGGCTTTTGCTTTCTCCTTTTTTCCGTTCGGTCAGAGCTTGAAAGAGCAGCTCTTGCTTTTCAAATAAAGCGCAGCCTTTTTCTTCTCCGAATTCTTCCGCCAAAAACGCTTTGATCTCCGCCTGCCGTTTGTTTTTCATTTTTGCACCCCTAAAAGATAAAAGAATAGCTCTGCAGTCCTATTACGGCAAAATCCGCAAAAAAGCATGAGAATCGGGGAACGCTCCCCGCGTCACGCCGCCGTGTTCAGCAGACCTCCGGTTTCCGCTTCGGGATCGTTCATGCCCGCATTGAATCTGTTCTCTGCCTTATTGCCGTCCGATGAGTTTTTTGTGGCAGTCCGCGTAGTTCCTCCGGAAACATATATTTTTCCGCATTCGGGGCATATCCCCGTATGAATGGTCACGCTCTGGGAAACTATTTCCTTGCCCTCGCGCTTTGCCTTGGCTCTGTTTCTGGTAACGTGTTCCTGTTCATGTCCCCGTACAGCCGCCGCTGCCGCCTTGGGATTTACCTTTGTGGCGTTCTGAAAGGACACTCCCATGTCGTCCGAGCCGTCCTGATATTTCCTGTTTTTGCAGGTCTGGCACTCAAAGGAATCAAAGCGGCGTTTTTTATCCGCTTCTTCGCTTAATTTGCCCGTTTGCGGCGTTTCCCCGTTTTTTTGCGGCAGCTCTCCGTAGACGAGGGCGGCGCTTCCCGTATCCGGAGCGCGGTCCTTGGAGGCTGTCTGAGGGTATGTACGGTCATAGCCGCCCGACGGCGCCGATAACGAGGGTATATTCAAATAGTTTGTCATAATATCCGGCTCCTTTCCCGTAAAACTTACCGAGTGCTTTGATTTCTTTCATTATAGCACATTTTGCACTGTCTGTCAAATGCTTTTTCTCCGTCCCCACGGAAATCAATTTTTAGGAAATTGATTTTAAGAAGCAAGAATTTTAAGAAGCAAGAGGCAAGAAGCGGTATCAACAGGTTTGATATTTCGCATTATGTAAAATCCTTTTAACTTAATGCTCTGACTTTTGCAAATAACATCCTAAATTTTCTGTTTAAAATATTTTTATTTCAAAAATTGATTTCCGTGCTCTATCCCGCCGAAAAAAATCTCCGCAGGAGATCCCTGCGGAGAACGTAATTTCATCTTAAAATCCCTAACGGCAGCCGAAGATCAGTTGATAACGGTCTTTTCGGTTTCCTTGTCGAAGATGTGGATCTTGTTGGGATCTATAGCTACCTTGATAGTGTCCTGAGGACGGGCGGTAGAACGGGGATCAACGCGGGCTGTGAGAGAAATACCCTCGCAGGTAAGATACAGATATGTTTCCGCGCCCATCATTTCGGTGATCTCAACCTCTGCCTCTATAATACCCGTTTTAGCGGCGGAAAGGAACATTTCCTCGTCGTGGATATTCTCGGGACGGATACCCATAATGATCTCCTTGTCAACAAGCTCGGAAAGCGCGAGATCATCAACCTTGGCTTCGGGAATTTCAACATAATATTTCTTTCCTCTGGAGGTCTTGGTATCCTCCGAGCCGAACTCAACGGTATACTTGCCGTCCAGCTTTCTGAGAACAGCGTCAACGAAGTTCATCTGGGGAGATCCCATAAAGCCTGCAACGAACTGATTTACGGGACTTGTATAAAGGTTCTGAGGAGAATCCACCTGCTGAACGAAGCCGTCCTTCATAACAACGATACGGTCGCCCATGGTCATAGCCTCCGTCTGGTCATGGGTAACGTAGATGAACGTAGTACCCAGCTTCTGATGGAGCTTGGAGATCTCGGTTCTCATCTGAGCACGCAGCTTGGCGTCCAGGTTGGAGAGAGGCTCGTCGAGTAAGAATACCTGAGGCTCGCGCACGATCGCACGTCCGAGAGCTACACGCTGTCTTTGACCGCCGGAGAGAGCCTTCGGCTTTCTGCTGAGCAGATGTGAAATATCAAGGATCCTTGCGGCTTCCTCTACCTTGCGGGCGATCTCGTCCTTGGGGACCTTTCTGAGCTTCAGACCGAAAGCCATGTTCTCAAAAACGGTCATATGAGGGTACAGAGCGTAGTTCTGGAAAACCATCGCGATATCTCTGTCCTTGGGAGCAACGTCGTTAACGAGGCGGTCGCCGATATAAAGCTCGCCCTCGGAAATCTCCTCAAGGCCTGCGATCATACGCAGAGTCGTGGATTTTCCGCAGCCCGAAGGGCCTACAAGGATGATGAACTCCTTGTCCTTGATCTCGAGGTTTACGTCTGATACGGCAACAACGCCACCGGGATATTTCTTATAAATTGATCTGAGTGATAAACTTGCCATTTATGTGGACCTCCCTAATCTAAAATGCTGCCGAGGGTATTATCATGAATACATAAATTCGGCTATACATATATAATACCAAATTACTGACAGTAATTTCAAGTCACTTATTACCCAAACTTATAAAAAATTATTTATTAAGTTTGACGAAAATAAACTTTTTTGGAAAAAGGCTTTGACGAAATGTTATTATTTTGCATAAAGATTTAAGCTTTCTTTGTGCAATATTTCTCTGCACTCTCCGGGAGCCAGTTTTGGATCGAGGCTCACTCCGCCTATCCTTGTTCTTTTCAGAGAAACGACCCTGTTCCCCGCCGCCTCCATCATTCTTTTTACCTGATGATATTTGCCCTCCGTGAGGATAAGCCTTACCCTGCGCCTGTCGGTGCGTCCGGGGATAAACTCCAGTACGGCGGGCAGGCATTTTTCTCCCCCGTCAATGGTCATTCCCTCGGCAAACAGCTTGATATAGCCGTCCTCGGCGGGTCTTTCCAGCGTGACCTCGTACTCCTTTTCCACATGATGAGCGGGGGACAGCATTCTGTGCGCCAGTCCGCCGTCGTCGGTGATAAGCACAAATCCCTCAGTGTCCTTGTCAAGCCGTCCTGCGGGAAAAAGTCCCCTGCGGCGCAGCTCGGGGGGGATAAGCTCCAGAACGGTGCCGCTTAGCCTGTCCTTTACCGCGCATACCACTCCCGCAGGCTTATTGAGCATTATATATATATACTTTTTGTATAATATTCGGCTGCCCTCCAGTGCAACGCAGTCGTTTTCGGGGTCGGTCTTGGTTTCGGGCGGAGGAGCGGCGGCACCGTTCAGGGTGATCCTGCCGTCCCTTATCAGCTTTTTTGCTTCCGAGCGCGATACGCCTGTCTGCTCCGAAACAAACTTATCCAATCGCATATGCATACTGTGACCTCCGCATTTGTTATTATAAGCTATCCGAGGCAGGAAATTCATAAGGGGAGGGCAAGAAATAATTTTCTCCGTTTTGTACCAATTCCCGCGCATTCTATGGGCAATATGACGATAAAAACGATACTTATATGCTTGCCGCCATTTCTTCCAGCCTGTTTCTGTGCTCGCTGCCCTTGGGGATATATTCGTCGGCTTTTGCGCAGGGGAAATCCCCGCACTCGGCGCACAGGCGGATATGCTTTTCCTTGCAGCATTTGCGTATCTCGCAGCTTTTTCCGAATTTGTTGTGATCCGCAGAAACGGTGCGGCAGCCGTGACATACTATGTCTTTCGGATAAAACCTGCGTTCCTCCGTGGAAAATTCGTGCGCAAGGAATTTTCTTGCGTTTTCATCGTCCTTTTTTGTGGCGGCGTATACGGGACACTCGCCGCAGTATATGCCGCAGCATGATATTGTTTCCATTTCTATTTCATCTCCGTTTTTCAGAATGAAACGTTCGAAGCGGCGGCAAAGCCGAGGATCTGTACGTTCTTGTCCTCCGAACCCTCGGAGCAGCGTATTTCGATCTCCATTTCCTTTTCCGACTGAAATTTGATTATCTGCTCCGAAAAAGCCTCTCCCCAGCCGTCGGACTGATTTGTGTTCACGGTCTTGATCTTTTCTCCGTTTATGAAAACGTCGAACGAACCCATGCCGCTGTTGTTGTTTCTGCGGTATATCACGAAGAACGAAGAGCCTTTTACCTTCAGTTTCACGGGTCCGTCCCCCTCTCCGTGCTGCCAGCATTTGCCGAAGCCGCCCGAGCCGCAGGTATTTTCCTCGAACGAGCCTGTGCTTTCAAGGGAAATAAGCTCCGAGTCCGTAATATCCGGCGTGATCATCTCGGCGTTCTCGTAGGGCGCGCCGAATTTCGCCCCCGCAGGAACGGTATATTCGGAATATTCGGTATTTTCCGCCGAAACGTACATCTGCTCTATGAACTCGCACAGCAGCCTGTGACCGCCCTCGTTGGGGTGCGATTCGTCGTCCGAGTAATCCTCCCAGGTCATTCTTCCCTCTTCAAATTCCGCAGTCAGCGCGTCGGCGGCGGATATCATGGGCAGGTCGTAAAACTCGCCTATCTCTTTCATATGCGCCTGGGCGGTGTAACCCGATTTTATCACATTAAACAGCAGTATCACGGCAGGCTGAGATGGACTGTTAAGAGCAGTCCTCACCAGCGATTCGTAGGATTCCTTGGCTGTTTTGTCCTGCCCGTCGTTTACCGCGAATTCGATGAATACAATGTCCGGCTCGTGCGAAAGAACGTCCCGCTCCAGCCGCAGAACTCCAAGATTGGACGGCGTTCCGCTGATCCCCGCGTTAACGTACTCCACGTTGTCCCCCGTGCCATATCTGTCCTTAAACATCTCGTAAGAGAGCCTTGCGTAGCAGCCGTCCTTTCCGGCGGTAAGTCCCTCGGTGATAGAGCCGCCTATATAAGCTATAGTCGTCTTTTCGCCGGAGCGCGCCTTGTCCGTTTTATTTTTCAGTCTATAGGTATTGCCCGTGCTGTACAGCGATCTTTCAACCATAGCCGTATGAAATTCCTCCTCTGTTTCCGGTTCCTTTGCGGACGCTGCGGAGGTTTCCTCCGCAGACGTTCCGGTATCTGTATCGGTTTCCGTTTTTCCTCCGCAGGCGGTCAGCATGGCAAGCGACAGCAGCAAAGCGAGTGCTTCGGATAATCTTTTCATTTTCCGAGATCCTTTCATAATAAATTGGGATAATGCTTCTCTGCGCGGTATTGCACCGAGCTCACTCCGTACCGTCTTTCCCTTTGTAATAACCGCTGTCGAGATCTGCGGGATCGTTAAGGTCTATGGGCGGCTTTCCGCCGTCGGCTGCGTCCGGAGGCGGAACGGCTGAGTTTGATTCCCCGAAAAGACCGCCGTCCTGTATCGGAGTGTTATTTTCGGAAGAACTGTACGCGGGATAGCTGCCGGAGCTGTTTACGCTGCCGCCGGTACGGTCAAAGGACGAATATCCTCCGCTTGCGGACGGCTGACCGTATCCCGCGCTGTTGTACACGCTTTGATCGGGGAAAGGCACGCTGTTCGAAGCCGCGCCGGAAAAGCCGTCCAGCTCGTCCCTGCGGGCGATTCCAACGGCAAAGGCTTTTTCCTTCATGCAGCAGTAAAACTCCGTACGCGTGGCGTAAAAATAGGGATAGACCAGAGCCATGCCCGCAACGGCGGCGACCGTTCCGAATATTCCCACGGAGAACAAAGACATGATACTTCCCGCGATGTCGCCCAGAATGAACCAGCCTATAAAGGAAAGCGTAAGTCCCAGGCAGTGCATTTTCTCTCCCTGCATGGTCTGCCTGCTTATATCCAAGGCGCGTTTTATGTCCATGTCCGGATTTTCGGCGGCTATGTAAGGCACAAGCAAATAATCGAAATATTTTATGTAATACGGTATCAGCAGGATCAGGTACAGCAGATAGAAAATAAAGAACATTCCCGTCGCTCTGTACAGCGACGAAAACGAAAATCCCGACGCGATCATGGAAAGCAATACGCCGAATACCGAGCCGATCATCGCCAATAAGCAGACAAGCGAGGGTATCTGCCATACGAACAGTCTTAGGTCGTATAAAAACATGAGCTTTACGGTTTTGAGATACCGTCCTCCTCCGAAGGAGTAAAACAGCTTGTCAAGCGTTCCTCCGCCGGTGCGCCCGTCAAGGAAAAATCGGTTGTAGCCGGCTCTCAGAGGCGCTTTGAAAAATATCTCGGCAGCCGCGGCTATCAGAAGAGCGATGATAAAAATAACCGCTGCTATCTCTGTGATCCGATCCACGGTATCTCCTTCAAATATATCGGAGAACATTTCCCGTATCTCCTCAATAGCCTCCTCGGTGTCGTAGCTGTCGTCGTAATCGTCATAATGATCATAGCCGTAACCGTAGTCATGATCGTAATCGTAATCATGATCGTAGTCATAGCCGTAGTCATAATAGTAATCGTGATCGCCGAAATACTGTTCGTAAATATCGCCGCTGTTTACGGTCGAAGCGGCTCTTCCCGCGTTTGACGAGCTTCCCGCCCCGGTGAGAACGATAAAGATCAGGGACGCCAGCACAGCCGTCCAGTAAAACCCCTTAAGGCACGATTTGGCGTTCTCCTTGAGCATTGATATGTTCCACATGAAAAATCCCCCTTGATCTTAAAATAATATCAATTCTTATTTTAACACACCGCTGCGGAAAAAGCAAGGACTTTGCGGTATTTTTCCAGGGAAATCAATTTTCCGAAAATTGATTTTAAGAAGCAAGAATTTTAAGAAGCAAGAGGCAGGAAGCGGTATCGGCAGGCTTGATATTTCGCATTATGTAAAAACCTTTTAGCTTAATGCTCTGACTTTTGCAAATAACGTTTTAAATTTCCTGTTTTAAAATGTTTTTATCTCAAAAATTGATTTCCGTGTTTTTTTCGGCTGACTGAGCCGTTTTTTCGCGCCCCGAAATATCCGCTGCTTTGAATAATATTCTCTTTCACCGTCAATAATTTCCGTTGAAGAAACCCCGCCGTTTTTATCCGCAAAGCATACCGTAAAAACGCCGGCGGGGAAAAAACGCAGGGAGAGATCTTTTATGCACGGAGCAAGCCTTAAAATAATAATGACCGCCGCCTTTTCCGCCGCCGCAGGAGTGGGATTGCTGTGCAGGCTGCTGTATATCAACTTCAACCGCGATTATTATATGAGCTTTGATATGTCGGCTCCCAGAGAAGTCACCGTCGTCTGCTCCTACGGGGATATACTTGACAGAAACGGCATACCGCTGGTCAACACGGCGGAGAGCTATGTTGCGGTCATAGACCCCGCCTCGGCTGACAAAGCCGCGCTTTCGCCCCATATCACCGACAGGGAAAAGTACGATTCCTGCATAAACGGGGGCGCGCTTTTCCTGTGCGGAGTAGATACGGACGGCATTGACGGCGTTCCCGTGATAACCGTAAAGGAACGCTATTCCGAGGACAGCATGTGCAGACATATCATAGGATATTTAAGCGGCGGCGAGGGAGCGGGAGGACTGGAAAAGAGCTTCAACGATATCCTCAGACAGCCGTCGTCAACGGTCACTCTGCGCTACAGCGCCGACGCCGCGGGAAATTTCCTTGCGGGGAACGGCGTTGCCATGCGCCGCTCCGTTTCCTATGTCACGGGGATATGCATTTCCGTGGATTACGAGATACAAGCCGCCTGCGAGGCTGCCATGAAGAATATAGAAAAGGGAGCCGCCGTTGTAATGGACATTTCCACGGGAGAGCTGTGCGCGGTGGTTAGCAAGCCGGATTTCGATCCGAGGTGCGTGGAAAAGAGTCTTGACAGCGAGGACGCGCCCTTTATCAACCGAGCCTTTTCGGCATACAGCGTAGGCTCCGCCTTTAAGCTGGTGACTGCGGGCGCGGCGCTTGAATACGGCGTTTCCGAGGACTATCCCTACGAATGCACCGGAAGCATAACAGTCAGGGAGAATAAATTCGGCTGCCACCGTTTCGGGGGACACGGTCTGCTGGATATGCGCAGCGCCATGACGGAATCCTGCAATCCCTATTTCATAAGCCTGGGCAGGGATATCCCCACGGACCGTCTGTATGAATTCGCCCAAAAAGCGGGATTCGGAAGAGAGACCCGGCTTGCCTCCGGTATTATCTCGGCGGCGGGTCATCTTACAACGGAAAACGAGCTTGCCGTTCCCGAGGAAAAGGCGAATTTCTCTTTCGGACAGGGAAAGCTCACCGCCACGCCCCTGCAAATAACCATGCTCACAGCCGCCATAGCAAACGGCGGTCAGATGCCGAAGCCTGTGCTGATCCGAGGCAGCGTCGATCTTACAAGCGATCACACAGCCGTTTCCGCCGCTCCCGCCTTTGAGCGGATAATGAAAAAAAGCGTCGCCGATAAGCTAAGGAGCTTTATGATATCCGCGCTTTACAAGGAAAATTCCGCCGCCGTGCCCGAATTTACCACCGGAGGGGGCAAGACATCCACCGCCCAGACCTGGACGTATAACGAATACGGCGCGGAAAATCTCAACTGCTGGTTCACGGGGTTTTTCCCCGCCGACGAACCGCGCTACGCCGTGACCGTAATGGCGGAGGAAGGCGTTTCGGGCAATCTTACCTGCGGCCCCGTATTCAAGGAAATAGCCGATTCCGTAAAAATGAAACGGTACGCCGAAGACGGGAAATAAGAGCAAATTATAAGATCACCGCGCATAAACGGCTGACGTATCTGCCGTTTATGCGCGGTGAAGCCGTACGGTATTTCCAAGTCTTGATACCGCTTATATTTTATCAGTGAGGTATAATGCTGAGCAGCACTCCCGCGGCAACGGCGGAGCCTATAACTCCCGCAACGTTGGGGCCCATGGCGTGCATCAGCAGGAAGTTCGTCGGATCTGTTTCCGCCCCCACCTTCTGCGACTGCCTTGCGGCCATTGGGACAGCCGAAACGCCCGCCGAGCCGATAAGAGGATTTACCTTTCCTCCCGTTACAACGTACATCAGCTTGCCGAAAAGCACGCCCGTAGCCGTTCCGATGCTGAACGCAACCACGCCCAGCAGTATGACCTTGAGGAAATCGAGGGATATAACGTTTTCCGCAACCGTGGTAGCTCCCACGGAAACGCCCAGGAAGATCGTGATTATATTCATCAGCTCGTTCTGTGCGGTCTTGCTCAGACGGTCGACCACTCCGCTCTCTCTGAACAGGTTGCCCAGCATGAGCATTCCCACCAGCGGCGCGGCTGACGGAACGAGAAGCGCGATTATCACCGTAACGGCAATGGGGAATATTATCTTTTCCGTCTGCGATACCTGACGAAGCTGCGTCATTCTTACCCTGCGCTCCTTGTCGGTGGTCAGCAGCCTCATTATGGGAGGCTGGATAAGGGGAACGAGAGCCATATAGGTGTACGCCGCCAGCGCGATGGTTCCCACGGATACGTTATAGCTTCCCCCGTCGGCGCCTCCCCCCGAAAGCAGCAGGCTCGCTACGTAAATGGCTGTGGGACCGTCCGCACCGCCGATTATGGATATAGCTCCCGCTTCATTGGCGTTGAATCCGAACGCGGCAGCTCCTATAAAGGTAAGGAATATACCCGCCTGCGCCGCCGCACCCAGCAGAAAGCTCTTGGGATTTGCGATAAGAGGGGCAAAGTCCGTCATGCAGCCGATGCCCAGGAAAATAAGGGAGGGATATATCTGGAGCTTTACCCCCATATACAGCAGGTCGATAAGTCCTCCCTTATGAAGCACGTCGCCGAAGCTTATCTCATTGCCCCCGTCCACGTTCCACAGCTCCGGATGATACATTCCCACCCCGGGAAGATTTGTCATAAGCATACCGAACGCTATGGGCAGCAGCAGCAGCGGCTCGAATTTGTGCTTTACCGCCAGATACATAAAAAGAAATGAAACAAGGATCATAACGGCATTCTGCCAGCCGAGAGAAGCAAAGCCCGACTGTGCGGCGAGATCCTTTATCGTTTCAATAAAGATCGAAAACATAGGTACAGTCCTTTCCTAAAAAGCTATAGTTTATGAGCGCCGGGGAATCGCGGGCAGGTACAGCCGGAGATCCTCCCATTGACGCCGGATCAGAAAACGCTTGTGTTTTCCCGTGCCGCCGCCGCGCTCCAGGGATTTCTTCTTCCCGTCGCGCCGCCTGCGGGCGTTATGCGCTTTATTCTGAGCGGGGTACCGCTTTCGGCTGCCATTGCCGCCACCGCCGCCGCGATAACGGCTATGATCTCGCCGTCCTCCGCGTCGGGAACGGGATCTCCGGAGATCGTTTCCGGCGTATCTTCCTCCCCTGCGGTTTTCCGCGCTTCGGCGGGGGAGTTCCCTTCGCCCGTTTCACCTCCGCTTTTAGGTCTTAACGCGGCAAATATCCTGCCCATCAGCCACACTGCCAGTATCAGCAGCGCAAGGGCGACAAAAACTATCACAAGACCCGTTATAACAACGGCTCCCACATAACCTGCTTCCATATACCGAATATCCGTCCTTTCCTAATAGATAAGCATACATATATATCTATTATACTGCAATTTTCCCCAAAATGCAATAAATTTATATAGCTGTTAAATATAAATTTTTTATTACCCTATTTAACAACCGAATACAATACCCTTTCATGGGGAACGGGCGTAACGCCCTTGATCTCGAAAAGGCGGGAAACGGTGACAAACCCGTATCCTCTTTTCTTCATTTCGGGTACGAGTATCTTCACAGCCTCCACGGTCTTATCGTTGCCCTCGGAATCGTGGAGAAGTATTATCGCCCCGTCCGTAAGCTGTCCGAGAGTCCGTTCCACCCGTTCGCCGACCGATACCCCGTCGTCCCAGTCGTCGCATCCCAGACCGCATATAAAGGGCATATCTATATTGTCGTACATCTTATCGTCCGCAGCGATGTACGGGGGGCGGAAAAACGCCGTATCCCCGCCCGTGATCTCCTTTACCTTTTGGGAAACGAATCTTACCTCTTTCCTTATCTCCTCCGCCGTGAGATCGGGCATGACGGAATGGGTCTTTGAGTGATTGCATATCTGACAGCCCATGTCATAGGCTCTTTTGACCGCTCTGCCGCTTTCGGGGGTGATATTGTTCCCCACAAGGAAAAATGAAGCCGTAATATTGTTTTTTTCGAGTATATCCAGAATTTTCGGGGTAGTGACGGTGTTCGGACCGTCGTCGAAGGTAAGCGCGGCATAGAATTTGACGTTATCCATATGTAAGTCCTCCTTTTCGGAGTACGGCGCAATATGCGTTTTTCACTGTTCCTTATGCGTATGAGGAATTATGAACACGCTTTTAATATTATCCGTTCCGTATTGAATATTATATCAGAATATGTTAAAATAAAAATGGATAATCTTTTAATATTATCCGTTTGCACCGATTTACAAACCTTCTGCGGACAAGCCGCCCGCAGAAGATAAGGCTTTTTATGCTTTGTTTAAGAAAAGGAGAGATCGAATTATGAGATCGGGGAAAATTTTTACCGCACTGACTCTTGCCGCCGTAATGGCGGTCATGTCCGGCTGTTCGGGCAATACCTCCGCAGGCGCTGACGCCGGCGCGGACGGGTCTGCGGCTCAGACCGAGGATATGACCGTACTGTCCGACAAGGTCTTTACCGCAGAACCCGAGTACGTCAAGTGCATAGGGCGCACGTACTATTCCGGCGGCGCTCTTTGGGTGATCCATTCCGCCGCAGGCGCGGAGTTTACCTTTACCGGCACAAAGGCGAGCGTTACCCTTGCGGGCGACAGCAACGCCACACCCGTTGCGGATAAAACGAGCCTTGCAAGATACGCGGTATATGTAAACGGCGAGAGGGTATCCGACGGTATGATGGATTCTTCCGAAAAGGTCGTTGACATTTTCTCCTCCGACAGCGAGGAAACAAACACCGTTACGATCCTCAAGCTGTCCGAAAGCGCAAACAGCACCTTCGGCATAAAGAATATCGCCGTAACGAGTACGGGCAATATCGCTCCCACGGAAGAAAAGGCACTGAAGCTTGAATTTATAGGCGATTCCATTACCTGCGGCTACGGCGTTGACGACGAGGTAAAGGAAAATCATTTCAGCACCGAAACGGAGGACGCCACCAAGGCATACGCCTATAAGACCGCACAGCTCCTCGGCGCGGATTACAGCCTTGTTTCGTTCAGCGGACACGGCATAATCTCCGGCTATTCCGGCGACGGCAAAAAACAGACCGCTCAATGCGTTCCCGATTATTACGCCAAGCTGGGACGTTCCTACGGCGGCAAATGCGGCGATTTCCTTTCAAGCGATATCGAATGGGATTTCGGCTCGTTCGTTCCCGACGCCGTGATCATCAACCTCGGCACCAACGACGATTCCTACACCAAGGGAGATGAGGAAAAGACCGAGGAATATATACAGGGATATGTTGATTTTCTGGGTCTGGTAAGGGAACACAATCCCGATTCATACATACTCTGCACCCTCGGCATTATGGGCGACAGGCTCTATCCCGCGGTTGAAGAGGCTGTGGCGCGGTACTCGGAAAATACGGGAGATGAAAAGATCTCCGCCATGAAATTCGACGTGCAGCAGGCGGCTGACGGCTACGCCGCAGACTGGCACCCGACCGAAGCCACTCACGAAAAGGCGGCTGAAAAGCTGGCTGAACGGCTCAAGGAGATACTCGGATAACGTTATGACCGGCAAAAAGAGCTGCAGCGCTTTTGGACAATGTAGGCGCCGGCAGGGGTAAGAATTTTCGGATGCAAGAAGCAAGATAAATTTTTTACCGCATAAGCGTGCGTATCCCCTCCGCCTTTGAAAAGGCGGGCGAAACTTTTGCCTTGCGCGGTTTCGCTTGAGAACCGCAAAAAAGTCCGGTCGCTGCCGGACTTTTTTCTTTATATGATATGCTTTACGTATCGTCTTACATATCAAATACTCTTATCTTGCCGAGTACTTTTCCTCCCAGAGAACCGACAGCCGCCTCGATATCCTTTTCCTTTGCAAGGGGAGTGATAAACGCCGTTTCATCTGCGGGACGTCCCTCTCTTTCAAGGAACTCCGCGTCCTTGAACGCGGCAAGAACGGCGGTTTTGTCCGTTCCCGAGATACGCACGTACATTTGTACCTCGTCCTCACTGTGATCGGCTATAAAGCTGTTATCCTCACTGTCCTCCCACATCTGGGACATAATGGTGACATTATGCTTTGCGCATTCTATAACATCGCCCAGTACCGCGCTGGCTGTAGGCAGCTTTCCCGCGCCCCTGCCGTAGAACATGACCCTGTCTATGCCGTCGCCGTACACCATGATCCCGTTGAACACGTCGTTTATCCCTGCAAGCTGGCAGGCGCTGCACACAAAACGGGGAGCAACCATGGGAAGTATTTTTCCGCATTCCGTCTTTTTCACCGAGCCTATGAGCTTCACCGCTCCGCCCCAGTTCTCCGCATAGGCGACGTCCTCGAGGGTGAGCTTTGTAATGCCCTCGCAGTACACCCAATCGGGATATACGTGCCTGCCGAATACAAGGGAGGACAGTATGCATATTTTACGGCACGCGTCGTCGCCCTCCACGTCGGCTGAGGGATCCTTTTCCGCGTAACCCAGCGTCTGCGCCATTGAAAGAGCGTCCTCGAAGCTCATTTTCTCCTGTATCATCTTTGTGAGGATAAAATTTGTGGTGCCGTTGAGTATTCCCGCCACGGCGGTTATCTCGTTAGCCGCCAGACAGCGGTGGATAGGTCTTATAATGGGTATCGCGCCTCCCGTTGAAGCCTCGAACATGAAGTTACAGCCGTGAGCCTTAGCCGCCGCCAGCAGCTCCGCGCCCTTTTTCGCTACAAGCTCCTTATTTGACGTACAAACGCTTTTCCCCTTATTGAGGCAGGCAAGAACGAAGTCGTATGCGGGGTGAACACCCCCCATTACCTCCGCCACCACGGTCACTTCATCGTCGTTGAGTATATCGTTTATATCCTTTGTGAATTTATCCGAATAGGGCAGATCCGGAAAATCCCTTATATCCAGTATATATTTCAGATCGAGATCGATATTGCCCTGCTTGTTTATATGCTCCCTGTTTTTCAAAAACAGCTCGGCCGTACCCGATCCCACAACTCCGTGACCCAGCACCGCAAATTTCGACATAATGCTATTCATCCTTTCAAGTCTGTATTATGTAGCGTGTTCACATAAACCGTGACGCACGTCTTTTTGGCGGATTAAAATCCTTGCCATGCACAAGTATTCCTGCGGATTTTTGCCTTAAATACGGCAAAATTATGCTCAAAAATCCGCACATCGGCTTTATGTGAACACGCACCGCAGCGTTGAGCGGCAGCGCCGCTTTGAATAATGCGCGAATGCGCGCAGAATTGCCTTTTGCTGCCAAATTATGCCGCAAGACCGCTACTCCTCCGATATGAGCCTTACGTCCACAACTCCGTCCGCCGCCGCCACGGCACGGCTCAGAGCCGCTCCGTCCATCGGCTTGCCGGACAGCTTCACCGTTACCGTGACCGCCGCCGCGCCGTCCACGGGGACGCTTTGGTTAAGGGTAAGAACGTTGGCGCCGCACCTGTGCAGACAGGCAAGAACGGCGGACAGCACCCCCGGCGTATCCTTGAGCACGCAGTACAGAGAGATTATTCTGCCTGTGAGCTTTTCTTCATAGGTAAACACGCTATCGCGGTATTTATAAAACGCGCTTCGTGATATTTCCGCGCGCTTGCAAGCCGACGCGGAGCTTTTTTCCTCGCCGCAGGCAAGCAGCCTTTTTACCTCCATGACTTTTATAAATACCTCCGGAAGCACGTCGCAGTCCACCACAGCGTACTTGCCGTCATGCACGGGTGATTTTTCCTCAGCCACGCAGGATCATCTCCATCAACAAGAAAATATCCGGTCTTTCCGTCCGTCTTGGGAATACATATGTATTTGGCATATGTACAATGATAGCATTTTTTTTCGGATTTGTCAAGAGTTTTTTTCAAAAATCAATACGGTTCGGGATAATATTTTACATGATTCGGTTGATTTCCTTAGTTTGCACGTAATCCGCTTATGCTATGGTTATGTGTTTTGGTTGATAGCTATAGTTTGCACGTTACCCCTCTTATGCTATAGTTTGTTTTTTGGCAAGATGTCTTTGTTTTGGAAATATGTTTGCACGTTAGCCATGCAAAGGGACAACCTACGGGGGAAAGGGGGAGGCGCTCTGCTAAACCCAAG
>JAMPAO010000039.1 GCA_023667165.1 Ruminococcus sp. | reverse complement strand
GTATTCCTTTATCAGTTCCCATTGGCTATCTGTTAAATCACTTGTATATCTCATATTCCTTATTATACCATATTTTTTCTATGTGGTCAAGTTCTAAGTATTTCTTTGCATTAATTATAGTAATTCCATCTCTTGTAAAGCTATCAAATTAAAAAGCTATGCACAAACAAAAGTTACCGCCGATGAAAATACACTGAATTGGAAAAAAGTCCCCAATACATCATATTACGAAATATATCAAAAGCTGAAAAGCGGCGAATACAAGCTGATAACTACAACAAAAGCAATGTCGTGTAAATTTTCAAGCCTAAAATCGGGCAAAGAATATACCTTTGCCGTAAAACCTATAGCAGTGATTCCCGCGGCGAATTATAATAAGGAAAAGGACGAGATATTTGGTTTTCCGGAAACCTTTACCATTGAGGGTACTATGTCGGAGGATATTGTGATTGTGGGGTGAAAAGATTTTATGACGAAACGGATAATTCCGCTTTGGACTTTCTTGATACGATAAATATTCTGCCAAATAATGAGGTTTATATATGAAAAACAGCTTCGCTTATTTTTACGTCGGACGTTCCGATTTCTTACTTCATACTTCTTACTTATTATCTTTTATCTCCTTAAGCACCTGTTCCGTGCGCTGCTCCGTCAGCTCGGGAGCTGTATCCGGAGAATATGCGCTGGGTGCGTTGGGTAACCCCGCAAGCATGGCGCACTCGTATTCGGTAAGCTCGGCGGGAGATTTTCCGCAGTAACCGCGCGCGGCAGACGATATGCCGTAATATCCGCTGCCGAAATAGATGACATTTACGTAAAGCTCGAATATCTCCTCCTTGGAAAAGCTTTTCTCTATCTCGAAAGCGGTGAACAGCTCCGCAAATTTTCTCTCCAGTTTCTTTTCACGGGAATAATATAAATTTTTGGCAAGCTGCTGGGTAATGGTGCTGCCTCCCTGTTCGGGAGAGCCTGCGGCTATATCGTGTGCAACGGCTCTGACAACGGCGATGGGATCTACTCCCGAATGCTTGTAAAATCTTTTGTCCTCCACGGATATCACGGCGTTTATGTAAAATTCGGGCAGCTCGGAATAGCTGCAAAAATCCGCGCTTGTGCGCACGGCAAGAGCTTTTATTTCAAGAGGCGTTTCTCTTAACGCTTCCGTGTGCATTTTATAACCTCTGTATGCGCACGCTCCGAGAATGCAAGCCGCCGCAAGAACTGACACTGTCAGCAGTGCAAGCAGCAGCTTTGCCGCTTTCCTTATCAGTCTTTTCACTTTGCTTCACCCTTTTCCTCAAGCAGCTTGTCTATTGCGTTCCATATGAACCGTATTAAAAGCAGCAGCAGCGAAACGGGCAGTATAAGCATCGCTATCGCGGCAGTACACGCCATTGCCGCCGCGCGGCGCATTATCCTTTTCATTATACAGTTTCCTCCTTTACACCGTACGGCAGTTAACCGTCATATCAAGCCGCAGACCAAAAGTATCATGCATATTAAAAGCTATGTTTTCAACAAGCGGAGGGTGTGCCGCGCACGCCGCATTCAGTGGGAGATTTTACGCTTTGCTCCGATATTATTCATCTCCGCTGCTGACGATATTGTAGTAGCTTTTTGACGTTATGACGTATGCAAGAACGTACAGCAGCGCGAACGCTCCGAAGCATATCAGCGTTACAAGTCCGTAAAGTCCCGTATTTGTAAGGGAAAACAGCGTGAGCATACGCGATATCATGGGAAAGGCAAAGGCTGTGTGTATTCCAGCGGCGGCAAGAGGCAGGAAAAATACCGTCAGCACCTGTGAATTTATGCTTCGGCGTATCTCCTTACGGGTCATTCCCACCTTTATGAGTATTTCAAACCTTGCTTTGTCCTCGTATCCCTCGGATATCTGCTTGTAATACATTATCAGAACGGCGGCAAAGATAAACACCGTACCGAGTATCAGTCCCAGAAAAAACAGTCCGCTGTACAATCCGTAAAATTCCGCTTTATCGTTTGCCTTGCTTTCGGCGCGCACTCCGGTATAATCATCTCCAAGCGATTTTGCGAGCTGTGAAAGGCCATGGTGCAGC
The DNA here is from genome assembly GCA_023667165.1 of Ruminococcus sp. Taxonomy (GTDB): domain Bacteria; phylum Bacillota; class Clostridia; order Oscillospirales; family Ruminococcaceae; genus Huintestinicola. The sequence continues at coordinate 20,406 of JAMPAO010000039.1, read as the reverse complement.
TCCTCGAACACCTCTGTCTGCTCATCGTCGGAGCATCCGAGATCGAAGCCGTAATAGCTGTGTATCCGAGAAGCGTATCTCTCGCCGTAAACCTCGAACTGCTTTCGGTATATATCCTCCATAACGTCCATATCAGACACGAACACATATATCTGCGGCAGTATGAACGCGGCGGATTCTCCGGTAAACACAAAATCATCGGTTTCCGATACGATATCAAACGTGCCAAGCTCCTTTATGCTTATACTGCCGCAGGCAAAATCGTCCTCTCCCTTTGATATGATAACGTCATTGCCCGTGAGAGAAACGTTATTGCCCGTTACGGCGTTATAGTCCTCCGCAGGCACAAAGGTGAAGGTACGCACGTCGTTGAGGACCGGATCGCCCGAATCGGAGGGATCGAGAGTTACGCTGTCATTGTCAAAGGCTCCCGACACGGAGATATAACGGTAGGATATTTCGTTTTCGGGAGCTTGCCCGCATTTTTCAAGAGCGGCGTCCGCAACCTGTTTTACCGAGGAAACCATATCCCCTCCGGCGGAATAGGTATCGACGGTAATATCTCTGGGATAACGCTTGTCTAAAATATCCTCCTCGCCGATGTAAAGGCATATTGTTGAGGATAAGGTCACAAGAACCATTGTGGAAAGTATGCATATGGAAGCAAGTCCCGCTCCCCCTCTCTTCATTCGGTACACCATTTGAGAAACGGACACAAAGTGATTTGTTTTGTAATAATAGCTCTTGTTTGACTGCAAAATACGGCATATCACCACCGATCCGGCAATGAACAGCATATAGGTGGCGGCTATGACCATAAGAACCGCTACAAAAAACGCCGGAATAGCAGAGATGGGATTTTCTATAGTCACCGCCATATAATAAGCCGCCGCAAGGACCGCAAGACCCGCAAAAGCCAGGAGCTTATTCGATCTCGGCGGTCTTTCTCCCGTCTTCTCGCTCATAAGCAGCTCAACGGGATTTGAAAAGCGCACCTGGAGCAGGGAGCTTATGAGTATTGCTCCGAATATCACGGCGTAGTATACAAGGGCGTTTATCACCGATCCCGATTCTACGGAAAAAGTATAGGAAATATCCGCGCCGAAAATATTGAGCGCCAAAAGCTCCGCCAGCTTTGAAAAAAGTATTCCGCAGAATATTCCCAACGCCTCCGACAGGACGTAGACCATAAGATTTTCACACACCATTATTTGCGCTATATTGCGCTTGCCCATTCCGAGAATATTGTAAAGACCGAATTCCTTTTTCCGCCTGCGTATAAGGAACGAGTTTGTATAAAACAGGAATACCGCCGAAAACGCTATCATTACCCCGCAGCCGAGCGTCAGCATCTCCTGCATCACCTCGCCGCCCCGCATATCCGCGATCATACTGTTTTTCGACAGGAATGACACAATATAATACATCATTATCATTCCCGAACAGGTCAGGATATAGGGCAGATAAGTCTGTCTGTTTCTTTTTATGCCCCCTGCGGCAAGCCGGGGGTAGAGCAGTATTTTCGTCACGACGGTCACTCCTTTCCTGCGGATATGAGCTTCAAGGAATCGGATATCCTGAGATAAAGCTCTTCATTGGAGCAGTTTCCCCTGTATATCTGATGAAAGACCTCTCCGTCCTTGATAAACAGCACCCGGTCGGCATGGCTCGCCGCTTTTACGGAGTGCGTGACCATAAGTATGGTCTGACCGTCGGAATTTATTTCTCCGAAAAGCCTCAGCAGCTCGTCGGATGCTTTTGAGTCAAGCGCGCCGGTAGGCTCGTCCGCAAGTATCAGTCCCGGACGGGTGATGATAGCTCTCGCCGCCGCTGTACGCTGCTTCTGACCGCCGGATATCTCATAGGGGTATTTGTCCAGAAGCTCGGATACTCCCAGCTTTTCAGCCACGGCAGAGAGCCGCTGCTGCATTTCCTTGAAGGACGCCCCCATAAGCACCAGCGGCAGCAGTATATTATCCCTGACGGTAAAGGTGTCAAGAAGGTTGAACTCCTGAAACACAAAACCCAGATTATCCCGCCTAAACGCCGCCATATCCTTTTCCTTTATTTTTGCAAGGTCGTTTCCGTCAAGCAGAACGCTTCCGGATGTGGGTTTATCGAGAGCCGCAAGAATATTGAGCAGAGTGGTTTTTCCCGATCCGCTCTCGCCCATTACGGCTATATACTCTCCGTTCTCTGCGGTAAAGCTGACGTTTTTCAGCGCTTCGACCCTGTTTCCTCCGAAACGGGACGCGTATATCTTTTTTACGTTTGATACCTCAAGTATAGGCATTTTGATCTACTTCCTTTCACCGGCGATACGCAAAATAACAAAAGCGGCAGACAGGTTCGATACCTCTCGCCTCCGTATGCCCGATCCTGTTTATATTATAATCCGAAAGGGGAAATGTCCGCCATAGATTCGGCTAACATTTCCCCTTTGCAATCTTACATTTTTGTAAGATTTACGGATTTATTCTATACCGATATTCTGCCGCGACAGTCCGATATATATTTTTGTTCCCTCTCCTCTTTCCGAACTCGCCGTTATGCTGTGACCGAGCCTTCCGCAGATAAGCCTGCAAAGATACAGTCCTATCCCGCTTGCTTTCTTGTCCGCCCGTCCGTTGCAGCCTGTATAGCCCTTTTCAAATATCCTCGGTATGTCCTCTGCGGCGATACCCGCTCCCGTATCCCTTACGCACAGGGTCTTAGGCTCTTCCAAGGATATTTCAACCTCGCCGGAGGCTGTATATTTAAGGGCGTTGGATATTACCTGCTCTATAACGAAAAGCAGCCATTTTTCATCGGTGATCACCGTACAGCGCACAGGCTCGTATATCAGCTTTATTTTTCTTCTTATAAACTGTGAGGAAAATTTCCTTACCGCCTGTCTGATTATCCCGTCAAGATCGTACTCCTTTATCACAAAATCTCCGGAGCTGCTGCCCAAACGTATGTAGCACATGACCATTTCCGCATACTGCTCTATGCTTTGCAGATCCTCCCGAAGCTCTCCCGTGCGTGGATGATCCTCGCTTTGCAGTATAAGGCTCATTGCGGCGATGGGCGTTTTTATCTGATGCGCCCACAGGGTATAGTAATCCGTCATATCGGAATAGCGGTCGTTCATTCGGTTTTCGTTTGCACGCATTTCCTCGGAAATGCTTATGATAATATCCGCGTAGTCGTTTTCTATAAGTCCGCCGCTGCGGGATATTTCGGAGATACCGTCAATAAAAAAGGGTATGCTGCCGCGGATATTCCGAAGCAGGATATGCTTTTTTCTGAAATTCAAAAAATCCCTTACCGACGCGGCAAGTCCTATAAAAAGACACACCGCTCCGCTGTAGAGCGTCACCTGTGCGGGAACCCTGAACATCGCCGATACAAGCGCGAACACCGCCACAAACACGATCTGAAGAAGAATAAAACCCATACGGTACACAATATATTTCCAAAGCGTTTTCAAAGCGCGCCCTCCCGTTTTTAGTGCGAGTTTATCTCAACAGGCGTCATTACTTTTCCTCTATCATATACCCCATTCCCACCTTAGTCGTTATAAACCCCTCAAGACCCGCGTTATCAAGCTTTTTCCGCAGTCTGCCCACATTGACGGTAAGGGTGTTTTCATCAACATAGCTGTCCGTTTCCCACAGTCTGTTCATCAAATGCTCGCGGCTGACTACCCTGCCCTTTTTTTCAAGCAGGGTCTGAAGTATGCGGTATTCGTTTTTTGTAAGGTCGATCCTTTCGCCGCCGTACACCAGAGCCGCACTGTCGGTATCAAGCACCGCTCCCCTGCACCGCAGAACGGCTTGAAATCCCGCGAAATCATAGCTGCGCCTGAGTAATGCGTTTATTTTTGCCACAAGCACGGAAAGATCGAAAGGCTTGGCTATAAAATCGTCCCCGCCCATATTCATGGCGGTAACGATATTCATATTGTCGGAGGCGGAGGAGATGAAAACTATCGGCGCCTTCGAGCTTTGCCGTATCTGCGAGCACCAGTAAAAGCCGTTGTAAAAGGGAAGCGATATATCAAGCAGCACAAGCTGAGGATCGTAACGCTCAAACTCCCCAGCAACATTGGCAAGATCGCGGGCGCATCGGGTATCGAAACCCCAGCCCTTCAAATAGCTTTCAAGGGAGGACGCAATACCTCTGTCGTCCTCCACTATAAATATTTTATACATACCGCTTCCGCCTCTCCTTATATACCGCGTATGCTCCGATAAAACCAATTTTTGGGGAGAAATTAACCGCTTTGACCGGAAATTTTCCGCATACCGCAACGGGGCAGGAAAGATGAAGTTCTCCTGCCCCGTTCAATTTTATTCGTCGCCGAACATCTTCTGAGGATCGTATCTTTTATATGCGTCCTCGTTTTTGCTTACAGTCTGCGTTTCCGTCCAGCCTGCAATAAGCTCGTCAAAATCCTCGGACTTCATTTCGTAAAGCAGCGACTCTCTTGCGGAATTAAGATAATCGTCGTTTTCGAGAATATCAAGCTTCACTACAACGTAATAATACTCTCCGTCCGTTGACTCCACTACCTTGATCTCGCCATTGCTCATTTCATCGAATACCGCCGCGACCACTGCGCTGTCCGGTGCCGTTCCCGATCTTTCGATAGCCTGCTTGTTGCTTGAGAATGCACTGTTAAGAGTTTCTCCGCCGTCATAGGTGTAGTCATCGTCAATGCCGGACATATCAAAGTCCGCCGAGTCCTCGCCGGACCAAGTCTGCGTTTCTTCGGGCAGAGCTTCATTATCCGTTTCGGCGGGTTCTTCATATACAGCGTCGTCGGACGGCGTAACTCCGTCCTCCGTTCCGCTTTCTTCAGCCTGCGCGTCCGATTCGTCCACCTCTGCGGAATTTCCCTCCTGCTCGGCTTCTGCAGCGGCTGCCGCTTCTTCCTGAAGCCGACTGTAGAATTCCTCGTATTCGGCGTTCAGAGCGTCAAGATCCTCTCCGTTTTTGTATCTTTCGATATAATCCTCCGCCATTGCCATGCGCTCAGCCTTGCCGTCGGATTTAAGAAGATTGCCGTCGCCGTCCTTAAGCTCCATTTTTATGAAATTCACCATTGCGTAATTTTCGTCAAGATAGCTTTTAAGCTCCTCATCGGACACAGCCTGCTCGCCGCCCTCGGAATAGATATCCTCAAACAGCTTGCTGCGCTTTTCGGAATTGAGGTATATCTTATTGTAGGAGTCCTGACTGATACCCATTCCCACATAATACTCTCCCGCGTAATCCCAGAGCTGATCGCAGTAGATGAGCGCGGCTTCCCTTTCCTCGCTTGTAAGAGCAAGACCGTACTCGTCAAACTTCGCTTCGACAGCCGCATACTCCTGCATGGACTTTGTCGCCTCGTCGTATATCCACTGCTTTGAGTCCTTGCCCTCTATCTGAGATGAAAAAAGATCCGGCTGCGTTTCCTCCGCTTCGGAGCCAAGCTCGGCTGTTTCCTCCGACAGACGTCCCTGTGCGGTATAGTAGGAATTATACAGATAATATATGAAAATACCCGCAGGTACACGGATTTGGTCGATATCCGCGCCCCATGTGGTCTTTTCTCCGCAGCCTGTGAGGGACGACATTACGGCAAGAGCCGCCGCTGCCGCGGTTATCCTCTTTATATTTGTTTTAATCATAATTAGATCAATCCTTTCAAGATTTCCGGTCAAAACCGTTTTAATTATACCACATTCCCGCCGATATGTCTACAGATTTTTTCATTTTTTGCCCTTATACGGTCATTTTCCGTGAAATAAATCAAATATTCTCCTCTTTGCTTTTCCCGATTAGTGCATTTTTCATACAGATATACCGAAAAAACGCCGATCAAAATGCGGAATCGCTTATTACAGCTCTAATTCGGCGCGGACGCATTTTGTTCCCGTCAGACGTTCGCTCAGCTCGTCGGACTGGCACACTCCGGCATAAAGGGTGAAGCGTCTGCCGCGGACGGCTCTGACGCCCGACCGATCCACCGTTTCAAAGGCCTCTGCGGGAATATCAAGGACGACGCCGGTACGTTCACCCGCTCTTATATGAATCCGTTTAAATCCGCATAGCCGAGGATACGGAGGAGCGTTTTCATCGGACGGCTTGATGTAGAGCTGTATTACATCATCGGTATCGAAGCCGCCCTTATTTTCCGCCGTGACGTACGCTTTCCCGTCCCTGTATTCAAGAGAGGTACATTCAACTCTTGAATAGGTAAGACCGAAGCCGAAAGGGTAAAGGATATTGCCGCGGGTATAGCGGTAGGTGCGGTTTTCCATGGAATAATCCTCGAAATCCGGCAGCTTGTCCGCTGTTTCGTAAAAGGTCACAGGCAGCTTGCCCGAGGGAGAAACACTGCCGAAAAGGATATTTGCCAGGGCGGTTCCTCCGCACTGACCCGAATACCAGACATTTATGAGAGCGTTGCAGCCGCACTCGATATTGACAGAGCTGCCAGCCGCCAGAACAACGATCATAGGCTTGCCCGTTTTTTTCAGAATATCCAAGAGTATCCGCTGAGAAAGAGGCAGCCGCAGATCGTTTTTATCCCCCGAAGAAAACTCGTTGCCCGTATCTCCCTCTTCGCCCTCTATGGACGCGTCAAGACCGACGCAGGCAATGATCACATCGGCATTCTCCGCCGCTGCGAGAGCTTCGGAATATCTGTCCCCGGGACGGGCAAGACCCGACGTTCTGTCCTTATAAAGATGGCAGCCCCGGGAATAAAGCACTCTGCCGCCGAAAGCGTCCTCGATGCCCTCCAAAAATGTGACATATCTGTCCGCCGTGCCGCAGTAGTTGCCCTCTAAGGCGGCTCGGCTGTCGGCGTTGGGTCCTATTACGGCGATCGTGCGCACCTTGCTTTTGTCAAGGGGCAATATGCCGTCGTTTTTAAGCAGCACCATAGACTTTTCCGCACATTTCAGGGAAAAAGCCTTATTCTCTTTGCATGATATCACACTGTAGGGAATATCGTCATATACGCATTCCCTGTCGAGCTGACCTAATTTTATCCTTGTTTCCATGGCTTTTACGCAGGCGCTGCGGATATCTGTCTTATCTATAAGTCCCTCATCAAGAGCCGCCGCAAGATGCATATAAGCCTCGCCGCAGTTGATCGTACAACCCGCTTTCAGCGCCATTGCCGCCGACTGGGTCATGGTTTCTGTCAAACCGTGATTGGTATGGAGATCCCTTATTGCCCAGCAATCGGAAACGAAATACCCCTCAAAACCCCATTCCTTCAGCTTGCCCATAAGATACGGACTTGCACAGGCGGCTTCTCCGTTCACGCGGTTGTACGCGCCCATTACCCCCTGCACTCCCGACCTGACAAGAGCTTTAAAGGCCGGGAGATATGTTTCCTCCATATCCTTCGAGGCGACATTGGCGTTAAATTCATGGCGGAGAGCCTCGGGACCGCTGTGCGCCGCAAAATGCTTGGCACAGGCTGCGGTTTTCAGTATGCCGCCCTCTCCCTGAAGTCCCTTTACAAAGGCTTCGCCCAGCCTCGAGGTCAGATAAGGGTCTTCTCCGTAGGTTTCATGGCCTCTGCCCCAGCGGGGATCGCGGAAAATATTTACATTTGGCGACCACAGAGTCAGACCCTTGTAAATATCCCTGTCGCCGTGAGCTTTTGCCGCATTGTGCTTTGCACGTGTTTCCTCGGCTATGATACAAGCCGCACGATACAGCATATCACAGTCGAACATAGCCGCCAATGCCACCGCCTGCGGAAACACCGTTGCAGTCCCCGCCCTTGCCGCGCCGTGCAGACCCTCGTTCCACCAGTTATAGGCGGGAAGTCCGAGCCTTTCTACGGCGGGGGCGTCGTATTTTAGCTGTGAAGCCTGTTCTTCGACCGTCATACGGTCGGTCAGATCCTCCGCGCGCTCTTTCGGCGTCAGGCTTTGATCCTTGTATTTTTCCATTGTTACCCTCCGTTCGGATTCAAACATGGGATTAGAGTACTTTTTAAGAAGCAAGAGGCAAGAAAATTTTCCTGCCTCCTGTATTTTTGCGTGTATTCTCCGCAGCTTGACGGCTGCGGCCGCTTCCCGCGTTAATCTTTCATTATACCGAGTATGGTAAGCTCCGTATTTGCGCTGCCGTCGGCAAGTTTTATCTCAACGGTGTGGTGTTCGCTGTCCTTGGAAATCAGTATCTGCTGAGTTTCGCCGTAGGTTCCCCAGCCGTCGGAGAAATCCGCGTCAAGAGAGCCTTTTCTCTCGCCGTCCACCAGAACGTCGTATTTTCCGCCCTCGCCGTTTTTCTGCTTTACATAGAAAAATCCAAGACAACTGCAGTCGGTTTCGAATTTGACATAACCCTCGCCCTCTGTTTTCCAGTTATCGGGGAAAATGTCGGGATAAACGGAATTGCCCGAGGCTTCAAAGCCGCTTATCTCGGTCGGCTCAAACTCGGAAACGCCGTGCATTTTGGCGTTTTTGTAATAGTCGAAGGTATATCCGTCGGCGGTAAAGGCGGTGTCGTTGTCGTCGATACTGTCAAGCTCGCCGTAAACGCTGTCAAGATATCTGCTTACTATCTGACCTATGAGCTTATGCCCCTCGTCGTTGGGGTGGATATTGTCGGGGGAAATGTCTTTCCAGTCGAGAGTGCCTGCGGCTACCTCCGGATATACTGCCTCTCTATAGCTTAGCATGGGCAGGTCGTAGGCTGCGCCTATTTCCCTGTGAGTTTCCTGTAGGCTGGTACCATCCTCCTGCGTGGTGAAAAGCAGCATTACCGCAGGCTCGCTTTCGCAGCTCATTATCTTGCGAACAAGGCTGTCATAGGAATACTTGTTCATCAGCTTGTCGGTGTCGTTTACGGAAAATTCAACGATGACTGCGTCGGGTGCATACGTCAGAAGCTGATCGTCAACTCTGTGTACGCCCAGATATGAATTCGTTCCGCCTATTCCCGCATTGACGAAGTTTATCTCGCTGTCGGGGAATTTTTCCGTCCAGTAGCTGTGGAAAAGCTCCGCATAGCAGTTGCTGTGATCCGCCGCGCTGCTGCCCTGCGTAATAGATCCTCCTATTACGCCTACGGTAACGCTTTCGCCGTTCTTCGCCTTTTTCATCGCCTTGGCAAGGCGAGCTTTATCGCCCTCGTTTATCAAGGCTCTGGAATACATGGCGTCGGTAAGACCCTCGGACAGATCCACAGGCTCTGTGGGAGTCTGAGGCTCGGTTGTCTGCTCAGACGCTTCAGCCGTTTCGGAAACGTTTTCCGCCGCCGTCTGCTGCGTATCGGCGGCTCCCTCGTTTGCGCCGCTTTCATTTTTATCTCCGCATCCCGCAAGGGATACGCACATCAAAGCCGCAAGAGCGGCTGCCGTAAATTTTTTCTTCATCAGCAATGACCTCCTTATTGCATGTAAGCTGTAAGAAATAAGGAACAAAAGGCTTGACCTCTCTTACAGCTTATCTCTTACCTCTAACCTCTTACCTCTAAATCAGATATATCTTCTTGTCAGCGCGGTCAGTCCGTCGTCGGTCGTAGCCTGACCTATAGCGGAAAACTTCCATTCGCCGTTATGGCGGTACATCTCTCCGAATATCATAGCGGTCATACCGTTGTAATTTTCCGACAGATTATATCTGCACAGCTCTTTATTCGTGTCCGAATCCACAAGACGGATAAAGGCGTTCTGTATCATGCCGAAATCCTGCTTGCGGGCGGAGGCTTCGTAGATATTTACCACGAAAACTATTTTGGAGTAGTTCTGGGGAACGTTTTGCAGATCCACGAATATCTGCTCGTCGTCGCCCTCTCCAGCGCCTGTGAGATTATCGCCCATATGCTTTACCGTACCCGTCTTATGGGTAAGATTGCCAAAATAAACAACGTCGCTTTTGCCTGTGAGCTTGCCGTTTTCCGCTGTAATAAGCAGAGCGGAGGCATCGCAGTCGATATCGGACTGACCGCCGAAAAGACTGAACTTCTTTTTGACCTCGTCCCAACCAAGTCCTACCATGACGTGCTTCAATCCCGGATTGCCCTTTGTAAGGTCTATTTTCTGACCCTTTTGAAGATTAACTGCCATTTATATCATATCCTTTCATATTTTATGTACTTGACGAAACGGAGCTTCCCGTACCCAGCATATTATATACCTTTATTGTGGGGGCGAGCCATACCTGACCCGTTCCTCTGAACACGTTCACCAGACCCTCGCCGCTGACCGCCGAGCCGATAAGGGTCTTTGCGGAGCGTTCAACGGTAAAATCAATGTTCTTAGTGCGCAGCACGGCGAAATTGCCGTCTACCTTAAGGGTGTCGTTCTCCAGCTCGATAATATCTATCTCGCAGAAAGGCACCGCACATTCGAGAATGCAAAGTCCGGGGCCTTTAATCGATATCTGGAAAATGCCCTCGCCTCCCAGGGCGGCAGAGGAGATATTCCTCTGCATAAAGGGACTCACATTGGCGCTGCCCTGTGCCGCCATGAACATACCCTTGTCAACGATTATCTCTTCTCCGGACTGAAGATCTATGGTCAGCAGATGCTTGAAAGTGGGCTCAAGCACCAGCATTCCCGTGCCCCTGTATTCCGGCTGCGCAGCCGCTTCTCCCGTGACCGCTCCCGTCAGCACTCTGCCCAGAAGATTCTGGGGAGTAACTCCCGATACCATTTCCAGATTGCCTCTGAAATAGCTCATTGACCCGGGTTCGACCTTTACGGAGGTGTTTTTCAGATATATCGCCGCCTGCCGCGCTTTGATGTTCTCCTTTTCCATAAAGTACATTCTCTGTGCGGAGTAGATGTCCTTGCCTCCCATAAGCCGCTGATATTCAAGAATATCCACCTTCATAGCAGCGTTTTCGCTGGAGTCTATTATCTTTACGTTCTCTCTTGTACCTATTGCATTATATTCCATGCTCAGCTCTCCTTTTCGGTCAATGCGTTTGCAATGCATTTTCTTATAAGATCCACGGGGATTATTGAAACCGCCATTATCAGTACAACTGCCCATTCCTTTGCGTTAAGTCCGTAGCAGTTGAGGATATCGCCGCCCAGATAGGTCATAAGTATCTGGACTACGGTGATTATCCCAAGTATTTTCAGAAATCCCGTATTTTTGCCGATATTGTCAAACAGGTTGCATTTTTCCGTTCTTGCGTTGAATGCGTTGAACACCGCTGCAAAGATAAAGAAGCAGAAATATCCCGTAAGGAGATATTTAACGTCATTGCGGAAAAACATACCCATCAGTCCGCCCTCTCTGAAGGTATCGTTATGAGGATCTATACCCGTTACAAGCATAATAAGACTGAGGATAAACACCCATGCCGCGCCCGTGATTATCTCCGACCACATATATTTGCTTACGATAGGCTCTCTCCTTGACTTGGGTTTTTCATGCATATATCGCGAGAGCGCAGGTTCGCCGCCGAACGCGAGAGCCGCAAGGGTATCCATTACAAGGTTTACCCAAAGTATCTGGGTAATGGAAAGCGGATTGTCCATTCCCAGCAGCGGACAGATAAAGGACACCGCCACCGCAGCCACGTTGATCGTAAGCTGGAAGATGATGAACTTTCTGATGGAGTTAAAGATGGTTCTTCCGTAGAGTATCGCCTTATCGATGGAATTGAAGTTGTCGTCCATGATAACGATATCCGAGGCTTCCTTTGCTACCTCCGTGCCGCCGCCCATGGCAAAGCCAACATCGGCTTTTTTCAAAGCGGGAGAATCGTTTACTCCGTCGCCCGTCATTCCCGCCACAAGATCAAGCTCCTGCGCGAGCCGCACCAGCCTTGATTTGTCCGAGGGCAGCGCTCTGGCGATGACGCGTATATTTTTAAGCTTATCCTTTACCTCGTCGTCGGAGAGCTTGGCAAGCTCGTCGGAGGTAAGGACGATATCCATGCTTTCATCGTTCAGAAGTCCCGCTTCCTTTGCGATGGCAACGGCTGTGTCCTTTCTGTCGCCCGTTATCATGACTACCTGCACGCCCGCGCCCCGAACCTCCTTGATAGCCGTTACGGACTCGGGACGAACCTCGTCCCTTATTCCGAGAATACCTACCAATGTCCAGTCGTTTTCCGGCAGCCTGTCCGAATCGGCTTCAAGATAATCTTCGGAAAACGCAAGGGCAAGCACTCTTATAGCGCGGTTGGCAAGCTCGTTTATCTTATCCTCAACGGCTGTGCTGCCTGCGATCTCGGCTTTTTCGCCTTTTTCCGTATAGTAATATCTGCATTTTGCGAGTATTTTCTCCGGCGCTCCCTTTATGAGAGTACCCTTAAGATCCTTGCCCTCCACGGTGGCGGCGGAATATTTGTTGTCGCTGTTAAAGGGAATGGACGCTATCTTTTTCATACCCTGGGACGGCGCTCCCGCGGCAAACGCCAGCACCGCTCTTTCGGTGGCGTTTCCGCCTATGACCTTCATGTCCTTGCCGCTGCCGTTTACCATAGCCGTTGTGTTTTCCGTAATACATGCGGTGAGAGTTGAACCCAGCTTGCCCGGTACTTCGGCGCAGGTCTTGTACTCCCTGCCCTTGCCGTCGACGAATACAACTGCCTCCAGCAGACCCTTGGTAATGGTTCCCGTTTTGTCGCTGAAAAGGATATTAAGGCTTCCCGCCGTTTCAATCCCCGCTATTTTGCGGACAAGGACGTTATCCTTGAGCATTTTTCTCATATTAAGGGCGGAAACTATGGCTATCATAAGGGGCAGACCCTCGGGAACTGCCATAACTATGATTATTACCGCCAGAATAAGGGCGTCAAGCAGATCGGTGATGATATTTCCCGCACCCATTGCGAAATAATCCCCGAAGCTGCCCGCAAGAACTATTTTATGGATAAGAAGCGCCACCGCTATGGCAACGCCGCCTATATAGCCGAACTTGGAAATGCCGTCGGCAAGGCTTGCCAGCTTTACCTTAAGGGGCGATTCCCTGTCGTCGTCCTGCTGAAGCTCTCCGGCTATTTTTCCGTAAACCGTCTTGTCGCCTACGGTATCCGCTTTCATAACAGCGTTTCCGGAACAGACCACCGTTCCTCTGAATATCTTGTATTCGTTGAGAAAATCCATTGCTGCGTCCTCCGGTTCGGCGTAGCCTTCGGGCTGAGCGGTCTTCTTCGCTTCCTTTGCTTCTCCGTTGAGTACGGACTGATCGACCTTTATATCGCCGTCTGCAAGAACGCCGTCTGCGGGTATCTTGTCGCCCGACTGGAGCATGATATAATCTCCCGCCACAACGTCGTCAATGGGTATTTCCGTTACCTCGCCGTTTCTGTAGACCTTGCACAGTATCCTGGACGCCTCTTCCTGGAGCTTCTGGAAAGCGTTTTCGTTTCTGTACTCGGAAAATGTGGACACGAACGTAGCCAGCACAATGGCGGCGGCAATGCCGATAGGCTCGTACCATTCCACGTCCGCCTGAACCACTCCCGCCTTGCTCAAAAAGAATATGATGATGTTTATGATAAGCGCAACGCAGAGTATTTTTATCATGGGATCTCCGAAATTATCCTTGAGCTTGTCCCAAAATGTTTCGCTCTCCACCTCGGAAAGTCTGTTGCTGCCGTATTTTTGCCGTGATTCCTCGACCTCTTTATCTGTCAGTCCGTTAAATTTCATTATTTTTCCTCCTGTTGATTTTCGCGGCGGCATTGTCGCCGCAGCCTGCATTTAAATCTGATATTCATTCTTTTCGCTGTCATCACCACCGGAGTGCGCTATTCTCATACGTTGACCCCGTATTGCAGACAGAGAGCCTTAAGTCCTCCGTTGAAGCCGCTGCCCACGGCGTTGAATTTCCATTCCCCGCCGTGCCGGTATATCTCCCCCACCACAAGCGCGGTTTCAATGGAAAAATCCTCTCCCAGATCGTAACGTATGATCTCGCTGCCGCTGACCTCGTCGACTATTCTGATATAGGCGTTTGACACCTGACCGAAATTCTGTCTGCGCACGTCCGCGTCGTATATGGTGACTGTAAACACTACCTTGTTTATATTGGGCGGGATCCTTGCAAGATCTACCTCTATAAGCTCGTCGTCGCCCTCTCCCTCGCCTGTGAGATTATCACCCTGATGGATCACAGCCTCGCTGTCGTGCTTCAAATTACCGTAAAAAACAAAATCCTCATCTCTCGGCACTTTTCCGTTATCTCCGAGCAGAAAAGCGCAGGCGTCGAGATCGAAATCAGCTCCGTTATCATACTGATTAACGTCCCAGCCAAGACCCACCATTATCTTTTTAAGTCCGGGATTTCCTTTTGTAAGGTCAACCTTCTGACCCTTTTGCAAACTTACGGGCATAACAATACCTCCATATCGGAATTATCGAAGCGGATCCGTTAAGCGCGGTCCGCGCTTCTTTTCACATTATACCATTTCTGTCGCTTTAAGTCAATAGAAAACATGAGCCGTCTGCAAATTTTTCCCATTCCGTCATACGAGCGCAGTTTCCGGCATATATTTTGTAGTAAAAAATATAAAGCAAAGGACTGATAACAATGACCGAAAAAGAAAAACGTTTTCCTGCAGGCAGCGTAAGAGTATATCATGTGAAAAGAATTCCCCGTAATACCCCCAAAAAACCGTTGATCGGAAGAAAAGCTCTTTCCGCGGCGGGGATAGCTCTTCTGGCGGTGTGGTGCGCATTTCCCGAGGGCGGAGAACCGCAGGGCGATACGGCGGCTTCCGCTTTAAAGGGCGCGGCGGCTGTATCGCGGCTTTGCGCCAAAGCCGAAACCGTCGGCATTACAGATATTATTTCCCGCAGCTTCAAAAAATTCACCGACGAAACTCAAAATATGTATGAAAATGAAAATACAGTCAATAATTCTATTAACGGCGGCTCAATGATAACGGTATCGTCGGAGGACGATATGCTCATGCTCTCGCAGGGAGCGGCAAGAATGCCGTCGTCGCTGAACGAGGAATATTTTTCCGAGGATTTTCTCCCTCCGCCGTCCGAGAACGCCGGCGGCGTTTCAGAGGACGCGGTATCGGAGCTTCCCTACCCCGAAAGCTTCGGGGCGGACGGGATAGTAACGCCCATAACGTACACCTTCGGAAAAGGGGAAAATTACATCGACCTGCCTTCGGGCGGACAGCTTAGGAACGTAACGAGCCTCGGCAGAGAGGAGATCCTCGCAAACGCGCTTCTCGCTCCGGATTTCGGCATTACGCTTGACGCTCCCGAGGATCTCCCCCAGGTACTGATAATGCACACCCACACAACCGAAAGCTATCAGCCCGAAAATACGGAGTATTACGACAAGTCTTACATTTTCCGCACCACCGACAGCGATAAAAATATGACCGCCGTCGGAAACGCCATGACGGAGGTCTTTGAAAGCAGGGGGATACGGGTTTATCACGATACCACCGTACACGATCACCCGTCCTACAACGGCTCTTACGACCGCAGCAGAGCGACGGTGACGGATATTCTGGAAAAATATCCGTCCATAAAGGTAGTCCTCGACGTCCACCGCGACGCCATCGAAAGGGAGGGTGGGGAGATAATCGCTCCCACTGCGGAGATAAACGGAAAAAGCTGCGCGCAGGTAATGATCATCTGCGGCTGCGACGACGGCACTATGGGAATGCCCGAATGCATGAAAAATCTCCGCACCGCCGCTCTTTTCGATCAGTACATGGAAAGCGCATACCCGGGACTTACCCGCCCCGTGCTTTACGATTACAGGAAATACAATCAGGATCTGACCACAGGCTCCCTGCTTCTGGAGATCGGAGGTCACGGCAACAGCCTGAGCCAAGCGGTATACGCGGGCAGGCTCACCGCCGACGCCATATCCGACGCCCTTATCAGCACTGCGGAAAATCGGGAAATGTACGGTTAAAACAAGGCTGCAGGCAGAGCGTACTCACATAAAGCCGGTGTGCGAATTTTTGAGCGTAATTTTCCCTAATAACCTGTTCAGTATCTCACCGCGCACGTCTTTTCGGCAAATTTTACCGATAACACCGTCAAAACTCCTTGAAATACATCAAGTATTCCTGCGTCGTTTTTCCTTGTTCCCGGCAAAATTATGCTCGAAGATCCGCACACGCCGAGATACTGAACAGGCTCTGAAAGAAAGGAACGTAAAAAATGACAAACGCAGCATATCAAAGAAAAAGGAAATTTGCATACCGCGCCAAGGTCGCTGCGGTGTTTGCGGCGGCTGTATGCGCTCTTGCCGCAGGCGGCGCAGTGGTCAGCGTGAACTGCCACAACAAAATAAGCGTAAGCAAAATAACGCTTTTCGACATAAGACGGGAGGGCGACGGCGTTATAGTAACGGTCATGGACAGGGAATTTGAGCTGTAGACAAAAAGAGGCTGCCGCATTTTGATATGCGGCAGCTCTTTATGCATTATCTTGAATATCAGCCGTTGTTGTCCGTGGTAGTCATTGTATCGTCGTCATGTTCCCCGGGAGTGATATCGTCCAGGATATCCTCCGCGCCGTTTACGGCGTCGTCAACGATATCCTCCGCGTCGTGGACCGCGTCCTCGATAAAACCGTCTCCGTCAATATCGCCGGTCATGGTATCGGAACCGTCCGAAGCCGCTCCGTCCGAGGAACGGGAGCCGTCTGCTCCGTCGTCCGCGGCAGCGCTCGTATTTGCCGCCGAGGGCGTTGTTGCCGTGCCTGTATCCGTATCCTGCCCGTTATTTTTGGAGCCGCAGGCGGTAAGCATCAGTCCCGACATACACAATGCGAGCAGCACGGCGTTTTTTTTGTATATCTTCATTGCCGTAATTCCTTTCCCGCAGAAGCAGATCCGCCCTGCGTTTTTTTATCCGACTGCTTTTTGCAAAAAGCATGAACGTTCGTTTCGGCAAACGGATCGGGAAATCAAGCCGCCGTACCGTCCAATAAGTCACGGCGGCTGCAAACCCTTTTTATTCCCGTTGTTTTAAGACGCGCTTTCCGCCGCCTGCGCTTTAAGCAAGCTGTAAAGCTCCCCGTAATTTTCTGGGTAATATTCCTTTAGGGCGGCGATGATCCTTTCTTCTCCGTAGAATTCCATAAATCCCTTTAAGAAGCTGCCGTGGCGGTCGCTGTCGTAATCCTGCATATAATATTCTTTGGATATTGCGGTATCGACAATGCCGTAGACGGTCACTGCATCCAAGGCGTCAGTCAAAGTGTTCCGTTCGATCCGATCCGCCGCAGCCTCCGCCGTTTTTACGGCAAGGCATATATACACCTTTTCCGCCCTTACGGAATACTCGGGCGGAATGACCGCACCGTTTCCGTTCACGAATATAGTATAACAGCTTTCATCGGTTTTATACGTTTTGTACGAGCATGCCAGCAGTTCGGACAGCTCGGCGGAAAGCTTTTCCGAACAGCCGATCGCCTGGGCAAATCTGCCGTTTCCGTAATAATATTCGTCGTCTGACATGGGATAAAGAGCAGGGCAGGTAACATAATCCTTTCCGTCAAGATATTCGCTGAGAGCCGTATTTCCCATCATCACGCCGAAGTCCGCAAGTAAACGCTCCGTAAGATTTACGTCCAGCTCGGGCAGCTCCTCAAAGCCGCACTGTTTTAAATATGCAAGGGTATTTACATAATTTTCCTTGATCTCAATGCGGTAGCCTACGCTCCACAGCGACCAGACATTGCCTTTGGGAGTGAAATAATCCTCCTCGGCTTCGTTTATGATATCCTCCGCCATATACTCCGCCAGCTTTGCAAAGAAATCCTCCGGCAGATCGGTGAGCGGCTTTTCCGCGTTACTGCTTGATAAAACGCTGCTTGAGGAATAGGAAAACTGCGGAGCGACCAACACGTAAAGCTCATTGCCGTCAAAGCTGTTCTCCAAACGGTATTTGTAAAACTGTTCCAATTCGGAAATATTTCCCGCGTTTTTGTAGGCTCTGAATTTTTTCATATAATCGGTACTGTCTGCTGCGCTGAGAGTCAGTATGCCCTCGTCGGGTATGTTCAGGCTTCTGACCACGGTTCTTCCCGATTTGAGCTTGTATTTAACGGCAACGGTGGTTTTGTGTACGTCGCTGTCAATGCTTTCCACCGCTTGCCTGTGCGCTTCGGTCACAGCCTTGATGATCTCGGGATCCCTCGTACGTCCCATTATACTGGGATAGCTTGAAACAAACAGACCGGCATAGTCCGTGCTGACCGAAGCCACCGAATCCGGAGAGGGAACGTAACTTTCAGCTCCCAGACCGTGGGTACGGTATACGAGCATAAGGGAGCCTGCCGACAGCACCAGAGTGCCCGCGCATATAACGCACGCTTTGACGATACCCTTGAAGCTTCTTTTGCGTATTACGTGGAATACCAGATATATTATCATGACAGTAACCGCCATGGGGACTATCCTGCCGTAATCCATTCCGTCGAGCATGAAGCCGTAGGATATGCTGACAATGGCAAGGGTCATGATAAAGTGATAGAAAAGGCTGAAAACTATCGGCTTGCCCGTGTCCTCCGCGCTGCGCCTGCGGTATATGAAATACGACAGCACGCCGAGGATAACGGTAACGATAAAGAATACGGCTGTCCATTTTGCGAATGTAAGATCGGAATAGTAGTAAAATCTCTGAGGATCCACAGTCCCCGACAGCTCCTCCATTACGGGATATACCGTTTCGTATGAATACATATCCGTAAAATTTGTATCATTGACGATCGAGGTTATCAGACCGTAAACTCCTCCCCCGGGAGAGGTGTATGAAACGATATAGGCATAGCTTTCCATAACCACTCCCTGCACATTGTTAGTAACACCGGCTATCAATGCCAGCAAGGTCAGCGGTACAAGGATATTTGTAAGCACCGTATACACCGCGAATTCAAACACTCTTCCGCAGCAGCCTGCGACTATCACCGCAAACACATAGAACATCAGCATAAGAGCTATGCCGCCCAGTATGCCTCTCCACAGAATGGGAGCGGTTTCCTCAAATATATTGCATTCCCACACGATCGGCTCATACGCGCCCGTCCATTCGTTATACACGGGATCGTAGGGACTGATAAAGGTCTTGCCGTCATACGCAAGATGACCTATGAGCATGACGATCCATGTTATCACCTGATTGAGCAGAAACGGAACAACATATATGAACAGTCCCGAGAAAAAGTCCGAAACGAACCTTTGAGATACGGACATAGGCAGACAGAGCTTCATATCCACCGCCGATTTTTTGTGTAAGTAATCAAAGCAGCTCATCACGCATAAAATGCCCGCCAGCGCCGCCGCGCCCGTAGTGCATACGCCTATCACCATGTAAAGCTCCAGCTCGGGACTGTATTTAGTGACGCCTATCTGTATCACAGCCGACAGAGCTATCAGCGGCGCCGCCGCAAAATGCAGCATGATTAGAACGATAAACAGCTTTATGTTTTCCTTTATATTCGATCTGAAATTATGACCCATTGCCGCTGTGAAAAACGGCTGTTTTTTATCCGAGCCGAGAGAAATATTTTCCGATGTATTAATCAAGCTGTCCTGCGTCATAGCCCAGTCCCTCCATTTCATAAATAAATATTTCCTCCAGCGTAAGAGGGATAAGATCGAACACCACCGGATCCATATCCTTGAATTTCTCCCTTATCTCCTCCTCCGAGCCTTTTATAATGATATAATGAACGCTCTTGCTGCGGGAATAGTGGAGGATGCCGTATTTTTCAAAATCCTCCTTAGAGTATTCCCTGTCGAAAGCCGCCTGAACCTTGTGAATATTTCCCTTGATACTGTCAAGGTCGCGGTTGAAGAGCATTTTTCCTTGATGAAGCAGAGCTACGCTGTCGCAGACCTCGTTTATCTCTTTCAGATTATGCGAGGAAATAACGGCGGTCAGCTTTCTGTCCAGCATGGCGTCCACCAGCATGCGCTTGACGATTATCCTCATGGTGGGATCAAGTCCGTCAAAGGCTTCGTCCAGCAGCAGGTAATCCGTTTTGCAGGCAAGTCCCGTTATAACTATCGCCTGGCGTTTCATGCCCTTGGAAAAACGGTCTATGCGCTTGTCCTCCGGAAGCTCGACCTTTTTTCTCAGCTCCTCGAAAAGCTCCTCGGAGAAGTTGGGATAAAAACCCTTGTAATAGCTTTTCAGCGTTTTCAAGGTGAATCCGCCGAACTGCACGGTTTCATCGTTTATGAAAAACACCCTCTGTTTTACGGGAATATTGTCGAAAACCTCCTCGCCGTCGACAGTAACGCTGCCTCCGTCCTTTCGGTAAATGCCCGAAAGCAGTCTGAGTATGGTCGATTTTCCCGCTCCGTTCGATCCCAGAAGTCCAAAGGATGTACCTTTGGGGATAAGCAGATCCACATTGTCCAAAGCGGTAAAATCACCGAATTTTTTAGTTACCGATGTCAGCTTTATCATTTTCGCCGCTCCTTTCTTTTTTAAGCTGTTCCCCGATGA
>JAMPAO010000038.1 GCA_023667165.1 Ruminococcus sp. | reverse complement strand
TATAATACATTTATTTTGTCATGTCAATATTTTTTTCGGAAAATGTCTTGACATCAGTCATGTGCCGTGGTATAATGTAGGTATAAGGAAAGCAGTCCGATAGACGGTGCGCTTTTCCCAAAAACGATTTGTTATGTCACTATCATGATGTCAAAGATTAACCGTTCAAGGTATCAGCTTGGGCGGTTAATCGTTTTTGTCTTTATGTACGTCGTGAATTATGTCGCGTACAAATCGCGAAATATTGATCAGCAAGCTGAGCAATGCAATAATATCACCGAACATACCGGACTCCCCCCTTTCAATAAAGGGTTTTTGCATGAAAGGGGAAAAACGCGACCGCCTACCGTTATGAACCGCTTTCGCGCCGGACTTGCTTTTTGCTTGTCCGGCTAATTTTTATTATAATACATTTATTTTGTCATGTCAATATTTTTTTCGGAAAATGTCTTGACATCGCCCGCGCGCCGTGGTATAATATAGGTATAAGGAAAGCAGTCCGATAGACGGTGCGCTTTTTCCCCTTGTTTTGGTCATATGTCACTATCATGATGTCAAGAATTAACCGTTCAAGGTGTGAGCTTGGGCGGTTAATCGTTTTTGTCTTTATGTACGTCAGTCATTACGTCACGAATTAATCGTGCAACGTTGACCAGCAAGCTGATCAGCTCAATAATTTCCTTGAACATACCGGACTACCCCCTTTCATAAGGGCTTTTGCAAGAAAGGGGAAAAACGCAGCCGCCTACCGTTATGGACTGCTTTCGCGCCGGACTTGCGTTTTGCTTGTCCGGCTTATTTTTATTATAATACATTTATTTTGTCATGTCAATATTTTTTCAAAATTCCCGAATGCTCCGCGTACATCAGACCGCCTGCGGAACATTCGGGAATTTTATATTCATTAAAAACGATCCCGTCAAAAGTTCAAATTCCTATGATTCAATGCCAAAGACATGATAACATACCTTGCTCTGTCGCGGTGTTCGGGTTTTGTCATATAAAGCAGCGTCTGCTCGCAGATATGCATCATATTTGCCATTCTGCCCTCTATCTTAAAGTTCTCAAAACCCATAGGAACATACTTGTCATAAAGCAGCTCCGGAGTTACCATGCGCTCTGACGGCGTGTCCTTGTAAAGCTCGAAGTGCCTGTAGCTGCAGTCCCATTCCTTTATGCCGTATCTTTCGTTCAGCTCCGGCGTCATCTGCGCGTACTGACGGGTTATCCCAAGCTTTTCCAACTGCATTTTTCCGATGTAGCTGTAATGCTCCGCACGTCTTGGACAGTCGGGAACGCATACCACGTTGGAAAGTATCTCGCAGCGTTTTCTCTCCTCCGGGGTCAGCTTTTCCAGCTCCTCGAAATTATTGTTGAAGTTGAAATCCAGAACCACAAGGCTGTAATCCTTTGCAAGCTCTTCCTTGACCTCCTGCATGCTGCGTATACACTTGCAGGTAGAAGAGGTCAGCTTCATGTTCGGATGAGTTTTTCTTATATACTCCTCCAAAACGGGAGAATACACTATTACCTCGTTCATGCCGTTGTCAGCCATATCAAGCAGTTGGTTGCACTCCCTGTCCCCAAGCTCCTCTTCGGTGATGTGAGGGTTTGTAAAGGTAAATCTGTAGGGAATTCCCCTGTCGTTGTAAGCATTGATAACTTTCTTGGCTATATCCGGATAATATCTGCCCAGAACCATTCTGCCGCCGTTCCACAGCAGAGGAAAGCAGCCGAAATACGACCCTATTACAACATCGTCGCGGAAAAATTCGGGATACTGCTTAAAAACGGCAGCAAGCGCAATGCTGAAGCTTATGTTTTCCGAAGCCTCGGCTATGTGAAATTTTATACTCATTTTAATTTTCCTTTCAGATTTGAAAATTTTTCCTTTCGGCAATCCATGACCCTGCCCCGCTCATGACCGGCTGCAAATATTATCATATCCCGAAAAGTCTTTCGGCATTCTCCGCCGTTATATCCGCCATTTCCGAAGCTGTTTTTCCTTTGACCGCTCCCATAGCCTCAAGGGTATGCACAAGATATCCGCTGTGACATACCTCTCCCCTGTGCGGCTCGGGCGCCATATACGGGCAGTCAGTTTCGCAAAGCAGCCTGCTTTCGGGAATAACGCTCAGCGCTCTGCGGGTCTTTTTTGCGTTTTTGAATGTGACCACGCCCGTAAATCCGATATACATTCCCAATCCGATAAGCTCCTCCGCAGTTTCGGCAGATCCGGAAAAGCAGTGCATAACGCCCTTGGGACGGTATTTCCGCACAAGCTCCAGCGTGTCCTCCCAAGCGTCCCTGCTGTGTATGACTACCGGCATATCCAGCTCCCCCGCAAGGCTTAGCTGCCTTTCAAACGCCTGTTTCTGCAAGGCTCTGTCATGATTTTCATAGTGATAATCAAGTCCTATCTCACCTATTGCCGCCACCTTTTCGTTGACGCAAAGACTGCGTATCTCGTCAATTTTGCCGATCTCGCCGGCGCTGTCGGGGTGAAGTCCCACTGCCGCGAATATCCCGGGATATCTCTCGGTCAGCTCCACCGACCTGCGGGAGCTTTCTATGGAGCAGCCTATGTTTATTATCTTTGCCACATCGCCCTTGAAAAGACTGTCCAGAAGCTCGTAACGGCAGCCGTCGAACGCCTTGTCGTCATAATGGGCATGAGAATCTGTTATCCTCATTTCCCTTTCCCCCTCCTCCTTACCGAAAAGCCGAAATCTCCCAGCTTTCTGCCGAGAGCGAAATAATTTCCGTGGGAATAAGCCATAAGTCCCGCTTGCTCCAGATTTATCTTGCCCTTGCCGTCAATATATCTGTCGTCCGCACTGATCCCCGTGATGTCGGCGATAAACATTATATGGCTGCCAAGCTCCAGCTCCCTGTTCACCCTGCACTCCAAGGCAAGAGGACTTTCCCCTATCACGGGACAGCCGACTGTGAACGCCTTTTGGACGGTAAACCGGCATTTTGCGAATTTATCAACGCTCCTGCCGCTCTTCATTCCGCACAGATCCGTTTCTCTTGCCATTTTTGAGGTGGTGAGATTAATTACAAACTCTCCCTTTTCTCTTATAAAGCCGCAGGAAAAGCGCTCCGGTCTTACGGAAACATACGCCATGGGAGGGCGGGTGTTCACTATCCCCGTCCATGCGGCGGTCATAACATTCTGCCGTCCGTCCCTGTCCGAGCAGGTGATCAAAGCCGCAGGGAGGGGAGCCATGACAGTTCCCCCTTTGAAAAACGCCCTGCCCATGCCTTATGCCTCTTTCATCATCTCATGCATACGGGCAATAAGACTGTCAATATCCTTTAACTCGTATTTTGCGCCGCTCCATATCTCATGAGCCACGACCGCCTGCCACACCAGCATTGCCATGCCGCCGCAGGTGCCTATGCCGTTTGCTTCGGCGATCTGCATAAGCCTTGTTTTTTCGGGATTATATATAACGTCGAACACAAAGCCGCAGTCTTTTATGATATTCTCCTCCGCGGGGCATCCGTCCGTCTTGGGGAACATTCCTACGGGAGAGGCGTTGATAAGCAGATCGAATTTTCCCGACATCTCTTCCGGACGAATGACTGCGATCTTCGCATTTATGCCGTTTTTGCGGGCATATTCCCTGACAGGCTCCACAGTTTCCTCAAAGCCGTGAGGAACCGACACCGTAAGCTCCGCTCCGTGTCTTACCGCCTCAATGGCGATCATTCTGCCCACGCCGCCGCAGCCGCATTGAAGCACTTTGCCGTTAAGGCTCGCTCCCGCAGCTTCAAGGGAACGCAGGAAACCGTCGCAGTCGGTGTTATATCCGATATATCTGCCGTTTCTTTTAACAACGCAGTTTACCGAATCATACCGTTCAGCCGATCCGTCCAGCTCGTCGATATACCTTATTATATTGCCCTTGTGGGGAATGGTTATATTGAACCCGTCAAGAGCCAGAACGTTGGAAATTTTACCATCCAGCTCCTCCTCGGAGTATTCCATCAATGTATAATCATAGTCATCTCCGGAAACTCCCTCCAGCTCGAACAGTCTTTCGTGAATGGGAGGTGACATGGTATGCTTCAGGGGATATCCCAGTAATCCGTAATGCTTCATATTATACAGATCCTTTCTATTATATATAGTATATATTTGCATATTTCGTAAAAGTGAGGTTTGTTTCTTTTTACCCTATTGCCTTTCCGAGAGTATCTGCGTCCTGCACATTCACCGCCGTGACCCCTTTAAGCGTTTTCTTCACCAGTCCTGTCAGCACCTTTCCGGGTCCGCATTCTATAAAGGTATCAAAACCCCGATCGTAAAGATATTCAAGCTCGGACGCAAATTTTACGGGAGATACTATATGATCCGCCAGCTTCTGCGCCATATTGTCCGTGTTTTCAAGCGGCTTCCCGCTGATATTGGACATCATGATGATATTTGGGGCGTTAAAGTCTGTTTTCTCCGCAAAGAGCCTGAATTCGTCAGCCGCCGTCTGCATCAGCTTTGAGTGGAACGCCGAGGACACTCCCAGTCTTACGGCGCGCGCACCCATTCCCGAAAGAACGTCGGCTGCTGCCTTTGCAGCCTCTTCCTCTCCCGCAATGACCGTCTGCACCGGAGAATTGTAATTTACGGGAACAACATAGCCTGCCGTATCACCGCAGACTTGCTCTATCTCAGCCGCCGTTTTGCCGATAATTGCGTACATGGCTCCTTTGTTTGCCTCGCTCGCTCTCTGCATGGCCTCGCTTCTTGCCTTTATCAGCTTAAATCCGTCGCTGCGGCTCACCATCCCCGCGCAGACCATTGCGCCGTATTCTCCGAGAGAATGTCCCGCAGCGGCAGCAGCGGATATGCCGTTTATCTCCAGCGCTCTCAAGGCGCAAAGAGATACCGCCATTATGGCAGGCTGGGATATGACAGTTTTCGCCAGCTCCGTTTCGTCGGCGCTTCTGCACTTCTCGAACAGGTCGAAACCCAATATGTCCGACGCTTCCTCGAATATTTCCGTAAGCTCGGGATATTTTTCCGTCAGCGATACCCCCATTCCGCAGTACTGAGAGCCTTGCCCCGAAAATAAAAAAACGGTTTTTTCCTTTTCCATAAATGTAATGACCTCCATTTTTGATACTTTTTGTAGAATTATAATATTATTACACTAATAGTATATTATCCTGCCGATATCAACAAAAACAAACAAATTCTTTGTGAGCTTTAACAATGTCAGGTAAATTTTTTCAAAAATACCAAAATATCGGTTGACAAGTCAGGTAAAAATATATTAAAATAGATATATACTTGCTTGTAAAGGTCTGATGTCCTTTTTATGCAAGCGTCGGTGCGGCAGTAATAACATCATACTTTATATAATAACATATTCCGCCAAAAAATACAATACGCAAAAATATTATTTTCTTTAAGGAGCGTCAAGCCTATGATCGGTATCAACATTATATCCGCGGGG
Organism: Ruminococcus sp.; assembly: GCA_023667165.1. GTDB lineage: Bacteria > Bacillota > Clostridia > Oscillospirales > Ruminococcaceae > Huintestinicola. Next base: position 17,225 of record JAMPAO010000038.1, on the reverse strand, counting down.
GAATACGAACCGCTGCTCGCCGTTACCAACGACGATATGTCCAAGGTGGTGGAAACCAGCGACGAGTGGATAAAAACAAGAACGGGTATTTCCCAAAGGCGCATATCAAACGGAGAACCTACTTGGTATATGGGCGCTATGGCGTCAAAGCAGGCTCTTGAAAGAGCGGGCATTGATCCTAAGGATATCGGTCTTATAATCGACTCCACGATCACCGCCGATTTCAGCACTCCCTCCATGGCGTGCCTTATCCAGCGCGAGATAGGAGCGGTAAACGCTTTCGCTTTTGATGTGGGAGCCGCCTGCTCGGGTTTTATCTACGCTCTTGACGCCGCACACAGATATCTTGCCACCGACGAAAGCCTGAAATATGTGCTTGTTGCGGCAAATGAAAATCTTTCCTACATCACCAACTACAAAGACCGCTCATCCTGCGTTCTTTTCGGCGACGGAGCGGCAGCGGTGATAATAGAGCGTTCGGAAAAATTCTTTTCAAGCTGGCTGGGGTCGGACGGCGCGGGAGCAAAGCACCTTTACGCAAAATCTCTCCATACCCTCAGTCCCTTTACCGATGAGAGCCGCTTTGTGATCGACGATGAAACTCCCGACGATATCGATCACAGAGGTTTGGTGCAGGACGGCAAGGAGGTATATAAGTTCGCCACCAAAGCGCTGCCTCTTGCAGCCTCCAACGCCGCCGAAAAAGCGGGAATAAGCGTTTCGGACATTGATCTGTTCATACCTCATCAGGCAAATATACGCATAATCGAAACTGCCGCAAAAAATCTGGGCGTTTCCATGGATAAGTTCTTCACCAATATAGATATGCACGGCAATACATCCAGCGCATCGATCCCCATCGCCCTTAACGAGGCGATACTCAAGGGCGCGGTAAAGCGGGGCGACAAGCTGTGCATGGTAGGCTTCGGAGCAGGTCTTACACTGGGCGCGGTGATAATAGAATACTGATAAAATATAACAGCAAAACGGAGGAAAAAACATATGGAAAACAAGATCACACAGCTTTTGGGAATAAAATATCCCATCCTGCAGGGCGGCATGGCATGGATCGCCGAAAGTACTCTTGCCTCGGCGGTATCAAATGCGGGAGGCGCCGGAATTATCGCGGGAGGTTCCGCTCCCATAGATTACCTCAGAGGAGAGATACGCAAATGCAAGGAACTGACAGACAAGCCTTTCGGCGTTAACGTAATGCTCATGTCCCCCAACGCCGACGATCTGGCGCAGCTTGTCATGGAAGAAAAAGTCCCCTTTGTCACCACAGGCGCGGGAAACCCGGGAAAATACATCGCCGCATGGAAAGAAGCGGGGATAAAGGTCATTCCCGTAGTCCCCTCGGTAGCGCTTGCCAAACGCCTTGAAAGAATAGGCGCCGACGCCGTCATTGCGGAGGGTACGGAATCCGGAGGACATATCGGTCAGAACACCACCATGTGCCTTGTTCCCCAGGTGGCCGACGCCGTGACCGTTCCCGTTATAGCGGCGGGAGGCATTGCCGACGGCAGAGGCTTTGCCGCTTCCTTTATGCTGGGAGCGCAGGGCGTTCAGATAGGCACGCGGTTCCTGGCGGCGGAGGAATGTCAGATACACGAAAACTACAAAAACGCGGTCATCAAGGCAAAGGATACCGATAACGCCATCACAGGCTTCTATTCGGGCAGTCCCTGCCGCTGCATAAAGAGCAAATACACAAAAATGCTCCAGGACATGGAAAAGAAAGCCGCTCCTCCGGAGGATTTCGAGGCTCTCACCGTAGGTTCGTTAAGAAAAGCCGTTGTTGACGGCAACACCGACGAAGGATCAATGCTCTGCGGACTTATCGCGGGAATGGTAAACGAGGTAAAACCCGCAAAAACAATCATCGAAGAGATCACCGCACAGGCGGGCAAGCTGCTGGGCGTAGATTTCGGCTGATAATTTTACATTTAATGGCAATAATATAAAATGGAGGAAAAGCAAATGGCAAAAACCGCAATAATCACAGGATCATCAAGAGGAATAGGTGCGGCGATAGCCCTGCGCCTTGCAAAGGACGGCTTGAACATAGCGTTCAACGACCTCAATATGACAATGTTTGAAAACAACGACATTGTGGATAAAGTAAAAGCTCTCGGCGTTGAGGCTGAGATATTCTGCGCCGACGTTTCCAAATACGATCAGTGCGAGGAAATGATAAAAGCGGTAAAGGAACGCTTCGGCACCATAGACGTGCTTGTAAACAACGCAGGCATAACAAGGGACGGTCTTATGGCAAGAATGACCGAGGATCAGTATGACAGCGTTATCGCCGTCAATCAGAAAAGCGTGTTCAATATGACAAAGCTGGCGGGCAACGTAATGCTCAGACAGAAAAGCGGAAGAATAATCAGCCTTGCCTCCGTGGTAGGTCTGTACGGCAACCCGGGTCAGCTCAATTACGCCGCCTCAAAGGGCGCAATAATCGCCATGACAAAAACCGTGGCAAAGGAGCTGGGTTCAAGAGGAATAACCGCCAATGCCGTAGCACCCGGCTTTATACACACCCCCATGACCGACAAGCTCACGGAGGATCAGCGGCAGGCAATGCTGAATCAGATCGCCATGAAACGCTACGGCGAACCGAAGGAAATAGCAAGCGTAGTGTCATTCCTTGCCTCCGACGACGCTTCCTATGTGACGGGGCAGGTCATTGAAATATCCGGCGGACTTTCAATGTAAGAAAGGATTGAGATATAATATATGAAAAGGGTTGTAATTACCGGAATGGGCGTAGTTTCCCCTATCGGCAATACATTAGAGGATTTTTGGAACGCGGTAAAAGAAAACAAGCTGGGTTTTTCCTTTTTGGGCGATAAGGCAAGGGAATCGTTCCCCGTAAAAATCGCCGCTCCGGTAAACGATTTTTCCCCCGAAAAGCATATAGAAAAAAAAGAAGCCAAGAGAATGGACAGATTCACTCAGTTCGCTCTCTGCGCCGCTCTGGACGCCATAGAGGACAGCGGCAGCCGCTTTGAGGATATAGATCCCTACCGTGCGGGAGTTATCGCGGGAGTGGGCATAGGCGGACTTGATCTTACCACCGAGGAGCATTCCAAATATCTGGAAAAGGGACCGGAGAGAATATCCGTTTTCTTTATCCCTATGATGATAGGCAATATGGCGGCGGGAACCATCTCCATGAAAACAGGCTTCAAGGGCGCGAATTACTGCACCACCACAGCCTGCGCTTCATCGGCTCACGCCATAGGAGAGGCGTTCCGCAAAATAAAGGACGGATACCTTGACGTATGCATAGCGGGCGGCGCGGAGGCGTGCGTAAGCGAGTTCGCACTTGGAGGCTTCTGCAATATGAAGGCTCTTTCCCGATCGGAGGATCCCGAAAGATGCTCTATCCCCTTTGACGCGGAAAGAAGCGGCTTTGTCCTGGGCGAGGGCAGCGGTATGCTGATCCTTGAGGAGCTGGAGCACGCAAAGGCAAGAGGCGCCAAGATATACGCGGAAATAGCGGGTTACGGCGCAACCGGCGACGCCTACCATATGACAAGTCCATCTCCCACGGGAGAAGCGGCTGCGGCAGGCATGAGGCTGGCATTCGAGGAAGCGGGACTTAAACCCGAGGATATAGACTATATCAACGCCCACGGCACTTCCACGGGTCTTAACGACAAGTACGAAACTGCCGCCATAAAGCTGGCTTTGGGAGAGGACGCCGCAAGAAAGACGGTCATAAGCTCCACCAAATCCATGACCGGACATCTCCTTGGAGCGGCAGGCAGCGTTGAGGCTATCGTTACCGCTCTTTCCTGCCGCGACGACTTTGTTCACGCCACCGTAGGCTATAAGATCCCCGACCCCGAGTGCGATCTGGATTACTGCGTCGAGGGCAACAGGAACATGACCGTAAACGCCGCACTGTCAAACAGTCTGGGTTTCGGCGGACATAATGCCACGCTGTGCTTTAAAAAATACATTTGAGGAATAAAAGGTAAGAATTTCAAGCCTGCGCTTGACGCTGTTTTTACCTTATCTTAACGTCCGCTTTGAGATAACGGAACCACCCACCCCGAAAGGAATGAAATACTATGGGAAATCTTCCCTTTGACCTTGAAATAAAGGACATTTCCGCTTTGGCGGACATCGTAAAAAAGAACAAGCTGGGCGAGCTGCGCCTGGAGGATGAGGACATAGGCGCAAGGATAATCATAAAGGGCAGCAAGACGCCCCCTCCGCCGCCTCCCGCGCCTCAGATACAACTGCCTCCCATAATACAGGGCAGCGCTGCATCCGTTCCCGCAGCGGCAGTATCTCCCGCGCCCGCGGTGACCGCACAGTCCGGTATCCCCACGGGAAATACTGTCAAATCCCCCGTTGTGGGAACCTTCTACTCCTCGCCCTCCCCCGAAAAGCCTCCCTTTGTAAAAGTAGGACAGCACGTCAATAAGGGCGATATCATCATGATAATCGAATCCATGAAGATCATGAACGAGGTACCCAGTCCCTACGAGGGCGAGGTCAAGGAAATACTGATCGAAAGCGGTCAGGCGGTCGAATACGATCAGCCTGTAATGATCATCGGATAATAAGGAGGAAAAGCAGAATGCTGATGAATAAAGAACAGATAATGGAAATTATCCCTCACAGAGATCCCTTTCTCCTTATAGACGAGATAGAGGAGCTGGAATCGGGCAAAAGAGTGGTAGCATACAAGAATATGACCGAGAACGAATTCTGGTTCAAGGGTCATTTCCCGGGCTATCCCGTCGTCCCCGGGGTTCTTATGGTGGAGATGATGGCGCAGGCAGGCTGCGCGGCAATGCTCTCTCTCCCCGAGAACAAGGGCAAAATAGGCTTTTTCGGCGGCATTAAGGAAGCAAAATTCCGCCGTCAGGTCGTGCCGGGGGACAGACTTAGGATCGAGGTAGAGATCATAAAGGTAAAAGGCTCCGTCGGCATAGGCAAGGGAGTATGCACCGTAGACGGCGAAAAAGCGGTTTCTGCGGAGATAACCTTTGCAATCAAATGATAATAAATCTGTCGGAAAGGCTCTGGGAGATATGTTTAAGAAGGTACTTATAGCCAACCGCGGCGAAATTGCGGTGAGAATAATAAGAGCGTGCAGAGAGCTGGGTATTCATACGGTGACAGTCTACTCCACAGCCGACAACCATGCTCTTCACGCCAAAATTGCCGACGAGGCAATATGCATAGGTCCCCCCGCAACAAAGGACAGCTATCTCAACTCCTCCGCTATTATGGAAGCGTGCAAAATGACAGGAGCGGAGGCGATCCATCCCGGCTTCGGATTTTTGTCGGAAAATGCCGACTTTGCCGAGCTTTGCCGTAAAAACGATATCGTTTTTATAGGACCTTCGCCCAAATCCATCAGAATGCTGGGCGACAAAGCGGAAGCAAAGGAAACCATGAAAAAAGCGGGCGTACCCGTCATTCCCGGGTCGGACGGCGCCGTTCCAGATATGGAAACGGCTAAGCTTCTGTGCAGAGAGATCGGCTGCCCCCTTATGATAAAAGCGTCTTCGGGCGGCGGCGGCCGGGGAATAAGACTGGTAAAGCACCCGAGCGAGCTGGAAAACGCCATAGTATCCGCCAAGCAGGAGGCGCTGAAGTTTTTCGGCGACGATTCGGTCTATATGGAAAAATTCATAGAAGACCCCAAGCATATTGAAATACAGATCCTTGCGGATAATTTCGGAAATACGGTCTATTTGGGCGAGCGGGACTGTTCTCTCCAGCGCAGAAACCAAAAAGTACTGGAGGAAACTCCCTCTCCCATTATGTCCTCGGATCTTCGTGAAAGAATGGGAAAAGCGGCGGTGGCGGCGGCAAAGGCGTGCGGCTACTGCAATGCGGGTACTATCGAATTTTTGGTGGATTCGGGCAGAAATTTCTACTTTATGGAAATGAATACAAGAATACAGGTTGAACACCCTATAACCGAGGCGGTAACGGGAATAGACCTTGTAAAGCATCAGATAAAAATAGCGGCGGGCGAAGCTCTCCCCTTTACCCAAAGAGATGTGAAGCTGTCGGGGCATTCCATCGAATGCAGGATAAATGCGGAAAATCCCGAATACAATTTCCGCCCGAGTCCCGGAAAGATCACAGCTCTGCATATCCCCGGAGGTCCGGGGATAAGAGTGGACAGCTCCGTTTATCAAGGGTACACTATCCCCCCTTATTATGACAGTATGATAGCCAAGCTGATAGTTCACGCTCCCACCAGAGAGGACGCCATTGCGAAGATGAAATGGGCGCTGGCGGAATTCATCGTCGAGGGAGTGGACACCAATATCGAATTTCAGCTTTCGCTTATAAAAGACAGCGTGTTTGAAGCGGGAAATTACGATATCGGCTATTTGGGAAGAAAACTGGAGAAAAACGGCTGATAATATTTGATAATATTTAATGAATTGAGGCGAAAAGCTTGTTAGAGGATCTGTTCAAGGTGGTCACCACCCGATTTAACGGAGACGAAAAGGATACCGAAACGCCCGCGGAAAAGCTGTTCAAATGTCCCCGCTGTTCGGCTTCCTGTCCCCGCGACCGTCTGGAGAACAATATGAAGGTATGCCCCTCCTGCGGATACCACGGAAGAATGACCGCCAAGGAACGTTTGAATATCACTGCGGACGGCGGCAGCTTTACCGAATTTGATTCGGAGCTTGCCACCCTAAACCCCATAGATTTTCCCGATTATGAGGAAAAAATAAAGGGACTTGAGGAAAAAACCGGCTTGAAAGAGGCTGTTGTTACGGGTGAATGCACCGTAAAAGGCGAACGCTGCATTATTGCCGTAATGGACTCCCATTTTATGATGGCGTCCATGGGCAGCGTGGTGGGCGAGAAGATAACAAGAGCGTTTGAACGGGCGGCAGAGAAGAAGCTGCCTTTGGTAATATTCACCGCTTCCGGAGGAGCGCGTATGCAGGAGGGACTTGTATCTCTTATGCAGATGGCGAAAACAAGCGGTGCGGCGGCAAGGCTGGCACAGTCCGGAGGACTTTACATAACAGTCCTCACAGATCCCACCACGGGAGGCGTGACAGCGTCCTTTGCTTCCCTGGGCGACATCATAATAGCAGAGCCGAAAGTATTGGTAGGCTTTGCGGGCAGACGCGTCATAGAGGGAACTATAAAGCAGCGTCTGCCGGAAAATTTCCAGTCGGCTGAATTTTTGCTTGAAAACGGCTTTGTGGATATGATAGTGGAGCGGAAAAATATGCGCCGCACTATCGCGCACCTTATAAGGCTGCACAAGCATGGGGAGAGGATGGTATAAATGTCTGAAGAAAATGTAAACATTACTCCCTATGAGCGGCTGGAGATAATCCGTCACAAAAACCGCCCCACCATAAGAGATTATATCCCTTTGCTGTTCACGGATTTTTACGAAATGCACGGCGACCGATTTTACGGTGACGACGGAGCTGTTCTGGGAGGCATAGGACGTTTCCGTAATATGCCCGTAACGGTCATAGCCGAGGTCAAGGGCAGAGATGTTTACGAGAATAAGGAGTCAAACTTTGCCATGCCCCATCCGGAGGGTTACAGAAAGGCTCTCAGGCTTGCAAAGCAGGCGGAAAAGTTTCACCGTCCCGTTATCTGCTTTATAGACACCCCCGGGGCGTTCTGCGGCATAGAAGCGGAGGAAAGAGGACAGGGCGAGGCAATAGCCAAAAACCTTGCGGAGTTTATGACCCTAAGAACTCCCGTTATCTCGGTGGTGCTGGGAGAGGGCGGCAGCGGCGGCGCGCTGGCTTTGGGCGTGTGCGACGAGCTGGCAATGCTGGAAAACGCTCTCTATTCTCCCATATCTCCAAGAGGCTGCGCTTCCATTATATGGAAAGACGCTTCAAAGGAGAAAGAAGCCTGCAATATAATGCGTATCACAGCGGAGGACGCCGTTAATCTGGGAGTGGCAGAGGTCATCATTTCCGAACCGGAGGGCGGCGCTCACAACGATCCGGAAACTACTGCCGAAAATATCTCCGAATTTTTGTTTAATTCGCTGAACAATATTATTGCAAAAGATATTGACCTTTTGTTAAATGAACGTTATAATAAATTTAGAAAAATCGGAAAGTTCGCGGAGTGAAATACAGCCGCAAAAATGAAAGTAAGGACATATTTTGTCTTTATTATAGCAAAGCGCCGATAGCGGAGCTTTGAAACACATATTCACAAGGAGGAATATTCAATGGTATTCGACAAGGTAAAGGAAATTATAGCGGATCAGCTTGATGTTGACGCAGATAGCGTAGTATCCGGCGCTGTGATCCAGGACGATCTGGGCGCAGATTCGCTTGATGTTGTTGATCTGGTAATGTCGCTTGAAGAAGAGTTTGATGTGGAGATCCCCGACGAAGCGGTAGCCAACATCAAGACTGTAGGCGATATCGTTAAGTATATTGAGGATAACCAGTAATATAGCCTTGATCTTCAAAACAAACACCGCCCTGCTCCGTGATTTGGAGCGGGGCGGATTTTATACCTATCTCTGCCGCAGCTTACGGCGGCGGGATAAATGATTTCACTCTTCCCTATAGGAAATACTCTTTTTGTAAAGAAGATCCGTAAGCTCCGTATAAGCGTTGTCCGCCGCCAGGTCGTCGTAAATAATAACATCGGTGCCGTGACCTGCGGAGGAAAGCATTTCTTCTATCTCCTCAAGGGTCGTTTCTTTATTTTCTGTGTAATATTTATTTTCGGAAACGGTGATCCTTATGCAGTCATAAACACCGTCATTCCCGCCTCCCCCTCCGTCAAATCCCTCCGACAGTGTTTCGGGAACAACGGAAAGGGATGCTTCTGCCGTTGTTTCGGGCGGCGTTTCCTCCGTCGTTTCTGGGAGTGTTTCTTCCCTTTCCTCCGCTGCGGTTTCCGCCGGCTTTGTTTCCGTTATTTTCACGGTTATTTCCTCGGACGTGACGTCAGCCGTTAAGACCGTTTCTCTCTCGGGAACGTCCGATGGAGAACTGCAGGCTGTAAGAGCGAGAGCGGCGGCAAACGCCGCAATTTTTTTCATAGCGTTTTTCATTTTCTAAGATACCTCTATAAATTTTATGTTATGCTCCGTCAAAGCCTTTGTCAGCTTTTCGTATGCTTTCAGCGAAGCGTTGCTGTCGGTGATCCTGACGGCGGCTATATCCTCTGCGGCGCTTATAAGGTTTACGATCTCCTCCGTCTTGTCCATCTCATAGGTAATGCCGCCGATAATGTAGGTGTTTTCGCTGACGGTTATCTCTATGTACTCTATCTCCTCGGTGCTGAAGGTCGTATCGGTTTCCTCCGTAACGGTAACGTCTGCCGCAACGGCGTCGCCGCTGCCTATGCCGTCGCCCTTTCCTCCGCCGAATCCGAAGCCGCCCCGTCCCAGAAAGTAGCCGCCCAGACCCGCCAGTATGATAAGCACGGCAACGATCAGCACGCCCAATAAGGTTATACCCTTTAATGCAGTGTTCTTTTTCATTTTCTCACTCCTCTAATTTGGACATATCCGTGCGGGAGCAAAAGAAGTGAGGATAATCCTCCCTTACCAGCTCAAGCATACGGTCGGCGTTTTCCTTTGCCTTTCTCGACCCTGTGTCAAGAGAATTGTAGAACAGGTCGCAAAGAACCGCGGAATCCTCTGTATAGCCGTATCTGCCTATCATATCCGTCAGCTCCCCGGCCAGCTCCTCGGGACTGCGGTTTCTTACGTCCCCGATGATCTCCGCATCCTCCCCGCCGTACATTACCTTTATCTGCCAGCTTTCCTTTTCTCCGGAAAGGTACAGCTTAAGATTTACACCGCTGTTGAAATCCACCAGACCTCTTATGTTAGCAGCCGCCCTGTCGCTTACCTGCCGTATTTCTTCAAGCTCCTTTTCCGCCCGCTCCGCAGCCTCTGCCGCAGCGGCTTTTTCCTCCTCCGCCTCTTTGCGCACGGCGGCTATTTCCGCAGCAGCAGCTTCCTTTGCCTCGGCAATGTTCCTGTTGGAATCAATCTGAGCGAATATCACAAAGAAAAAAAGCAGTATCATTATCACGTCCAGCAAAGAGGTAAAATCAAGGATTATCTCACGCCTATTTTTTCTCATGGTTCACCGCCTGACTGCGGCAGTGAATTTTCTTCCCGAACGGTCTTTGCCCTGTCCGGCTGAAGCTTTGCCCTGTCCAGACGTTCCTTTGCCTTATCCAGCGTATCCTCGATAAAAGGCTGAACAAGGGAATGAACTATCTTAAAGATCACCGAAAAAATTATTCCCCATGCAGTAGAGGTAAGGGCAAGGAAAAACTTGGATTTAATGTTTCCCATATCCCCGCCGTCCGCCGTTTCAAATACCGACCCCATTTCAATAAGGGACTGCACCGTGCCGAACATTCCGAAAAAAGGGAAAAGGGAGATAATACATATGAACAGGGAATACATTCCCTCTATAAGCCTGTAAACTCTGCTGAAAAATTTGTTTTCCGCAGAACCGCCCTCCCCGTTCTCCTTTAAATATTTGGCAATGATAAGAAAAACGGATATGAATATCACCACAAGGAGCACAGCGTCCACTACTGCGGCTATTATGATATACATATTGTCAGCAAGACTGCTTTTCATTGTTTCCCAAAAGGACATAACCTCACCTCCGATATAAATTATACAGTCATTATAACATATATTGAGGGGAGTTGTCAAATATAAAATATTCAGAGCAATGCATTACTCTGCCTGTTTCATAATATTCTCTCCCATATCAGCGTTATTAAGAACAGTGCAGTCCTTAAACGCATCCTCTTCTATGATCTCTATACTGTCGGGGAGATTTACCGTTTCAAGAGATATGCAATACTCAAAACAGCCGCGGGGGATACTTTGAGTACCCTCGCCGATGTTCACCCGCTTCAGCTTGGGACAGTCTGAAAACGCATATCTCCTTATGACCGTCTTCCCCAAAATATCCGCTGCTTCAAGCAGTTTACAGTTATTAAAGGCATAAGCGTCTATAATCTCGGTATCGGACGGAACGGTTACATAGACAATATCCGTATCTGCAAATGCATTATGTCCTATTACCCGTATCTCCTCCGGAACAGCACTCTGCCGCCGCTGCCCATGTATTTGCATAGCCTGTCCCCTATACAGAAAAAATCACTTTCGCAGGCATTATACAAACCGCTGTATATAAATGTGCTCCCATCCAAATACTCTAAGCTGTCCGGCAATTTAACACCATAAAGATCCGTGCACCGATAAAAAGCGATATCTCCTATTTCTTTAACATTATTCGGAATATCGACCTCTGCAATGCCCGAAAAAGCAAAAGCTGCATGCCCGATAACCTCAAGGCTTTGGGGCAGTTTAACGCTTTTTAGCTTTTCGCATCCGAGAAATGTGCCGCTTATCATTTTTACTCCCTCCGGTACCTCCGCGCCCCTAAGGCTGTCGGAAACATCAAAATCGGAAAACGTAAACACGTCGTCTATGACAGTGACCTGTCTGCCGTCTATTTGCTGCGGAAATATTACATAAGACGAAAAACCTTTATATCTCGTCAGTGCTGCAGTTCCGTCCTCCAGTACGCTGTATGAAAAAAGAAAAGAAGGGGCGGCAAAGCTGCGGGAAAGTATCATCTCACCGAATATTATAAGCAGGAGCGGCAAAGCAATAGTAAGCAGACCCTTTGCATATGCATTAAGTCCGTGCTTTTTTACTTTTTCAGTCATACCGTCATCCTCCTTTTATATCCGTACAGTACGGCTACAGCCTAAACCCGAAAGGCATAAGCTGACCCAAAGTATAATCGGCAATACTGCCGCCGCTGTCCTTTAATAAAACAATAAGCTCCTCTCCCCCGAACTCGCTCAGAAACTGCCTGCAGATGCCGCAGGGATAGGTCAGTCCGCCCCCCGCGTTCACCACGGCAATTGCAATAAACTCCCTTGCACCCTCGGAAACGGCTTTTACCGCCGCCGTCCTTTCGGCGCATATGGCAGCTCCGTATGATCCGTTTTCCACATTGCACCCTGTAAATATCCGGCCGTCGGCGGCAAGGAGCGCCGCCCCCACCTTAAACCCCGAATAGGGGGCATAGGCGTATTGGCAGGCATTCTCCGCCGCTTCTATGAGTTCCTCCGGCGCAATGTCCGTACTCCTTATCATACTCCCGCCTTTTCTTTCTCTTTCTTTTCCTTTTCCTTGTTTTTCTTCTGGGCGGGGGGAATGCTTGCGGTGTTCAGCTTGCCCTTGCAGAAATAGTCAATATACCTGTCGATACATCTTTCCACGATCTCCACTGCGGCACTGCTGTCTTTCATCTCGTCAATGGCTGTGTCCTTGCCCTCAAGCTGCTTGTATACCCTGAAGAAGTGGGACATTTCATCGAAAATATGCACCGGCAGCTCGCTTATGTCGGAATAATTGTTATATGTAGGGTCGTTTACGGGAATGGCGATGATCTTATCGTCCCTTGCACCGTTGTCCAGCATGGATATTACCCCGATAGGATAGCAGCGCACCAAAGCCATGGAATTGATAGGCTCGGAGCAAAGCACCAGCACGTCCAGGGGATCGCCGTCCTCGGCGTAGGTGCGGGGGATAAAGCCGTAGTTTGCGGGATAATGCGTAGAAGTGTACAGCACGCGGTCAAGTCTAAGCAGTCCCGTTTTTTTGTCCAGCTCGTATTTCATTTTGCTGCCCTTGGGTATCTCTATGACCGAGTAAAAATTGTCCTTTGTTATCCTGTCGGGTTCGATATCATGCCAGATGTTCATAATGAATTTCCTCCATTTTTATATAATTTTTTTACGGCGCATAAGGGAACATATTTACCCCTTTTTACCGTTGTTATTGTTCTTATGACCTTTCTTAGGGGTGTTGAGCCTTGGAATGTCTTTCTTCACAGGTCTGCTCTCCTCGGTTTCCTTGACGATGTAAGCGGGTCTGCCCTTGACCTCTAAGTATATCTTTGAGATATACTGCCCCGCTATCCCCAGACAGAAAAGCTGTACCCCTCCTATAAGGCACATAAGAGCGATCTCCACGGGATATCCGTTCATTGCCTCGCCGCAGACAAGGGTCTTTATCACCATAGCCGCAGCCAGCAGGCAGAATATTATACCCATAAATACCGCAAAAGAAAGAGGAGCTGTGGAAAAAGAGCATATACCGTCAAGGGAATAGAGAAAGAGCTTTTTGAAATTAAATGAAGTTTTCCCCGCCGCCCTTTCGGTGTTCTCCACTCCGATGTACTTTGTTTCAAAGCCTACCCAACTGAAAATGCCCTTGGAAAAGCGGTTATACTCCGGCATATCAAGTATGGCGTTCACCATTTGCCTTGTCATAAGGCGGAAATCCTGCGCTCCGTCCTCGATCCTTGTTGAGGATATACCTCCCATGACCTTATAAAACGCACCTGCAAAAAAGGACATTATCCCCGATTCCCCCTTTCGGGAAACGCGCCTTGTGGCGGCGCAGTCATATTCGCCGCTGCGCACATAGTCGTACATTTGGGGAATGAGCTTGGGCGGGTGCTGGAGATCTGCGTCCATTATGACCGCATAATCGCCTCTTGACCGCTGCAAACCCGCCAGCATGGCGGATTCCTTGCCGAAATTGCGTGAAAAGGAAGTATAGCACACCCTTTTGTCTTCGGCGGCAAGCTCCCGCAGTATTTTCAAGGTATCGTCCCCCGATCCGTCGTCTACAAATATAAACTCAAAGGCAAGGTCGGAAACGCCCTCGTTGTAATATTTCTCTTTCATACCGTCTGTAACGGCTGTTATCTCCCTGTAAAAAAGAGGAAGGGATTCCTGCTCGTTAAAGCAGGGTACTATAATAGAAATAAGCTCCATTTTTTTTATCCTTTTTGATTGCTTTTTGCTTTGATCGATTATAGCGCAGTACTCTCCGCTTGACGGTCATTCTCCGTGAACGTGCAAGGCACACTCTAAGCTGCGAGCCTCTGTCTGTGCGGATACTCAAAACTCCGAGATGAGCGTCCCTTGGGGTTACACGCCGCCTGCCTATTCCACCGTGACCGACTTAGCCAGATTTCTGGGCATATCAACGTCGCGTCCGAGCAGCACCGCCGTATAATATGCTATCATCTGAAGCGGCACCGTGGTCACAAGCGGCATGAGCAGATCGCTTACCGAGGGAATGCCTACCTTATGGTCAACGCTTTCGCTGTCTACGTCCGTTTCCTCCCTGCATATCATCACCACCATAGCTCCCCTGCTCTTGACCTCCTTAACGTTGGACATGGTCTTTTCCATAAGAGCCGACTGTGTAGCCACAGCAATAACGGGAGTATCTCGGTCGATAAGTGATATAGTGCCGTGCTTGAGCTCCCCTGCCGCATAGGATTCGCTGTGAATGTAGGATATTTCCTTAAGCTTCAGCGAACCCTCCATGCTGAGAGCATAATCAAGACCTCTGCCCACATACAGCAGGCTTTTTGCATTTATCAGCTTGGAAGCCACATACTGATAACGTTCTTTGCTTTCAATGCATTTTTCTATAAGCTCCGGAACGCTCATAAGCTCGGAAGTAAGCTCCCTGCACCGTTCCTCGCTTATCGCTCCCCTTGCCAAAGCCACCCGGAAAGCGATAAGATACATAAACGCCGCCTGCACCGCATATGCCTTTGTGGAGCATACCGATATTTCGGGACCTGCGTTGGTATACATAACCATCGACGCCTCTCTTGCAATGGTCGAGCCTGCCACATTGACCAGAGCAAGCGTGTCCGCGCCTATGTTGTTGGCAAGCTTCATCGCCGCCAGGGTGTCAGCCGTTTCTCCCGACTGGGATATGATAACACAAAGATCGTCCTTTGATATAAGAGGATCTCTGTAACGGAATTCCGAAGCTATATCCACTATGACGGGAGATCGGGAAAGCTCCTCTATAACATATTTCCCCACCATGCCCGCGTGCATTGCCGACCCGCAGCCTATTATGAAGATATGCTTGTAATTTATGAGCCTTTCATCGGTAAGTCCGCACTCGTCAAAACAAGGCAGACCGTCCTTTATGCGCGGAGAAACAGCATTTCTCACCGCCTGAGGCTGCTCGTGTATCTCCTTTAGCATAAAATGCTCATATCCGCCCTTTTGAGCGGCGGTGATATCCCAGTCGGCGGTTTTCACTTCCTTTTGGATATCGAAGCCGTGGCTGTCAAGGAATTTGATCCTGTCCTTTTTTATCACGGCGATCTCGTCCTGCTCCAGCAGATAATAATCCTTCGTGCGGTCAAGAATAGCCGTAACGTCTGAGGCAATGAAATTTTCTCCCCTGCCCTTTCCCACGATAAGAGGACTTTCGCAGCGTATACCGTATATCCTGTCGGGAAAATCCCTGAACATTATCCCCAAGGCGTAAGCTCCGTCAATGTCGCGCATCGTTTTGGCTATAGCATCTACCGGATCGCCGCTGTAGTAATAATCTATGAGCTTTGCCACAGCCTCCGTATCCGTTTCGCTTTCAAAGCCGTAGCCGTGATCCGACAAAAAAGTCTTGATCTCACGGTAATTTTCGATAATTCCGTTGTGTACCACGGTAACTCTGCCGTTGCCGATAGGGTGGGAATTTATATCCGACGGTTCGCCGTGTGTCGCCCATCTTGTGTGTCCCATTCCGCATACGCCATCGGGTCTGCCGTCCTCTCTCAGCTTTTCCTCCAGACCCTCGGATATCTTGCCCTTAGCCTTGACCGTCTTTATCCTGCCGCCGCTGAAAACCGCAATACCCGCAGAATCATAACCTCTGTATTCCAGTCTTTTCAGCGCCGTAACAAGAAAATCCGCACACTGATCGGAACCGACAAAACCTACTATCCCGCACATATGTTTACCTGCTTTCTTTTTGAAAATTACAGCCTATGTAAAAGCCGTATCATAAAGAACACTTTCGGCAAAGCATTGAATTATCTCAAAGCAGGCGGCAAGCATATACCGCCTGACCCCCGATCTCTTTGAGTTGTTTTCGCGCCTTGCCCTGTAATTATATATATCCCGCCTTTCGGGGATATATACTTACTTCGTGCCGTACATTCTGTCTCCCGCGTCGCCCAGACCCGGATAGATATAAAGCTGATCGTTAAGCTCGGGATCGACGGCTGCGCAGTATATCTTCACCTCGGGATGAGTTTCGTTTAATTTTCTTATCCCCTGCTCCGTGGCAATAAGGCACATAAACTTAATGTTCTCCGAGCCTGCCTTTTTTACAAGACGAACAGCCTCGGAGGACGCGCCGCCCGTTGCAAGCATAATATCCGCAATGATAACGTTCCTTGAGCTGATATCCTTGGGCAGCTTGCAGTAATATTCCACCGTGCCGGTAGTTTCCGGATCTCTGAATGTGCCTATATGACCTATCTTAGCCGCAGGGATAAGGTTCATTACTCCGTCCACCATACCCAGCCCCGAACGCAGGATAGGCACAAAAGCGATCTTTCTGCCGGATATGACCTTAGATCTTGATATTCCCAAGGGCGTCTGTATATCGACCTCTTTAACGGGCAGATCCCTCATAGCCTCGTAGCACATAAGCATGGATGTTTCCGAAACCAGCTCTCTGAATTCCTTCGAACCCGTGTTCACATCCCTCATAAGCGACAGCTTGTGCTGTACCAGCGGGTGGTCGATAACGGTATAGTTTAAGTTTGCCATAGCTTCAAATCCTCCGTAAAAAGTTATTGTTCATTTTCAATAGCGGCGATCTGGTCTACCCTGCGCTGATGTCTGCCGCCCTCGAAATCCACCGACAGAAAAACGTCGGTTATCTCGCAGGCCAGTCCCTCGCCAATGACCCTGCCGCCCATGCAAAGAACGTTTGCGTCATTGTGCAGACGGGTGTATTTTGCCATATAACAGTCGGTGCATACAGCCGCCCGTATTCCCCTGCACTTGTTTGCAGCCATGGATATACCGAGTCCCGTACCGCAGATAAGGATACCGAGCCTTGCCCTGCCCGACGCGACCTGACCGCAGACCTCCTTTGCAGCCAAGGGATAATCGCAGCTTTCGCCGTTCATACAGCCGAATTCCGAAATATCCTCGCCCTTTTCCCTAAGGTGTTCAATGATCTTTTTTTTAAGCTCGAACCCTGCGTGATCGCTTCCTACAGCTATCATAATAATCATTCCTTTCAGAACGCATTTTTCAATATAATATACCGGGGCGTGTTGACACTATCCGAAATGCTCGGATTGCAGGCAGATTTTTAGCATTTC
>JAMPAO010000037.1 GCA_023667165.1 Ruminococcus sp. | reverse complement strand
AAAGAGAGTGCAGAGGGAAAACCGTAGGGGGAAGGGGGAGGGCGGCCCAGCGTCCCCGGGTTTAGCAGAGCGCCTCCCCCTTCCCCCGTAGGTTGTCCCTTTGCATGGCTAACGTGCTAAACATATTTCCAAAACACAAAACAACCTGCCAAAAAACAAACTTATAGCATAAAAAAATAACGTGCAAATAACAATAAAAAAGCTTTTCCCCCGCATAAACCGAGAGAAAAGCCGTAAATCTCATTATTTCCTTTTTCTTCCCAATAAACCTCCCAGCGCCTGAAGCAGCGGCGCGGAAAAGGCAAAGCCGAGAGCTGTGAGCATCTGCTCAAAGCTCATGGGAACAGCGGAGAATATCATCTGAAGCGGCGGCAGATAAACCGCCGCAAGCATTGCGCATACCGAAAAAAGCACCGCCAGTATCAGCTTGGGATTGCCGAGGTAATCCACCGTAAAGATATTTTTGTCCTCCGACTTGCACTCGAACACATGAAAAAGCTGCGACATAACAAGCGTAACAAGCGCTCCCGTCCGTGCCGTGTCAAGTCCGTATCCCTCATTTAAGAACACAGTAAAGCAGCCGAGGGTGCATATGCCTATAAGTATGCCTCTGAAAATTATCCTTGACATAAGACCGCCGGAAAAGAAGCTCTCGTCTTTGCGGCGCGGAGGCTTTTTCATATTCTCCGCTCCGCACGGCTCCGCGCCCAGCGCTACCGCAGGCAGTCCGTCGGTAACGAGATTTACCAGCAGTATCTGGGAGGGAAGCAGCACTATGGGCATACCCATAACTATTCCCAGGAACATGGTAAGCACCTCGCCTATGTTGCAGGAAAGCAGGTAACGCACGAATTTGCGTATATTCGCGTATATCCCCCGTCCCTGCTCCACCGCGCTGACGAGCGTGGCAAAATTATCGTCCAGCAGCACCATGTCAGCCGCCTGTCTGGTAACGTCCGTTCCCGTTATTCCCATGGCAACGCCGATATCCGCCTCTCTCACCGCGGGGGCGTCGTTTACCCCGTCGCCCGTCATTGTGACTATATGCCCCGCTCTTTTGTACGCACGTACTATCCTTAGCTTATCGGCGGGAGATACCCTTGCGAATACGCACGCCTTTGCTGCGGCTCTTTCAAGCTCCCTGTCGGACATTGCCGCAAGCTCCTCTCCCGTTATGACCGCCTCCGCCCCGCTGTCGGCTCGGAGTATGCCCGCCTGCTCGGCAACGGCTCTTGCGGTGTTTTTGTGATCCCCCGTTATCATTACCGTGCGTATCCTTGCTTCTCTGCAAAGTCTTACCGCTTTTTTCGCCTCTTCTCTGGGAGGGTCGGACATTCCCATAAGTCCGATGAAAACAAGTCCCTTTTCCGAGGAGCCTTTCACTCCCGCGTTCGGGGAATATGCAAACGCCAGCACCCTCAGCGCCTTGTCGGACATTTCCGAGCATACGCGTGTGATCTCTCTGCGCTTTGCAAAGCTGAGCTCCTCTCTGCCCGCCGAGGTCAGGATATGAGTGCAGCTTCCGAGGATAACGTCCGGCGCACCCTTTACGTAAGCCGTATCGCTCCCCGAAGAGGGATCGGCAACTATTACGGTCATGCGCCTTGTTTCGCTCTCAAAGGGTATCTCGTCCCTGCGCCTGTAGGCGGCGCGTTCCGCCCTATGATCCATGCCGCCCTTGGCTGCGGCGATAAGCAGAGCCGTTTCCGTGGGATCGCCCGCGCATTCCCATTCGGTCCCCGTCTTGTTCCTCAAAATATCTCCGTTGCTGCATAAGACGGCGCAGCGCAGCATTTCCCTCAGAGGCTCCGCGCTCGTTGCGCTTATTCTTCCGCCGTTCCTCATAATATCTCCGCCGCACCTGAAGCCGCTGCCGGAAAAGGTATATATCCCGTCGGAGGTATATCCGCGGCTGACGGTCATTTTATTTTCGGTGATCGTACCCGTCTTATCGGTGCATATGACCGATGTGCAGCCCAGCGTTTCCACCGAATGCAGCTTATGCACAAGGGCGTTTTTTTTGAGCATTCTGCCCACAGCCAGCGCAAGAGCGATGGTCACGGTGGCAGGCAGACCCTCCGGTATAGCGGCGATGGCTATGGTGATACCCGTCATAAGCATATCGAATACAGGCTCTCCGCGCAGTATCCCCGCTCCCGCCACCACAACGCAGACAACGAGGCAGATCGCCGCCACCGTCCTGCCCAGCTCGCCCAGCCGCTTTTGCAGCGGAGTTTCCTCCTGCTCGATATCGGTGAGCATATCCGATATCTTCCCCACCTGCGCGTCGGTACCCGTGGCTATGACCCTTGCATGAGCGTTTCCCTTTGTGATAACGCAGCCGCTGTAGACTATGTTCGGCTTGTGCGGGGAATTGTCCTCGTCGCCGGTATTCCCCGCCTGCTTGGCAACGGGAACGCTCTCGCCGGTAAGAATGCTTTCGTCCGCCATAAGTCCCTTCGACCGCAGTATAACGCAGTCGGCAGCCGCTTTATCCCCCGCTTCGAGAGTGATAACGTCGCCCGGAACAAGCTGCGACGCCGGTATGACCGTCATATGCCCGTCCCTTATCGCCTTGGCGGAGGGCGCCGTCATGCTTCTGAGGGCAAGAAGCGTTTTTTCTGTCCTGTACTCCTGAACAAACCCCAGCACAGCGTTTATCAGCACAATGGCAATGATAGTCAAAGCGTCGTAAAATTCCCCTATGGCGGCGGAAACGACGGACGCCGCCAGCAGTATCATGACCATAACGTCCTTGAACTGCCCCGCGAATATTTTCAGCGGCTTAGCCTTTTTTTCCGCCGCAAGGGTATTTTCGCCGTATTTTTCAAGCAGCGCCGCCGCCTGTGCGGACGTAAGTCCCAAAATCGGTCTGTCTGCCGCCGTGCGGCGTTCCCTTTCCTTTTCCGCCGAACCGCGCAAAGCCGTTTTTCCCCCGTAATCCCTTTCAAGAATAGTCTGCGGCATATAGAATCAACCGTCCTCTCCTATCATAATCAAAACGTTGAAAAGCTCCCGAAGCCGGCAGGAGATCCGGCCGTCTGCGCCTCCGCGGGCAATTCAATGTATTTTTCGGACAAACCCTTTATAATTATATGCCGCCGTTTTTTCGTACATTACAAAAAAATCTGCACAGATTTTCTGTGCAGACCGTTACCGTTTTTATCATACGGATATGGCGGGATCATTTTTTATATCCCCCGACCACTCTTAAATTGCCTCCTGCGTCGTTTGCGGTAAAAACGCCGTAAAATCCGTTTTCTTCCAGTATGCTTCTTACCGCGTCCCCCTGCCCGCTGCCGGTTTCGAAGATCATCAGACCGTCCTTTTTGAGTATCTCCTTCCAAAGGCAGGCTATGACCCTGTAGAATTTCAGTCCGTCCGAACCTCCGTACAACGCGTCCTCAGGCTCAAACGTTACCTCTTTTTGCAGACTGTCCATCTCCTTGTCGGTAAGATAAGGGGGATTTGACACTATGCAGTCGATTACGATATATTCCTCCCCGTCCCCGTTCCGGCGAAAATTCTCCATTACAGCGCCGTTCATTACATCTCCGCGAAGCAGGCGGACATTGCAGCCGTTGTCCCGAACGTTGCCGACCAAATAGGGAAAAGCCCCGCCGGAAAGCTCCACCGCAAAAAGCTGAGCCTTTTCACCAAGATTTTTCGCGAGAGCGACGGCTATACAGCCGCTTCCGCTGCACAGGTCGACGATATTCAGCTTCTCCCCGCCCGCCGTTTTTTCAAGGCGGCTCAGCGTTTCGTCCACAAGAGCCTCCGTATCGGCGCGGGGAATGAGAACTCCCTCTCCCACCTTAAAGGTCAGTCCGTAAAATTCCCATTTTCCGAGGATATACTGCAAAGGATAGCCTGCCGCGCGGCGGCGCACGCCGTCCAGGATACGGTTTGCCCTGCCCTCGGGAATTTCCGTATCGGGAGAGGTATACAGCTTCTCCCTTGTAATGCCCCCCATATCCTCCAAAATGCACATTCCGTCAAATTTGCCGTCGGGGATATTTTCAAGAATACTTTCGGCGCGTCTGCAAAGCTCCTTTACCGTCATACAACTACCTCCGTTTATGCTTTATTGTTCCGCAAAAATGATCAAGCCGAATAAAAATGCAAATTATGAAACACAGACCGAGGCGCCGATCCCGCGCCCCGTCCGATCACCATTTATCGGAGGAACGGTCTGCGGGAATGCAGGGAGCAAGAGCCGCAATGGCGACCTCGAGCTGCTCCGCCTCCGGCTCCTGCGTGGTGATGTGCTGAAGCCATATTCCGGGCGCGGATATTATCCTTGTAAAGATATTGTCGTACTTTCCCGCTATTTTTATAAGCTCGTAACCCACGGAGGCTTCGGGAATGAGCATGAGCATCTGCATTCCGAACCTTGCCCATACGTTTTCCCAGGGAAGGAACATTCCTATGGCAATGCTCAGCAGCACCACAAGAAATATGAAGCTGGTGCCGCATCTGGGGTGAAATCTGGTCTGCCCGGCGGCGTTTTCCACCGTAAGCTCCAGTCCCGCCTCATAGCAGGCGATGGTCTTATGCTCCGCTCCGTGGTACATGAACGTCTTGTGTATCTCTTTCATGCGGGAGATAAGCCACATATACCCTACCAGCAGTCCTATCTTTATCAAACCCTCCGCAGCGGTCTTGCACCAGTCCGGAGCGCCCAGCCGTCCGAGAAGTCCGGAAAGCAGAGCGGGGACGAACTTGAACACGCAAAGGCACACCGCCATTGTTATGACGCATATGACTATCATCAGCGTATTCATAAAATCCTTTCCCTTTTCCCCCTCCAGTTTTTCCTCCAGTTTCCTGTAAGCCTTTGTTTCGGAAAGCCACAGCTCGAATTTCGAGAGTTCCTCTTCTTCCTCCCCGTCGTCGTCGGTCATCTGCTTTTCCGCCGATATTATCGTGCATTTCATTCCGTCGATGAGGGACTCGGCAAAATTAAAGCATCCCCTTACAAACGGCACCTTTTTATACCATTTTTCGCTGTCTTTTTCGATTATCTCCACGTCGATGGTCTTGTCGGGCAGCCTGCACGCTACAGCCATAACGTTTTCGCCCTTCATCATTATGCCCTCTACGAGAGCCTGTCCGCCTATTTTGGATTTTATAGGCTCCTGCGCTTCCGCGGCGTTTGTGTTGCTCATTGATACAGTTCCTTTCAGTACAGATAAAAATTATTGCTGACCTCGGCAAAGGTAAGAAGAAGATTATCCTCCGTATCGCCGAATTTTACCATATAAACGGCGCTGTCGCCCGAAGCTGCGGCTGTATAACCCTCCAGAGATCTTACCGCCGCCGCGTCGGGACTGCACACCAATATCCTCATAAGCTCCAGCCTGCTTTCCCGCAGACTGGAATTGTATTTGTAAAACACCTTTTCCCCCGTGATACTGTCGGATTTTACCGTAACAAGACCCTCCCACCTTACGGGCAGCATAAAGGCGTAGCCTTTGTCGGCTTCGGTAAGGGAGGAATATTTTTTTACAATGCTGTAATTTTCAAATACGTTCCAGTTGGTGATATACTGCATATCGGAATTTTCCCTGTAGCCGGGGAAAGCCTCTCTTTCCGGTATCTCGATTATGCCGTCCCCGTCGATGTCGCGGCAGTAAAGTCCCTGTGCACGGGCGGTGCGGGCGGGTATATCCGATCCCTGAAGATTTGCGGGATTTCTCAAACGGCTGTTTACGCAGTAAATTATCTCCGTCGACAGGCTGCCGCCGCTCATCAGACCATCTATGAATATGGCGGGAGTCTGCTGACCCTGACCGCCGTCGTCCTGTCCCGCTCCGATAAATCCCCCCGTCACATAGGGAAGATCCACGGTATTTTCGTTCAATGAAACCGTGCTGACGCACTCCGCGCCCTCTCCCCTGTCGGTAACGAGAGAAACGTAAGCTCCGTGATTTTCGTTGTTGCAGTTTATCACGGCGATATCCGTTCCCCCGTCCCTGTCAAGGTCAAGGCTCAGCGTCCTGTAATAGCTTTCGCTGTATTCGGTGTTGAGCATACCGTTCTCGAACCGGTATATCCTCAAGGTTTTTTCCGTAGGGGTAAGATAGTTATACCCTATCGCCATGCGGATATTGCCCGTTCCTCCCAGATCGGTGAAAAAGACCTGCTCCACAGAGCTGCCCGCCCCCGCATGATCGTACACCGAGCGCCAGACGCCGTTCTCGCGGTCGAGTATATTTACTCTTACGCTGCTCTCTCCGTCGGTATTTTTCTCGTAAAACACGGCTGCCTCGTCGCCGCCGTCGCCGTCCAGATCGTAGAAAACAAACGACGAGCGGTAATCGCCCGATCTCGGGTAAACCAGCTCTATATCGGATCCCGCAGCGTCCACCAGCGCGGAATATATCTCGCTCTGCTCCTCCGAGATCATGGGAGGCGACAGCATACTGTCAACCGAGGAGCCTATCCCGCAGCCGCCGAACAGTGCGCACAGCAGCGCGCCTGTACATATCCTAAGAATTTTTGCGGTTCTCATCATCTTTGCATAATCCCTTAAATAAAGGGCGCACAGACGTTTTCCCGCCTTATACGCCCCGGAATATTATTTTTTTATTTCTTACATATCCGCCGGATCGTCGATGGTTTCCATCTCGGTATACTGCTTGCTCAAAGGCGCTTTGCTCCAGCGGCGCTTGCCCGTATTGAGCTTAGGCATTACGCGGTATACATATGTGCTCCAAAATACGGCTACAATGGTTATCGTCATAAATACGATCCCCACGTCCGATATTGACGGTATTCCCATTCCCGCTCTGCTGTCGTAATTATCGGGTATAAGCAGCATGATGTACCTGGGGATCACCGACACCGCCGCCAGAATGGAGGAAACATATCCCAAAAAGCACATCCAGAATCGGGTGTATTTCTTCTCCATGCCGTTGAAAAACCTTGCGGTATTCATAAAGAACACCACCGCCGTCATATCCGCAAGCATTATATAGACCAGCTCTGACGAAAGACTGAGAGCGGTATTTTCCGAGGTCATCAGGAATATCTCCGCAGTCTTCCATACCGAAAATGTGGAGAGCGCCGCGCAGTTGGCGTGAGAGAATCCCTCTCCCTTGAATATGTTCACCGCGATGGATATAAAGGTCAGCATAACAAAGAACATCAGCAGGTGCATAAGGAACTGTCCGACGGTATATCCCGTCAGCTTGCTGTATTCCTCTGCTTCGTCCTCCGTGAGGGTCTTTATTACCTCGTTGTTGGCGTGAACAAGATCGACGAAATAGAGGACTATCTGTGCAGCCGTGAGAAAAGCCATAAGAAGCGAGCAGTAGCCTGCCGCATGAGGTATCTTCTTATTGAGCCTGTCGTATCTCAGACGCATGGGGTTGATAAGTATGCATGAACCCGTCACCTTATCCTTTGCGCTTCCCGCCAGCAGAACGAACGCCAGCAGTATCATTCCTATAACGATAACGGCTGCGGTGATATTGGGCGCGCCCGGATCCAGATACCTGCCTCTGGCAAAGTCCATATTCGTATATAGCTGCCGCGTTCTCGCAGCCACTGCAAGAACCAGCACGGCGGCATATACTGCCAAGGAGAATTTTTTCGGGATACCGCCCTTTTTATTCGCCTTTGCAATATTCTTTTGTCTGTCGGATTCGGTAAATTTCTTCTTTCCCATAAAAGTCTTTCCTTTCGGCGGAAAATTATCACCTGCTCTGATGCGGGCAAACAGATATGCAAACGCCGTGTAATAAATACGGCGGAGCTTTCATATACATTAAAAAACTCCCCTTGTATTCAAGCGTTATTTATATTTTACAATAAAAAAACATTATTGTCAAGCACCTATTACAAATTTATCAAGACAAAGGAATTAAAATTTCAAATATTTGACCTCCAAGCCGCCGATCCGGTTTACGATCGCGCCGTTTTTGACAAACCGTCAATATTTCCGTTCATATTAAACGGATGTTTTTTTACATATAATTACATATTTCCCGCAGCCGTTTCCGAAAAACAATCGGAAAATGCAAAAAAACTGCGAAAAAAAGAAATTTTGCAGGATCAGATCCGTTGACGTTTTTGTCAAAAAAAGTTTACATCGGTTTCGCGGCAGACGGAGATACTGCGGAAAAGCTCCGGATCCGCTCGGCGCACAGCCGTCCGCAGCCACGCTGACGGTTTGAATAAATGAAAGGACGGTATTAAAATGAAGGCTATTATAAGATCGGCGGTCATATGGGCGGCGCTGATAACGGCGTTGTCGGCGGCGGCGGCAAAAACGGCGGACAGAGCGGCGGAGGAAACGGAGAGCGGTATGCCCGCCGCCGCAGTGCAGCAGTATCGTAATGACTGTCTGACGGTGCTGTGCCGCTCAAGCGGCGAGATAAGGCTGATGTCCGCCGAGGAATACGCGGTGTTTGCGGTCATGGGCGAGATACCCTTTCTCCTTGAGGAGGAGGCGCTGAAAGCGCAGGTATGCGCCGCAAGAACCTATGCCCTGCGCCGCGTCGCCGAGGGCGAGGACGTATCCATAGGAGCGCATATATCCGACGACGGCGAAAAATATCAGACCTGCCTTACCGAAGCGGAGGCAATGGCCGCCTACGGCGATGAATATCCCGCCGTCCTTGCGGCTGTAACGAAAGCCGCCCGCGACACCGAGGGAGAAACGATCCTTTACGGAGGCACTCCCATCGTGGCGGCGTTTCACATATCCTCCCCCGAAGCCACGGAAAGCGCGGAAAACGTATGGGGAAAGGCGATACCCTACCTCGTTTCCGTACCAAACGCGGAAAATTCGCCCTATTCCGGCGTCCGTAAAACCTTTACCCGCGCCGAGATATCCGCAAGACTGTCGGCGGAATTCGGAGAAAATCTCTGCTTCGACGGCGCGGAGATCACGGAAGCTTCTCCGTCCGGGACCGCGCTGACCGTGGAAATATGCGGCAGAGAGCTTACCGGCGAACGTCTGGCGCGGATACTGTCCCTGAACAGCGCCGCTTTCACCGTTTCATGCAGCGGCGATACGGTCACATTTACCGTAAACGGCTGCGGACATCTGGCGGGAATGAGCATTTACGGAGCGCAGCAAATGGCTGAAAACGGCTGCGGCTACAGAGAGATACTGGAGCATTACTATCCGGGAACGTATATTGCGAGAAGCGAGGGGTAAGAGGCTCGGTTATATCGGGATCTCAAAGAAAAAGTCCGCTCCCCCGCCGCCCGTCCGCGTCATTCAAGCGCGTTGAGCATGAGCCTCAGCATCTCCTTGACGGCGCTTCGCTCCTTGCCCGTAAGTCCTCCGATGAACTGGAGCATTTCCGTTTCCTTGCTGTCCAGATCGCCGGAGGAAAGTCCCTTTTTTACATTTGTAAGACCCGCGATGTAATCAAGGCTCACATTGTAGTATCTAGCGAGCTTTATAGCGCGCTCGAAAGGTATCTCGGCATTGCCCAGCTCGTATTTTCCGTAGTGCTGCGAGGACGTTCCGAGATAGTCCGCAAGCTCCTGCTGGGTCTTATCGCTGTCCTCTCTCAGGTCCTTTATTCTGCTGTATCTTCTTAATTCTTCCATTTTTAAAGAAACCTCCCGATCAGATCGGCTCCCCGCGGCTCGTTTTTTCGCGCGTTCCGATCTGTTTTTTTATCTGCGGCACATTTGCCGAATTTGACCGCAAAAGATACTTGTTACTTGTTAATTTTACCAAATCTGACACAACGGTATTGACTGATGTGCCTTTTTAAGCTATAATTTTGTTTGTGCAGTCTTTTCAGATACATACAAAAGGCGGAAAACGCAGGCGATCTCCGGAAAATATCACGAACCTTGTTTTTAATATTAAGAAAATTAAAAATAATTTATTGATATTTCCATATTTAATATGGTACAATAAGAAGAGTTACCATATTTGGGGAGAAATGATTTATGAAATGGTTTTTTGCCGTTGTTTTATATATCATCGCCGCGGCTCTTGCATTATGCGGCTTTGTCGGCGTGCGCAGAAAGCGTTCCGAACGGGCGGGAAAGCTCATAAGAATGCTTATGTTCTCCGCCGCCGCCTCCATCGCCGCAAACGCCGCCGGCTTTACGGTGCATTCTCCGCAGGCGGCAGCCGCCGCTTACGGATTCGGATACATATTCTCCGACTTTATGCTCATGCTGCTGCTGACCTACGTTTACGGCATATCGGGTTTCAAGCGCAGAAGATCCGTAAAGCTCGTCCTGCACTCCGCCGCTGCCGTTGACGCGGTCATAATGATCGCCAACATATTCACGGGCATAGCCTTTGAATGCTCTCTCACAGAGGACGGGCTCAAAAACGAATTTTACGCCATATCCGCCGCCGGAGAAGGGGTAAAATATCATATAGCTTTGCTGATAGTCTTTTCGCTGCTCATTATGTGGACTCTGGCGAGGAAAAACGCGGATTCGCCGAAAATATACAGGGGAAAGTACAAAATACTGCTGCTGACGTTCATTCTCTGCACGGTATCTGCCGTTATAAGCGGAGCGATCAAGTGCAGATACGATTTCTCCCTAATTTTCGACGCGGGCTTTGTGTTCCTCATATTCTATCTGTCGGTGCTTTATGTGCCTAAAGGACTTATAGAACGGCTGCTCTCCTTTGTGGCGGCAAATATGGACGACGGGATAATCTGCTTCGACCTGGACGGAAGATGCATTTTCGCCAACAACGCCGCAAGGATACCTTTCAACGCGGAAAGCGATCTGACGGTTTTCGGCGATTACTACGACAAATGGGCGGCTCAGAGAGATCTTGACATAACCAGCAGCATTACGGCTGAGGAAACCTATGAAACGGGCGGCGAAACAAGGAGCTATATCACCCGATACAGCCGTCTGGTGGACAACAAGGGCGTTTACATAGGCTGCTTCTTCCAGCTCCACGACAACACCGACGAGAAAAAAAGCAGAGCGGACGAAAGATACAAAGCCACTCACGATATGCTCACCGGCATTTACAACAAAGAATTCTTCTGCGAGAGAACTGCCGCCGTGCTTAAGGAAAATCCCGATGTAAAGCACTGCATAGTCTGTTCGGACATTAAGAATTTCAAGCTGGTAAACGATATGTTCGGCGTTGACAAGGGCGACGAGATACTCCGCACCATCGCCGACGCCCTGGGCAGCATCGCGGGAGAAAACGCGGTTTACGGCAGGATCTCCGGCGACCGCTTCGCAATGTGCATGCCTTTGGATAATTTCTCCGAGGAGGCATTCCTCCGTGAAGCGGAGAAGATAGGCGACCTCACCGGCAACGATATCTTCCGCATCCATATGCATTTCGGCGTATACAATATATCCAACCCGAATATGCAGGTCACTGTCATGTGCGACAGGGCAAGGCTTGCCATAGAAACCATCAAGACCAGCTATCAGGATATTATATCCTATTATGACCAGGATCTTAGGGAGAAATACCTCAACGAGCAGCAGCTTACCGGAGAGTTTGACGAGGCTTTGGCTACGGGACAGTTCAAGATGTATCTTCAGCCTCAGGTATCGGCGGAAAACGGCAGTATGCTGGGCGCTGAGGCTCTGGTAAGATGGGTCCATCCCGAAAGAGGTCTTATACCTCCCGACGAGTTTATCGGAATATTCGAGCGCACGGGACTTATCAGCCGTCTGGATATGTATATATGGGAATGCGCCTGCAAGCAGCTTAAAATATGGAGCGGAAACGGCAAGGAAAACTGCCATATATCGGTAAATATCTCCCCCAAGGATTTTTTCTTTACCGACGTCTACGAGATGTTTACCGGACTTGTGACTAAATACGGGATATCTCCAAAGCGGCTGAAGCTGGAGATCACCGAAACCGCTATCATGACAGACCTTAAAAAGCAGCTCGACCTTATAGACAGGCTGAGAGATTACGGCTTTACGGTGGAGATAGACGACTTCGGCAGCGGATATTCCTCGCTTAATACCCTAAAGGATATGACCGTGGACACCTTGAAGATAGATATGGGATTCCTGCGCAAGACCGAAAACAGGGAACGCAGTCAGACCATACTCCGCATGATAATCACCCTTTCAAAGCACCTTGGCATGGAGGTCATAACCGAGGGAGTGGAAACAAGGGAACAGGTGGATTTCCTTACGGAATTCGGCTGCGACGTTTTCCAGGGATATTATTTTGCAAAGCCTATGGCGGTGGACGATTTTGAGGAAAAATATTTCAAGGAAAGCGCTTTGCGGGAATAATAATGTTCCGCCGGAACCGGTCAAGACGAGTGCGGAAACCTCAGACGATCGGATCCATATATTTTCTTATGCTTTTTTGTACCGTAAAACGGTAAAATATTGTATAAATCAACGATATTCCCCCGACGTTCGGGTATAATTGAAAAATACTATTGACAGGCGGTCGAATTTATGGTATAATTTGTGTATGAGTATCCGTAAAGACAGCATATACCGTTGGAAAGCGTTCCGTTTTCCGCCTGATACCGATCCCCGTCGGAATTACGGACAAGAAATCGCCGCAAAGACTCCGATATACGGATCCTGCGGCGGGACAGCATTCAATGAGGGTTCGGTGTAAGACCACAATACTTTATAAAAAGGAATGGTTATACAATGAAAAAAGTTATCTCCCTGTTTATTGCCGCAGCGGCTGCGCTGACAATGAGTACCGCTGTTTTTGCCGAGGCGGAAAAAACCGACGTTAAAACATCTTCCACAATAACCTTTGATACGGAAAAAGCGCTGGATTATCTGCATATGTTCGGCAGCGCGTCGGAAGCGAATCTGACGGTGGAGCTTACCGACAAGGACGCACTTTCCGGAAAAGCGCTCAAGGTGAGCGAGGACTTCAAGGGCAGTATTTCCACCCGTTATTCGGGATTTTATTTCCTTGCCTCCGATTTCGGACTCGAAAGCTTTTCCGGTCACACCATGACAATAAATATCAATGCCGGCAAGGCGGCGGCTAAGGCTACCGATTCCTTCGACGTATTTTCCGACGGCGACGAATGGAGATCCGTTTCCTTTTCCACAGCTTCCGCGGAGCAGTGGCGTTCGGTCAACGTAAGCGTTCCCGCAAATATCGACAATGACAGGATCGGAGTATCTTTCCCCATTACAAGCGATTTCTCCGGCACTGTGGCTATGATAGACGATATCACCATTACGGACAATTACGGCAAGACCGTAGCCAATATCGGAGATATCGACAATTCCCTTTACGAGGCTCCCAGCGGATTTGTAACGGTGATAACCACTATCATTTTCATACTGCTGATAATCGCGGTGGCAGCGGGTCTGTTCTTCTTTATCAAGAAAAACTTCCGCCAGTACAGATAAACAAAGAAGCATATCATTGTATTCAGGCAAGACGTACGCTTTCGGGTATTGACCGTGGCTGCCCTTGCCTGTTTTTCTGAAAAGAGGGATATCCTTTGAGCATTACCGCATTCAAATGCCCCTGCTGCGGGGCGGAGCTGACATACTCCTCCCAAAGCGGAAAAATGACCTGCGATTACTGCGGTACGGAGATCGAGGCGGAGGCCGCCGCCGCTCTTGCCGAGGAACACAGCTCCGAAAGCATGGAGTGGGACGCGTACAATGAAACCAACGCGGATATCGGGGGCGATATCTGTACATATACCTGCAATTCCTGCGGGGCGCAGATCGCCGGTAACAGAAGCCTCGGTGCGGCGTTCTGCCCCTACTGCGGCAGTCCTTTTGTTATCACCGACAGGTTTGACGGAATACTGAAGCCGGATCATATTATCCCATTTAAGGTTGACAAGGAAACCGCTGTGGGAAAATTCAAGGAGTTCTGCAAAAAGCGTCCTTTGCTTCCGGGGGATTTCATATCCTCTCATCAGATAGAGAGCGTGGAGGGAATGTACGTTCCCTACTGGCTTTTCGACTGCAAAGCGGAAGCGTGCTGCACATACAGGGCGCAGCGTTCCCATAGCTGGAGCCAAGGGGACTATATAATGACAAAAACCGATCATTACATGATAATCAGAGAGGGCAGCATGGATTTTGAACACGTCCCCGTAGACGGTACGTCAAAGCTGGGAGGCGAGATAACCGAGGCGGTTGAGCCTTTCGATCTGCACAGTGCGCAGCCGTTCAACCCCGCTTTTCTGTCTGGATATCTTGCGGACAGGTACGACGTTTCCGCGGAAGAAAGCAGGACGAGAGCCAATCAAAGAATAAGAGAAAGCGTGAGGGACGCGCTTCGCGGCACGGTTTCGGGATATACTTCCGTTATCGAGCAGTCCGTGAGCATGAACGCAAGGCACGGCAAAGTGAGCTACTCCCTTATGCCCATGTGGCTGATGACCGCAAAATACAGGGATAAGCGCTACACCTTCGCGATAAACGGTCAGACCTCGCGGTTTATCGGAGAACTGCCCGTATCGGCGGGAAAATGCGTTCTGGTTTTTCTTCTGTCCGCCGTTTTATCGTCGGTGCTGATATTTCTGATACTCAGTATGCTGGGCATATGATATTATTTTTCAAGATATTAAGATCCCATAATATTACGGGGGGCATATGAATAAATTACTGCATATAATACCTGCCGTAACGGCAATTATATTCATTTTTCTTGCAGGCGGAAGCGTATACGCCGAAAGCGGACAAAAGCTGTACGACAACGCGGGACTTCTTGACGAGAAGCAGGCGGAAACTATTGAATATACGCTGTCCGGCATATCGGAAAATTACGGGCATGATATTATAATAGTCACCGAGCAAAGCCTTGGAGGCAGAAGCGCCGACCGCAGAAACGAGGAGCTTTACAGCGAGCTTGACGCGGGTATAAACGGCAGCGGGATAATCCTGCTTATTGCAATGCAATCAAGAGATTACGATATCTACGCTGTAGGAACCATGGCTGAGGATATTATGATCGACAGCGTAAGAGATTCTCTCGGAAAGGATATTCAGCCGTATCTGTCAAGCGGCGACTATTATCTCGCATTTTCCAAATTTGCGGAGGAATGCCGCAGGGAGATAGAAAAGGTAAACAGGAACGGTCCGAATACAGAGCCGTCAAACGCGGGGATAGCCGCTCTCCCCTGCGGTCTTGTCATAGGTCTGATAACCGTGCTTGTAATGAAGCACGGAATGAAAACCACCCGCACGGAACGGCAGGCGGACAATTACCTTAAAAGGGAAAGCATGCGCATAACGAGATCGCGGGATATTTTCCTTTATTCGAGAGTTACAAAAACAAGAAAATCAAGCAGCTCCGGCGGTTCGAGAGGCGGCTCGCACAGAAGCGGACACTCCGGCGGCAAATTTTAAGAAAGGCGGCGACGCTCTTATATGAAAAACATATGGACGGGAAAACGGCAGGGCGGAAGAAAAAAATATATCATCGCTCTCATACCGGTATGCGCCGCGGCTGCCATAATGCTTTCGGGCTTGAACAAAAGCCTCGGAGAGAGAGAAAGATACAGCGCAGAGAGCGTCCGCAGCGCTATTGTGAAAGCGGCGGCTTTATGCTACGCCTCGGAAGGCTCTTATCCCGAAAATCTTGAGTATTTGCAGGATAATTACGGCATTTCGATCAATGATGATAAATATACGGTGCACTACGGCTATGTGGGCGGAAATATTCCGCCGGAGGTAATAGTCACCGTGCGGAAAGGATAATACAGCTATGGAATCAGTATCGGTTATTATTGCGGCGGCAGGACACGCGGAACGTATGCAGGGACTGAACAAGCAGCTTGCCATGCTCAAGGGCAAACCCGTGATCGCATACTCAATGCTCGTATTCGAGCATATCGAGGAGGTAAAGGAGATAATCGTAGCGGCAAGAGAATGCGATTCCGATATTATCGCAAATATCGCGCTGGACAACGGCATTACAAAATTCGCAGGCTGCGCCGACGGAGGCGGCTCACGTCAGCAGTCGGTGATGAACGCTCTGAAGCTGGTGTCAAAGGATACCGAAATGATAGCCGTTCACGACGCGGCGCGCCCTCTCGTAGATCCCGCAAACGTTAAGCAATGCATAAAGGACGCCGCTGTTTTCGGCGGTTCCGTACTTGGCGTTCCCGTCAAGGATACCATAAAACAGGTGGAGGACGGTCTTATAACCGACACTCCCGACAGAAGCAAGCTGTATATTACGCAGACTCCCCAGATATTCCGCAAAAAGCATTATTACAGCGGCGTGAATTTCGCGCTGGAGCATGAGCTTGAATTTACCGACGACTGCCAGCTTGCGGAGGCTGTGGGGGTAAAGGTCAACATGACCCTTTCCGATTACCGAAACATAAAAATAACCACGCCCGAGGACATGGCTGTGGCTGAAGCTATAATGGAGCTTGACGCATGATGATAAGAATAGGACAGGGTTACGACGTTCACAGACTGTCCGATAACCGCAGGCTTATTCTGGGCGGAGTGGATATCCCTTACGAAAAGGGTCTGCTTGGACATTCCGACGCCGACGTGCTTACCCATGCCGTAATGGACGCTCTTCTGGGAAGCTGTGCGCTGGGGGACATAGGACGGCATTTTCCGGACAGCGATGAGGAATGGGCGGGAGCGGACAGTATAAAGCTGCTTGAACGGGTAACGGATATTATCCGCAAGGCAGGCTACAGGGCGGGGAATATCGACAGCACAGTTGTATGCCAAAGTCCCAGGCTCTCGGGATATATTGAACAAATGCGCGGAAACATCGCCCGTGCCTGCGGGATCGGCATTGAAGCAGTGTCCGTCAAAGCCACCACCGAGGAAGGTCTGGGATTTACAGGCTCCGGACAGGGAATAGCCGCATATGCCGTTTGCACCGTATACAGCTCCGGCGAATGATATTCGGAACAAAGCATAAATACTGATAACCGCGAAGCCGGTTTGCCGTAAACAGCCATACCCGTTCGGAAAGCTCCGAACGGGTATGTTATTGTAATAAACGAGCAGTACCGCAAACAGGGTCAGACGCTCTCTTTTTTTCCTGCGGAGGCGCATCTCATTGCATTAAGAATGGCTATCACCGAAACGCCCACGTCGGCAAAGACCGCCGCCCACATATTGGCAAAACCCAGTGCTCCCAGCAGCAGCACCGCCGCCTTGACGGCAAGGGCGAAAACTATATTTTCCTTGACAATTCTCATGGTCTTGCGGGATATTTTCATTGCCGTGATTATCTTCAAGGGATCGTCGTCCATAAGCACGATGTCCGCCGCTTCTATAGCCGCGTCCGAGCCTATGCCGCCCATGGCTATGCCTATATCCGCTCTTGTGAGGACGGGGGCGTCGTTTACGCCGTCCCCCACGAAAACAAGGCTTTCCTTTTCGCTCTTTTCGGCAAGCAGCCGTTCCAGACAGTCGACCTTGTCGGCGGGCAGGAGCTGCGCGTGATACTCGTCTATACCCAGCTCCTCCGCACAGTGCGCGCCAACGCGCTTGTCGTCGCCCGTGAGCATGACCGTCTTTTTAACGCCCATTTCCTTAACGCCCGAAACCGTTTCCTTAGCTCCGTCCTTTAGACTGTCCGATATTATAATATGTCCCTTGTAAACACCGTCGACCGCCACATGAACGGCAGTTCCCGCACGGTGACACTCATGGGCACCGTCGATATTTTCGCTTTTCATCAGCTTCATATTGCCGCAAAGAACCTTTTTTCCGCCGATCACCGCGGAAACGCCCTGACCGGGTATCTCCGATACCTCCTCCACCGACGAGGTATCGCATTTCTTTCCCCACGCCCTTTTCAGCGAAAGGGATATGGGGTGATTGGAGTAGCATTCCGCAAGACAGGCTGTTTCAAGCAGCTCGTTTTCCGAGCTGCCGCCGGAGTGAACCGCCGTTACCTCGAAGCTGCCCTTTGTGAGAGTGCCTGTTTTGTCAAAAACCATTACCCCCGCCGAGGACAGCGCCTCCAGGTAGTTTCCTCCCTTGATAAGTATGCCCGAACGGGACGCACCGCCGATCCCCCCGAAAAAGCTGAGGGGAATGGAAATAACAAGCGCGCAGGGACAGGAAATAACAAGGAAAGTCATTGCACGGTATATCCAGCCGCCGAAAGGCTGACCCAGTACGATCGGCGGTACGACTGCCAGCAGAACCGCCGCTATGACTACTGCGGGAGTGTACACCCTTGCGAATTTTGTGATAAAGTTTTCGCTTTTTGATTTTTTCTCCTGCGAATTTTCCACCAGCTCCAGTATCTTTGAAACCGTCGACTGACCGAATTCCTTTGTCACCCTTACGCGGATATTTCCCGTGAGATTTATGCAGCCGCTTATGACCTCGCTGCCCTCCCCGATATCTCTCGGAACAGGCTCGCCCGTCAGCGCGGAGGTATCGGCGGAGGAAACGCCGCTTACCACAACGCCGTCAAGAGGTATTTTCTCCCCGGGCTTTACGGTGATGATACCGCCTATCTCCACTTCCTCGGGATCGACCGTTACAAGCTCGCCCCGATCGTTTTCGATATTGGCGTAATCGGGACGTATATCCATAAGTCCCGCGATGGATCTTCTTGATTTGCTGACGGCGTAGGACTGAAAAAGCTCGCCTACCTGATAAAAAAGCATTACCGCCGTACCCTCGGAATATTCTCCCGTGGCAAACGCGCCTACGGTGGCAATGGTCATAAGAAAGCATTCGTCAAAGACCTGAAGATGTATTATCCCCAGGAGCGCTTTCCTTAAAATATCCCAGCCGATTATCAGATAAGGCACAAGATAACACACAAGCTCCCATCTGCCAAGGTCAAGTCCCGTGACCTTGAAAAAGATCATCTCGCCAGCAAGTATGACAAAGCTGACGATTATCCTTATCAGATTCTTCTTCTGCCTGCCGGTCATTTTGTTTCACCGTCCTTACAGAACGATCTCGCAGTCGGGTTCGATCTTTTTGCATACCTTTACCGCCTGTTTCATGATATCGTCGAATTTGTCCTCGGGAGCGTTTACGGTCATTTTCTGACTCATAAAGCTGACAGAAGCCGATTCCACGCCGTCTATCTTATTAA
Source organism: Ruminococcus sp. (assembly GCA_023667165.1). Taxonomy (GTDB): domain Bacteria; phylum Bacillota; class Clostridia; order Oscillospirales; family Ruminococcaceae; genus Huintestinicola. The sequence continues at coordinate 3,924 of JAMPAO010000037.1, read as the reverse complement.
CGGCGTCTTCCATTTTCTTTGCGCAGTTAGCGCAGTCCAGATCGATAAGCTTAAATACCTTTTTCATTACTGTGATCTCCTTTATAATATAGAAATAAGATGAATAACGGCGCGGCTCACCCGCAAACGTTATACGTTCCCCATCGTTTATGCTTCGCAGCGGCTATCGGCGATGTAACAGCCGAACAACGCCGCGGCACGGCAGCGGGGCCACCCCCGCCTATTCTTCTACGTGTTCCATGCCGGTTTCTATAATGCTTTTTACGTGATCGTCCGACAGAGAGTAGAATACTATTTTGCCCTCCTTGCGGAATTTTACCAGCTTGTTGGTCTTAAGCACCCGAAGCTGATGAGATACCGCCGTCTGGCTCAGTCCCAGAAGCTGCGCCATGTCGTTTACGCACAGTTCCGACTCCAGAAGAGCGTATAAAATGCGTATCCTTGTGGTATCGCCGAAAACCTTGTACAGCTCCGCAAGGTCGTACAGTATCTCGTCCGGCGGCATCTGCGCCGTCACCCTGTTTACAACGTCCTCATGAACGCAAAGGTAATCATCCTGCACAGGCTCATCCCCCCTTGCCCTTGGTTATTACGGCGAATGCGGCGGGAAAACCGCCCTTTATCATCTCCGCTCTGTATCCGCAGCCGCATTTATCCGCAGTATCCGCAATGAATCTGCAATAGCCGCCGTAATCGAAAGAATGCTTCGGATCGAAACCCGCCAGCCTGTAAACTGCCATAACAGCCTTGCCGATACCGCTGACATTGCCATTTAAATAGGTCGGCAGGATCACCCTGCCACCTTTCTTTGTCACGCGGATAAGCTCAGTTACCGCTTTTTCGGGATCGTCAAGAAGATGAAGCACATTCCCCGCGATGACGGCGTCAAATTTGTTATCGCCGTCTTTCAAAGAGGTTATGTCCCGCCTTGCAAAGCTGATGTTGCAAATACCCGCCCTTTTTGCGTTTTTCATTGACTGCATAAGCATTTTCTTTGAAAAATCGCTGCAAAGCACGCGTCCCGCTTTTTCGGCAGCCGCTATGGACAGCATTCCCGTCCCTGCGGCGCAGTCAAGAACATAATCTCCCTCGGATATCTCTGCGGCGGTTTTTGCCGCAATAACGCCGTTGACCCGTTTGTTTAAAAGCTGCGACAAATCGTATGTGAAAGCAAATCTGTCCCAGAAATCCGCCATTTTATCACCGCCTTTTGACTAACATATGTTCATCTGTTCATATGATAACACATTACACCTTATATGTCAATAGGTAAAATGATTTTTTTAGATTTTACATACCCATATATATAAATTTACATATATGCCGTATTGTCCGTGCAATGCGGTTTGAAAAATTGCACAAAAAATATTAGTAAAATATTACCTAAAAACAGTTGAAATTCATTCGAAGATGTGGTATAATGTTATAAATAATGCATAACTGCGTTCAGAGCACGGCATTAGATCACCCGAAGGAACGGCATGAACAGACCGAAGTGATCTAATGCGCTGCTGTAATCTTCCGCTGTAAAGGAGAACTAAGAATATATGGAGCCGTATATTGTCAGACAAACCATTATGAATAAGGATCAGAAAGCAGTGGGTTACGAAATACTCTACGCCGACGATCAGGTTGAAATGTGGCGTGCGGACGACACCTCCGCTGCTAATGCCATAGAAAATTTTCTTTCCTCAATGAACAGCGATAATTTCATTGGCGGCAAAACAGCGTATATCACCTTTACAAGAAACCTGCTGGTAAAGGGCATTCCAAAAATGTTCGATACCTCGAAGCTTGTGATCCAGATAGAGGATACACTGATAACCAATCCCATGTCCCATTCGCTCATTACTAAATTCAAACAGGCCGGCTATAAGATCGCCGTTATAGATTTTGAATTTGCGCCAAGATTTTTCGGCGTGCTGGATATAGTCGATTACATCAAGGTCAATTTCAAGAATTATTCCGATCCGTCCCTTGAAAATATCATACGTATCGGAAAATCCTTCGGCAAGAGCATGATCGCATATAATATCGAATGCGCCGACGCATACGAAAAGGCGAAGCTGTACGGCTGCACCTCCTTCCAAGGGTCTTACGTATCCGAAAAGATGCCTACGTCGATGCAGAAGCATAAATTCATGCAGGGCAACTTTATGATGCTCATGGTGGCAGTCAACCGCGACGAACCCGACGTGGACGAGATCGAGGAAATAGTAACACGGGACGTTTCTCTTACCTATTCGCTGCTTAAGCTGGTAAATTCGGCATATTTTGCTCTCAGAAACCGGGCAAAATCCGTAAAACAGGCACTGGTGATACTGGGTCTTGGTCAGCTCAAGCAATGGATATATCTGCTCAGCTTCAAAACAGATGATGGTTCTATGCCCGACGAGCTGATAAAGCTGTCGTTCCTGCGGGGAAATTTTGCGGCGGAGCTGGTGGAATTTGCCGACGATATGCCAATATCCCGTTCGGAGGCTTATCTTATGGGAATGTTCTCCACATTGGGACGGCTTATGCAAACGCCTATCGAAGAGGTGCTGGAGCAGCTCCCTATCGGCGATGAGATCAAGGCTGCGCTTATCTCTCACGAGGGCAGAGCCGGTATGCTTTACGATACCGTCATAGCATATGAAAACGCCGACTGGAAGAAAATGAAAGCTCTTGCGGACGAACTGGGTATCCCAAAGGATATGATCTCCCAGAAATACTGCGAATGCGTTGAAAGCGTAAACGCTACCTGGGAAAAGCTCATGCAGGCAACAGGCGGCGAGGACGGAGAGGATATGTGATCTGTCCGAAATCATTATACTTAATAAAAATAAGAGCGGCGTTCGGTGATCCGAACGCCGTCCCTGTTTATTACAGCAACACAGTATCTTATGAACGTCATTTTATCTCCGCAGTCTTTCCGCGTCCGCTCTTGCCTTTGAGTATGGGGGAAATGTATTTGTACACCGCCATTGTTACCGCCGTGCAGCACATCCCCTTGAAAAAGTTAAATGGCATATTGAACCACACCAGCGCGTCTGTCAGCGTTTCCACCCTTGGATTTATCTTCTGATAGGCTTCTATAATGGTTTCCATGGGCATAAGAAGAGCGGCATATACGGGGTAGACGATAAAATAATTTGAAGCTATGCTCACCAGAGCCATGACCGCCGAACCCGCAAGCGCGCCGAGAAATGCGTTTTTCCTCGTCTTGTTCGCCTTGTATATAAGTCCTGCGGGGATAACGAACGCGCAGCCCAGAATAAAATTGGACAGCTCGCCTATTCCTGCGGAATATGAATTGATAAGATTAACAAGGTTTTTTATAAGGCACACGCAGACTCCCGAAAGAGGACCTATGGCGAATGCCGCTATCAGCGCGGGCAGCTCGGACAGATCCAGCTTGATAAACCACGGCATGACGGGTATGGGTATCTCCAGAAACATCAGCACAGTCGCCATTGCTCCCATTACGGCAGTGGAAGTGAGCTGATGCACCTTTGATATCTCGGTGTTGGGTTTTAACAGATCGCTTTTCATTGCAGATTACCTCCGTAAAATATAGTTTATTGCTTTTATCGGTCTTATATACGCATTATTCGGCGCCGGTCGATTTACACGGAAAAACATTTTTATATCGGAAACGCATTTGACCCTCCGCCTTACGGCGTTGATTTTTTGAAATGCCTGCATTTCAAAAAATCAAAATGCCGCCCGATATTAAAAATTTTCCAAGTTTGAATTAGCTGAAAGTTTTTTCATTATCCTTTTTTGTCGGGCGGCATTTGCACTCCCAACGGGATCAGCATAATTCTTAGATCTCTTTCCTCTGACCCGCTGCCTGCGGCAGCGCGGGGACGCTGCCCCCATACCCCCGCAAGGGGACTCTGTCCCCTTGACCCCTGCCGCCTTTGAAAAGGCGGGCGAAAC
>JAMPAO010000036.1 GCA_023667165.1 Ruminococcus sp. | reverse complement strand
CTTACCGCCCCTCCTCGGACGTAATTAACCCGAGGTTTGGGGCGGTTTGAGTTTTCTCATTATGCCGGCCTCTGTATAGAGGGGAATGGATTGAAATATCATTGATATGATAAATGATAGAATGAATTAGCGCACGTAGAAATGATATCCGCAATAGTCTACCAGCTTACAAAAGGACTTACTCCCGAACAGATCAAGGCGGGAGGACTGGATGCATATTATGTCGACCACACTCTCGGAATTTACACGGCGTCGGCGGCGGGAGTTCCGTTTACAGCGGCATATTTCCAGTCGAAGGGCGACATTATCACCGATTTGCATGAAGATATGGCGGCGGAACAAAAAGCGAGGACCACTTACGACAATATTCTTCGTTTTGCCGACGATCCGGATGTTATCGATCCAATAAGATTTTTGCGCCAAAGAGAAATCGTTCATTTCCAAAGGTTCGGCGAACCGAAGCGTATAAACTCAAACAAAAAAGATTTCATATTTTCCATACGATCTCTATTCTGTCGGGAAATACAGTGATTTTTTCAACAAGTAAATTTACTGCCGTCCTCTTCTCATCGAATGCAAGATCGTTCCATTTTGAAATAACGTTATGCAATTCCTTGGAAACGCCGGAATTATCTTTTGAATGCTGAATTTTTTCGATCTCCTCCATTATCCGATTTTTTTCGCTGTCGAGCTCTTTTATCATTTTATTTATGTATCCTGCCGAGGCTGTGTCAGCCTGAGCAATTTTATCAATAAGAGCGTTGATCTTATCATTTTTCAGATCTGCCGCCGCTCTTAAATGCTTTAATTGTATCTCATCTCCGCTTTCATTATCCGATTTCGGACGGATACATAATGCGTCCAGCTTTTCACCGATTTTATGTTTGATTTTTTCCTCCAATACATCGGCGTATATTGTGCGCTTATCTGCACTGCATACTCCGCTTGCTCTCCCGGAACATATAAAGTAACGTTCCGCTTTCGTTTTGGATTTTTTTATTGTAAGAGCATGACCGCAGCAGCCGCATTTTACATATCCCGAAAGCCAACTGTTTTTTGCTTTGCAGGTCTTGATACGATGATTGGCAAGCAATTTTCTGCGGCATGTAAGCCATGTTTCAGAATCGATAAAACCGCAGTGAGGAGCTATAACAAGATTGTGATTTTCCAGATCCCACGTTTTTCGGTTGTTATTTTTTCCCGAAAAAAGATAACAGCCGTGCTTGCCGTCGAATTCTTCCATGGAATTGCAGACGTTTGCTTTTTGCCGCTTAAAAAAGCTGTAAATATTACAGTCGGCCATGACATAAACCGGATTTCTGATAAGCTCCGAAATTCTTGCGGTGTTCCAAGCCGCTCCCCTTTTATTTTTGCAGCCGTCCTTTAGCAATTCTCTCAAAACGTCGCCCAAGGTTGCGGAGGATTGTGAATATATCCGATAAATCCGCTTGATATCCTCCGCCTCGCTCGGCTCTGTCTGATACATTGAAGATTTTACTCCGTTTATTTCAAAGGGAATTTTAATAAATCCGTAAGGTACCCTTCCGCCCATATAAAAGCCTTTTTTGCTGCGTGAAGCGTACGCGTCGGCAACGCGCTGCTGAATGGTTTCACGTTCCAATTGCGCAAAAACAATGCAAATATTGAGCATTGCCCTGCCCATAGGAGAAGAAGTATCGAATTTTTCCGTTGCAGAAACAAAATCCACTCCGTATTTCTGAAAAATATTCATCATCTCCGAAAAATCAAGTATGGAGCGGCTTATTCTGTCAAGCTTGTACACAATTACCTTGCTTATCGCGCCCGATGAAACAGCCTTCATCATTTTTTGAAAATCGGGTCTTTCCGTATCCTTTCCGCTGAAACCGTTATCGCTGTAAATAACGCATTCCTCTCCTCTGGCTTCGTAAAGGCACATTTCAATTTGCGACTCAATGGAAACGGAGTCCTCGCGAAACACCGATTTTCTTGCATATATGGCAATTTGCGGCATTATACATCAACCCTTCCGTAAATAAAAAGCAAACGAAAATTATCGCTTGCAAGCCTGCCGGCTCTTTTATCGGTCAGTCCTCAAAATATTTTTCAAAAATATAATATAATGCATTCTCCACGGCTTCTTTTTCGTCATCGGAGATTTCGGCATTGATTTTTTCGGTTATTTCTCCGTCCGATATCATATTTTATATCACTCCTCGGCGTAAATTTATTACTGTAAATACTATGACAAAGGAAACTCAATGTTTCTGAAAATTTTATGAATTATGAACAATATTGTTTTCATCTGCTTTTCAAGCTGCGGCTTTTCGGTGCAGATCCATTGATTTTTTAGGAAGATATTTCGTCCCTGCCCTGCATATACAATATCCAAAAAAAGACTTGACATATGTATATACTCTGTGTTATAATTGTTCTATACGCAATGGATACGATCCATAAGCACCCTTGACAGAATTGCCGATGCGGTTTTCAGATAGTCCGGGGTGCGATTTTGTTATTTATGGCCGGATCGTATCAATTTTTCGGGAGAAAATTTTTTACATGGATATAATTACAGAAATTTTTGCCGACGCTGCAATTGACGCATTGAAAATGCTTCCTTTTCTGTATATTGCATTTTTAATTATGGAATTCATTGAGCATAACGCAGGAGATAAAATTTCGGGAATTCTGGAAAAAGCCGGACGCTCTTTGTTCGCAGGCTCTGCGGCGGGATCCGTTCTCGGCTGCATTCCTCAATGCGGATTTTCCATCGCGGCGTCAAATTTATTTTCAAGCCGCGTCATAGGCGCGGGAACTCTCATGTCTGTTTTTATTGCAACATCGGACGAAGCCGTTCCCATAATGCTTGCGCATAAGGAAATAATCGGATCGTTATGGACGCTTATCTTATGCAAAATAATTATAGCGGTCGCCGCAGGAATACTGTTTCAATATCTTTACGATGCCGTGATACGCGACAGCGGCGTCGATTTTGATGAAATATGCTCTGAATGCGGCTGCGGAAGCCGAAGCATATGGGTATCGGCTTTAATGCACACTGCGGAAATATTCTTTTTTATTTTAATTGTCAATATAATAATGAACACCGTCCTCGCCGCCGTCGGAGAGGATAACGTTACCGCATTTATAAATAATATGGGGTTTTTCCGTCCGTTTGCGGCGGCGGCTGTGGGACTTATCCCGAACTGCGCGTCTTCCGTTATTCTTACCGAGCTTTTTGCCAACGGCAGCATATCCTTCGGCACAGCCTTGGGAGGCTTATGCACCAATGCGGGTATGGGGATTGCTGTTTTGTTCAGAACGAATAAAAACATAAAAGCAAATTTTCTCTTTCTCGGCTATTTATATTTTGTCGGCGTTATCATCGGAGCGTTCATTGATCTGATACACTGATACTGTACGAAAGGATGCTGCAAATCAGATGTCTGTGAAATATTTCATAAAAAAAGAAGCTGTTGCAGTGATAGCTTTTGCCGCCGCGCTCGTTTCATGCTTCTTTGTACCCGTTGCAAATTATATCCAGTATATAGATACGAACCTGATAGGGATATTATTCGGATTGATGGCCGTAGTTGCCGGATTGTCCGAAAATAACGTTTTCACAGCTCTTTCCGAAGCCATAATACACAATGCAAAAAACATGAGGCGTCTCACGCTCGGTCTGGTGCTGTCCGTTTTTTTCCTTTCAATGCTTATTACCAACGACGTTGCGCTTATTACGTTTATACCTTTTACACTGATGATCTATAAAAGGATAGGCAAGCCGCCCGTATATGCCATCGTTTTGCAGACGGTCGCGGCTAATATGGGCAGTGCGCTTACGCCTGTGGGAAATCCGCAGAATTTATTTTTATTTTCCGAATCGGGGATGACAGGAAAAGAATTTTTTGAGATAACAATTCCGATAACGGCAATAAGCCTTGCGCTGCTGATACTGCTTTCTCTCGCCGTAAAAAACGATCCTGTCGCATTTGACGAGGATGATATCCGTACCGAAAGCGTCCGCAATATCAGATATATTGTTTTGTACCTTGCATTGTTTATTCTTTGCATTTTATCGGTATTCAATGCAGTGGACACAATAAGCGTATTCGCTTCGATATGCGTTGTTATCGCGATCATACAGCCCAACATTTTCCTAAAGGTCGATTACGGTCTGCTGTTTACCTTTATGTGCTTTTATATTTTTGTGGGCAACGTTAAAAATATCCCTCAGGTCACGGAATTTATCGGTAATATTATCGAGGGATATGAATTTGAAAGCGCTTTGATAGCAAGCCAGGTGATCTCCAATGTTCCGGCAGCCGTTATGCTTTCGGCATTTACCGATAATTACAAGGCGCTTATACTTGGTGCGGATATAGGCGGATTGGGAACGCTGATCGCCTCCCTTGCAAGCCTTATTTCCTTTAAGAATTACAGTAATTCGGAAAATGCGGATAATTCCCGTTTTATACTTGTTTTTACGCTTATAAATCTCTTATTCCTTGCGGTGCTTGTTATATTTGTTAAATCTGTAACTTAATGTTGTTTTTCAAGGATCAAATTACACTTGAAATTAATGATATATTGCTGTATAATGTAAGTAAAGCTACATACTTTATTATGTTTAGGAGTATGAAATGAGTAAAATGAAAAAATACGCCGCATTATCGGCTGCGGTCGCAGCGGCGGCATTATTTCCCTGTCAGTCGGTTTCGGGAAGCAGCAAGGACGGCATGGTAATAGAGATAGTCGCCGAAACGCACGATACACGGGTAACGGTAGATCCGCAAAAGGAAATAAATAAGATCAGTCCCTATATTTTCGGAATAAACGATAAAGGAAATATTTCGGGACTCTCCCCTACCGTAATAAAGCAGACGGGAACCGCCCTGTCAACCTACAATTGGGAAACAAATTTTTCCAACGCCGGAGAAAGCGGACTTAATTCAAACGACATATCTCTGGTGGATAATTTTCCGTCAAATAAATGGAACTCTCCGGGACTTTATACCGACGCCCTTATCTCCCGCGCGCTGCTCAGCGACGTTCCCGTAAAGCTCGTTACCCTCCAGATGATGGGATATGTTGCAAACGATTCAATGGGAATAGTATCCTCCGACGAGCTTTCAAAAAATACGAGATGGTGCAGGGTCAGCTTCAGCAAAAACGGAACATATCTCAATCAGCCGGACATAAGCGACGGAGTCGTCTATATGGACGAATATGTCAGTTTTCTTGTAAACAGATACGGTTCAGCAGACGAGGGCGGCATAAACGGTTATTTTCTCGATACGGAGCCGGATCTGTGGGCGGATAATTTTTCGGTGCTCGGACTTGAAAGAATAACCCCGAACGAGCTTGTAATGCGTTCAGCGGAGCTTTCGGGCGCGGTAAAGACCATCGACGGCAACGCGTTTGTTTTAGGTCCCTCCCTGAGCGGACTTCAGGGATGCATAAATCTTAACGATCCCGATTCGTGGAATGAACAGGCAGGCAGCGAATACTCGTGGTTCATAGATTACTATCTCTCGCAGATGCGCTCGCAGGGAGAAATACACGGCTGCCGCCTGCTTGATGTGCTTGATATCCACTATTATACGGAAGCCATGACTCCCGTCGGGATCCCCGTGCTTACGTCAAATGACGAGTTCAGCAACGCTTACCGTATGCAGGCTGTAAGAACTCTGTGGGACTCCGATTATACCGAAAACAGCGTGACCGTGCTTATGAATAAGCAGTTTACGCCTGTTATACCGACCTTGCAGGCGTCGATAAGAATAAATTATCCGGGAACAAGGCTTTCCTTTTCCGAATATGATTTCGGCGGAGGCGATAATATCAGCGGCGCAGTCGCACAGGCGGAGGTTCTCGGTCAATTTGCCTCCTCCGGCGTTTACCTTGCCTGCCTGTCCCCTGTTTCCGAAAATTACAGTTTCCAGAAAGCCGCGATCGGATTATATACGGATTATGACGGCGAAGGTACGTCTTTCGGCGACGCGCTTGTATACTCGGATAACGGAAACGACAGTATGAGCGCCGTTTTCTCCGCCGTCAGCAAAGACGATCCGGAAAAGCTGCGCATTATTCTCACCAATAAGAATATGGTCAACAGCAAAAAATTTGAAATTTTTATCGACTCGGAGGATTATACGTATGAGCTGACCGACGCGTTCACTATTGACGATAACGCCGAAATTACGGAAACGGAGCTTAACGGACTGAACGCCGAAAATAATCTTATCACCTTTAACGCCGATACCACAAGCGTTTATCTTTTAGCTCTCAGCGGGATCCGCCGTGATGAAGAAATAACGTCGGAAACTGCCGAAGCCTCGGCAACTGTGACCGATGAAACCGTATCCGTTGCCGAGTCGGCGGAAATAACGCCCTCGTTTTCGGAAACCGCCGATACCTCCGTTTCCGAAATACCCGTTACGGACAGTAAGTCAGCCGACGAAAGCGTTTACGAAACCTCTGTACCGGAAACTGCAAATGATACCGCTCCCGCGCCCCCCGGTGAAACGACGCTGTCTTACGAATATACCGAAGCTCCGGAAGCGCCGTATATTACCGAACACAGTATATCCGAACCCGAAGAGAAAGACCAAAACAGCGTAGCCGTACCCATAAAAGTGTTTGTTTCCTTTATTGCTTCGGCCGTCGGATTAGGGGTGATCTATGTCCTTATATTCGATAAGAAATAAGCTTACCGTATCGGTTTATCATACATAAAAAGCCGACAGACCGGCGCTGTACCGGTCTGTCGGCTTTTTAAGCTATGGGAAATAAATGCTGCTTTTAATTGCGGCAATAATTTGCAAATACGGAAATCAAGAGCAGGTATAGGTTAAATTTTCTTACCTCCCGCTTCCTTTTGCAAACCGTAAAAGCTGATATTACGCTCTGCTGCGGATCATACGCAGCCTTGAGCCTTCATTGCTTCCGCTACCTTAAGGAATCCCGCAATGTTGGCTCCCGCCATATAATTACCCTCCATGCCGTATTCCTTAGCCGCGCCGTCGCAGGCCTTGAATATGGAGATCATGATATTATGGAGCTTCTCGTCAACCTCCTCGAAGGTCCAGGAAAGTCTTTCGCTGTTCTGGCTCATTTCCAGACCGGAGGTAGCTACGCCGCCTGCGTTTGCAGCCTTTGCGGGACCGTAGAGAATACCGTTTGCAAGGTAGGTGTTGATAGCCTCGGGAGTTGAAGGCATATTAGCGCCCTCGGATACGCACCAGCAGCCGTTTTTAACAAGAATGTCAGCGCTCTCGCCGTCGATCTCGTTCTGTGTTGCGCAGGGAAGAGCGATGTCGCACTTAATGTTCCAAATACCCTTGCAGCCCTCCGTATAGGTAGCGTTGGGATGAGTGGAAACATATTCCTTGATCCTCTTTCTCTCCACTTCCTTAAGCTGCTTTACGCATGCAAGATCTATTCCGTCGGGATCGTAAACATATCCGTTCGAATCGGAAAGAGCAACGACCTTTGCGCCCATCTGAGTCGCCTTTTCGGTGGCATAGATGGCAACGTTTCCCGAACCGGAGATAACCACCGTCTTTCCGTCAAAGGATTTGCCGTTGGCCTTGAGCATTTCATCCGTAAAATAGCAAAGACCGTAACCCGTAGCCTCCGTTCTTGTGAGAGAGCCGCCGTAGGTCAGACCCTTGCCCGTAAGAACGCCTGTAAACTCGTTGCGAAGCCTCTTGTACTGACCGAACATATATCCTATCTCACGTCCGCCCGTGCCGATATCGCCTGCGGGAACGTCGGTGTCCGCGCCGATGTGCTTGCAAAGCTCCGTCATAAAGCTCTGGCAGAAACGCATTACCTCTCCGTCGCTCTTGCCCTTGGGATCGAAGTCGGAACCGCCCTTGCCGCCGCCCATGGGAAGCGTGGTAAGGCTGTTCTTGAACACCTGCTCAAAACCCAGAAACTTGATGATACCGATATATACCGAAGGGTGGAGCCTTATACCGCCCTTGTAAGGACCGATAGCCGAATTGAACTGCACTCTGAAGCCTCTGTTTACCTGCACCTTGCCGTTGTCGTCCACCCAGGGAACACGGAAGATTATCTGTCTTTCGGGTTCCACAAGTCTGTCAAGCACGCCTGCATCAACAAGATCCTGCCTTTTGTTGATAACGGGTTCAAGCGTTTCGATGACCTCGGTAACAGCCTGAATAAACTCCGGCTCTCCCTGATTGCGCTTTTTAACATTTTCCAGCAAATTGATAAGATAAGTGTTCGTTAACGCCATTGTTAACAACCTCCCATAAAAAATTTCCTTATGCGCTTTTTCCGGTGACACATAAAGTCTGATGATATTATATCATATTATTCCCAAATTTGCAAGATATAAAAGGAAATTTTGCAAAAAAATTCCTGTGCGATTTTTGAGCATATTAAACAAATATATCAAAAAAATCGTATTTTTGCTTAATTTTGCAATAACGCCGAGTAAATATCATTCTTTTTCAGTCCGGTGATTTGCGCCGCTTCTTTGCAAGCCTCGGACATTTTAGCGCCGTTTTCCATTAATTTTACCGCGGCATTAACTGCGTCGTCAATGGAGTAAGCGCAGTCCCCGAAGCTTTTTCCGCAGCCCTCGATAACAAGAACATACTCCCCTCTCGGATTTTTATCCTCATACATTCTCATTGCCTCCGAAATGGTCGTACGAACCACTTCCTCGTGTATTTTGGTAAGCTCTCTGCAAACGGATATTTTCCTGTCCCCGAAACACTCCAGCATATCGGCAAGTGTAGCCTTCAGCTTGTGAGGAGCCTCGTAAAAAATAAGCGTTCTGTCGTCCCGTGAAACGGTTCTCAATCGGTCAAAACGCTGCTTTTTCGTTACGGAAAGAAATCCCTCAAAGGAAAACCTTGCCGCGGGAATACCGCATACCGCGGCGGCAGTGGCAACGGCGGTGGGACCGGGCACGGCTTCAACGTCAATGCCCATGTCCATACACTTTGCCACAAGATCGGCTCCGGGGTCGGATATGCAGGGCATTCCCGCGTCAGTGACGACAGCGCAGCTCTCGCCCGCCGACAGCTTATCCGTTATCCTTTCAAGAACCTGCGCCGCCGAATGCTCATGATAGCTGATAAGAGGCTTTTTTATCTCAAAATGATTGAGCAGCTTCATTGTCACGCGGGTATCCTCCGCACAGATAAAATCCGCTTCGGAAAGAATACGCACGGCTCTGTAGGTAATATCCTCAAGGTTGCCTATAGGCGTGCCCACAACATAAAGCTTTCCCGGCATATATTATTCCCCGCTTTCCGCATAATTGCCGTAAATTTTCGCAAGCTCGCCGCTCACGCCGCCCCTTTCCTCCGTAAACAGAGGAGGCTCCGCTTTCATAAAAGCTCTCCCGCCCTTTCTGCCCTCTATAAGAAAAAGCCAGGGAGCAGTTTCGGGTGATTTTGAAACAAATCTGAGCCGTTTCGGTTCTATATTGTTTTCTCTCATTGCGCAGATAACGTCGGCAAGCCTTTCGGGGCGGTTGCACATACACAGCTTCCCGCCGAATTTCAGCAGACGGCAGGCGGCGCGGCATACGTCGTTAATATTGCACAGTATTTCATGCCTTGCGATCCTATGAGCGTCGGTTTCGCTCTCGATACCCGCGTTTTCCGCCTTATACGGAGGATTGCTGACAACAAGACTGCATCTGCCCAAGGGCGCTTCCGAGGTAAGATCTTTCAGATCCATGAGCATCGGATAGACCCCACTCAGTCCCGAACGTTCGACGGTTATATTAAACTGCTCTATGGCGCGCGGCTGGATATCTATTCCGTAAACGCTGCTCGGACTGTATCTGAGCATTATAAGCACTGCTATAATACCGCAGCCGGTACCCAGATCGCATACAATGTCCCTGCGCTTTGCCTGCGCAAAATCCGCAAGCAGGAACGCGTCCGTTCCGAACGTATGCTCGGAGCTTACGCATATCCGGCAGCTATCTCCCAATTTTTCAAAATTATACGAATCAGACATGATATTCTCCGTAAATACATAATATAGCATTTTCATTATATCACAACACACCTCGTCAAGTCAATAATTTACAGGGAAATTAATGCCGGCGCTGTTGCGGTACTGTAATAAAAATTGAACAAAAAGTAAAAAAGGCTGAAAAATATAGCTAAAAAAGAAAAAAAGTCACCACAACAAAATTTATTCCTGACATTCTTTCTTTTCCTGTGATGATATTAACAAACAGTTTAAAGTCCATCTTTCTTGCTCTAATAATAGCCCTACGTCCTTTTGGTTGGCTTTCTCCCTTAGAATTTCTTTCTGTCTTTCGTGTTCAATTTCTTTAACATATCTGCATTTACAAAAATTTAATAAAAATCAGCCGGATATTTTGAAAAACGTATCTAAAATATCCGACAATGTTTTTTCCGTAAAAGCAGACCCTTAATATTTGTGAGCGGTAATAACGGTATAGCTGCCGGCGTTTACCGTTATTATGCAGTTGTTTACGCTGACATACCAGTTCTTTCCCCTTCGCTCAAAGAGTGCGTTTTTTTCGGAGATCTGTGCTTTGCACCATTTTACAACGTCTTTTTCTTCAATTTGCAGGTTTTTTCTTATGCGTTCTCTTCCCATCTCCGTGGTATGGAGCTTGTCGATGTTTTCGGTCAAGGCGTTCATTGGCGGTCTCCTTTGTTTTATTCAAAATACTCTTTCGGCGCAGTTCCTATCTTATACCCCACGTCGCCGTCGAAAGGCATAGCCGCTATCTGCTCCGCCGAAGCTGCGGCGATAATGTAATTACAGTTTCTTTTATTTTCCGTAACGCCGAAAACCGTTACTCCGTGTTCTTCGAGCCTGCCGCATTCAAGCTCAAGGAGATATTTTGTCTGCTCATACAGCATATCCATGCTCATTTCATAATAAAACTGATACTCTCCGTAAAGCTTCGATATTTTATTTTTGTATCCGGATATCTGATCCTCGGTAAGGTCGGGATGGATATAGATGTCCGACAGCTCCGTAAGTCTGTTTATCTCATCGTTTATTTTCGCCATTTCATCTTGGATACCGTCAAAGCTAAAACCGTTTACGGTATATTCGGAGAGAAATTTATCAGACGCTTCCTTATGTTCGGAGCAGTAGTTATACAGGTCTATATTTATTGCATACAGCAAAGCGGCGTTATCGGAATTTTCTTTCAGTTCTTCTCTGAGCGCGAAAGACAGATCCGCCGTTCCCGCAGCAGTCAGATCGTCTGTTCCGATATTCTCAAAACTGTCCGAAAATATGATACTGTCTTTTCCGGCGCTTACGTAAATATCCGAAACCGCCGTTTCTTCCTGCATAACGGAAAATGTATCCGATGAAGCCGTTTCGGAAACGACCGTATTTTCCGTATCGGCATTGCCGCACCCCGCCGAAAGAGCAATAAGCACGGCAGTCAGTATAAATATTTTGTCAAAACTTTGAATATTCATATAAGATCCTTTCAAGCTATGTATCCGAGATACTTCATCAAAAATATCCAGAATGTAAGCGTGACCGAAGAAAGCAGGGTCGTAGCCGCAATGACCGAGGATGTAAGCACTCCGTCGTTTTTCATATTTTTCGCCATTATATAGCACGAGGGCGTAGTGGGAGATCCAAGCATTATAACAAGGGCAAGGAGGGCCTCTCCCCGAAATCCCAGCTTCACAGCGGCGGTCAGAAAAAACGCGGGAAGAGCGATCAGCTTAATAAAGCAGCATACAGCCGTCGGCTTTATTTTGGCTATAGCCTTTTTTCCCTCGAAAGAAGCTCCTATTATAATAAGGGACAGCGGAGAGGCGATCGATGAAAGGCTCGATACGGTTTTATCCGCAATTTCCGGCAGATAGTCGTATATTTTGATCAGCGAGCCGATACAGCCGGCAGCTATTCCTATGATTATGGGGTTGGTGATTATACCCCAAGCCGCCTTTTTGAGCTTTGAGGCTTTGCCGCCGCTTTCTTCGGCGTCCTGCGCCTCAAAGGTGAGGACGGTAACGGCATAGATATTATACAAAGGTACGCAGCCTATGATTATCATGGGTATCTGTCCCGCTCTGCCGTAGATATTCATCATAAAGGCAATGCCCATTACCGCAACGGAGCTTCTGTAAGCCGCCTGAACAAACGCTCCCGTTATGCTTCTGTCCTTTATAAACAGCCTTGCCCCCGCCCATATCAGAACAAAAGCTATGGTGGTAACGACGGCGCTGTATATTACCAGATCGCCGTCAAAGGCAGTCATAATGTCCGATTTGGCAAGGTCTGCAAAGACCATAAGGGGCAGGCATACGTTAAATATAAATTTGTTTGAAGAGGAAATAAATCCCTCGCTGAACATACCCGAACGCCCGAGAAGATAACCCGTTACTATAACAAGGAACACGGGAACCGTGGCGTTGAGGCTGTAGATCAAGCTGTCCATAATTATCAAAAGAAGATCGCGTTAACGGTAATGTCCGAATGTACGCTGCTGAAATCGGTATCCCAGCCTACAAAGCTTTGTCCCAGGCTGTTGGTGGTGGGGGATACGGGAGCTACCGCGCCGCTGCCCTCTGTCACAGTCACGGGATAGGGAACGCCGTCCACGATAAATGTTACGGTATACGTCTTTGCGTCGGAACTGAAAATGCTGTCGCTGCTGTCGGGAACAAGAATTGCGGTTATGGTGCAGTTTTCGGTTATATTGTCGGGAGAACGGTCCCAGCCCATAAAGATATAGCCGGGGATGCTTACGGCGGGAAGAACTGCCGAACCGCCGTAGACTACCTGCTGGGTCGTTATGCTGCCGTTTACCGATACGGTTACGGTAAGCGTATTTACCGGATCGGAGGTCACAGTGAAAGTAATTTCCGTATCCGCCGCGGTTGTGGACGGCAGGCTGCCGTCGTCCTCAAAAATAGCGGATATGATTATTTCTTCGGTAATATTGTCAAACGATCCGTCCCAGCCGATAAAGCGTTTTCCCTCCACGACGGGATCGTCGGGCTGTACGGCGTTTCCGCCGTAAGGCACTTCCTGGGTAATGATCTCATCGTCTATCAAAATCGAAATGGTGATCATTCTGTCGTCTGCGGTCGTTGTGGTTTCCGGAGGAGCGGTCGTCGCCGGAGGGACTGTGGTTGTGGCGGGAGCGGCGGTTGTGGTGCGCGGTGCAGCCGTCGTCTGAACGGGCACGGCGGTGGTTACCGTTTCCGAAACCGTTTCGGTGGTTTCTTCGGCAGGGGTCGTGACCGCTGTAACGCTTTCGGTGATCTGTTCCGTTACTGGAGGGGTATCCGTATCGGCAGTTCCCGTTTCGTCAGACGGAGCGGCGTCATACGCGGCTTTTATGTCGGCAGAGGAAAATGCCAGCTCATGGAATGCGGAAACAGTCAAAAGCTCCCGCAGTACCTTGGCTTTGTAGTCCTCAAGAACGGTGGGGATATTCAGATAATCATATTTGGGAACGTCCCCGCTTACGATCTTTGCGCTGAGTCCGTTTCCCAGATCCTCCGGCAGCGAAGACTGCATTACCGTGCCGTCGCGGCTTATGGGATTGCCGAAAGCGTCGTACATCTGTATTTTTGCGGCGCCTCCGAAGGAAGCTATAAGAGTGTCGGTATGTTCATCTCCCAGCTCGTATTCGATCCTTACCGCCGCTTCCGCAGTAGTTACGGAAGCGTTCTCCGTGCGTACAATAACGTTTCTTTTCGCTTTTTCAAGGGAGCTGACGAGCACAGCGCCTCTGTTAAGGTAAAGCTCGTCGTCCGATTTTCCCGTGAACTTTCCCGTAACGAATACCTGAGTGGACGGTTCGAGAACAACGTAATTTTCATCAAAATTATCTCTTGTACGGTATATGACCGTGCAGGAGGCTCCGTCGTTTACGGTAAGCACGTCGCCGGATTTTAAGAAAGTATCCGCCGAAGCGGCGGCATTTGTGCCGTCGGAAGAATTGCTCACGGTAACGTTGCCCGAAACCGATGATATGTACAGACCGTATGCCGAGTTGCCGTTTGTAACTACGACTATTGTCGCAATAAGAACGGCAAGTGCGGCAGCGCCTGCAATAATTGCTGTTTTGAAGCTGTTCATTTTTTTGACGATCCTTTCGTATTACATGAAAATTTTAGCTCAGTGCCGCGGAATTGACGATCTCCCACCAGGGGACGGTCGTTTGCGGCGGAGTCGTTGTTGTCTGTGAGTCCGGCTCTTCCGAGGGAGGAGTTGTTACGGTAGTCGTTTCCGAGGGAGGCGGAGTTGTTTCCGATTGAGTGTAAGAGGCTGTGACCGTTTCAGCGGGTATGATATCGGGAACGGGCGCAGCGGTTTCGGAAACGGCCGTTTCGTCCGGCGGAGAGGTCGTTCCGAATGTGCTTTCCGCAGTTTCCTCGGGGGTCGAAACGGTATATATTTTCTTAGTCGGAGATGTTACCGATATTGCCGAGCTTGCCGTTTCCTCGGGCGGAGCTGTCGATACGGAAGAAATTTGCGTATCTTCCGCAAATACGCGGGAGCTTTCCGCCGTCTGCTCCGCGCCGTCCGTCAAATCGGTATCGGAAACGTCCGACGGCGCGGAAACGGTAAACGACGGCAAAGGCGATGTGGTTATTTCGGCGGTGCTGAAATTATCCGATTCTTCAACGGGATAGATAGTGGAAATGCTTGTGTCGATCTCAAGTCCCGTGTTGAGCAGCGACTGATAAGCTGCGTTGAGGCTGCTGAGCGAATATCCGAGTTTCCTTTCGGCGGCTATCCTTATGTAGGTTTTAAGCGTGTCCTCGGAAAATGAAAAGATATCCGTATCGCTGTTAAGGTATTCATACTGCGCAGTCTGACCGGCTGTTACGAGCCTTGCGCTCTTGTTTTCGGTAAGAAGCATGAGCTTTTCCGCAGCGACGGCATTATCGTCGTAAAGCTGTATGTTTACATTGCCGTCTGCGCACTGGACCTCCGTTACCTTTGCCTGCGAATAAATTCCGTAGGTTTCGTAAAACTTAAATTCCGTTCTGAAGACCGTACCCGTCACGGATACCACCGAATTGGGCGTTCTTACCTCAAAAGCGGTGTTTTTCGGCAAAGCGGAATCCAGCCTGCTTATTGCCGCGCCCTCGGAAATATTTACAACAATACTGCCCTTTTCAGATGTTTCGGTATAGTATACGTAAAGGGTCGTATTCGGTTCGACATATATGTATTTGTCCTTATCCACGGAAAGCTTTACCGTGCTTTCCGGAGATGTTATGATGACGTCCCCGCTTGCAAGGCGCATTTTGCTCGTTGCGGGTATCTGACCGTCCGTTTTTAATATGAAAGCGTTTCCCGAAATATCGTCGATGATTATTTTTCGGTCGGAATTTCCCGATGTTGCAAGGGTCACAACGATCGTAATAAGTATAAGAGATACAAAGGCAATGGCGGCGATAACCAGAACCAGTGCATGCTCTGCCAGAAACTGCGATATTTTTTTCATTGCTTTATCTCACACTCCCGCGGTATATATGAGGACTTGAAACAAGTCCGAAAAAACATTATTCAACATATTATATCACATTTTCGGCGGTTTGTCAAATAAACCGAGCGGCTAAATAAAGATATTTGCAAAATTGTAATCATACTGTAACCGTACTGTAATTTTACCGCACGCCGGTTTCACGTTCATGCCGGTCAGATAATTATTACATTAAATGGTATTTCACAATAATTTGTTTCCGGAAATTATCAAAAAAAGAGCAAAAAAAAAGAATTTTTGCGAAAATCATACCGCAGACGAAATTGTCAAAAAATATTATACGGCGCCGGCATTAATTTCCCTGTAATGTAGGTTTATCAAAGATCCTGTACAGAAAGGCTGAGAAATTCGAGAGGCAAAAAGTAATTTAGAACGCATATGGCGGTTATTTGTACGATATAAACGCGCAGGAATAAAAGACTGTGGCAGGAATAAAATTTATTGTGATCCTCACGGTGGCTGCGCTCGACCTTGCCGTTATGCCTCGGCGTATGCCGGATGCCAAACTGCTCCGGCATGTTCTCAAACAGTATTTTCTCGTCCTTTTTGATCGGAGAAAATTGGGTCTTATCATTTTAACATATACATTTTTTTTATTAAATTTTTGTAAACCCCTTGCCAAATACACAAAAAAATGATATAATATAAAGTAATATGTGTGGCATTCTACACAAATTATCCTGCCGTCTGAAAATAACGGCTCAAATTTCCAAAAAGGAGTGTAAAACCAATGAATTACGGACATTTTGACCTTGAAAACAAGGAATACGTAATTACCCGTCCCGATACTCCCGCGCCTTGGGCGAATTATCTGGGCGACCCCGAGTACGGCGCAATCATTTCCAATAACGCAGGCGGCTACAGCTTTGTAAAATCGGGCGCAAACGGAAGAATTATCCGCTACCGCTTTAACACCAACGTTGCTCTTCCCGGAAGATATGTTTATATCAGGGACAACGCAGACGGCGATTACTGGTCCGCCTCATGGCAGCCTGTAGGCAAACCCCTTGACAAGTACAAGAGCGAGTGCAGACACGGCACGGCATACACCGTTATATCCGCCGAATACGCGGAAATAAAATCACAGGTTACTTATTATGTGCCTCTGGGAAAGACCTACGAGGTATGGAACGCCAAGATCACCAACGCTTCGGACAGACCCAGAAAACTGTCTGTTTACGGCTTCTGTGAGTTTACTTCGGAAAACAACTACGAGCAGGATCAGATAAACCTCCAGTACACACAGTTTATCACCCAGACCACATTTGAGAAAAACAAGATCCTCCAGCACATTAACATAAACAGCGGCAAGGACGCAAGCGGCGCTAACCATAAGGAGCGTTTCCTCGGTCTTGCGGGCGCGGATGTGTCTTCCTACAACGGTTCTCTCGATAATTTTATCGGCTCGTACAGAAGCTACGGCAATCCTATAGCGGTGGAAAGCGGCAAGTGCGACAACGTTCTCAACTATAACAGCAACGCCTGCGGCGCTCTCCAGAGCGAGATCGAGCTTGCTCCCGGCGAAACAAAAACGCTTACTTATATACTCGGTCAGAGAACAAACGCCGAAGCTGACGAGATAATCGCTCTCTACTCCGACCCCGCAAGAGCGGACAGAGAGGTCAGCGAGCTTATCGGTCACTGGCATGAGATACTCAACAGATTCTCCGTCAACACGCCCTCGGAAGCGTTCAACAATATGGTAAACGTATGGAACGCTTACCAGTGCTTTATCACCTTTATCTGGTCAAGAGCCGCTTCCTTTGTTTACTGCGGTCTCAGAAACGGCTACGGCTACCGCGACACCGTTCAGGATATTCAAGGCATTATCCATCTTGCTCCCGAAACGGCTGCGGAAAAGATCCGCTTTATGCTCTCCGCTCAGGTGGATAACGGCGCGGGACTGCCCCTTGTTAAGTTCGATCACAATGCAGGCCATGAAACCTGTCCCGATGAAAACGATGAAAATTCCGTTTACGCCAAGGAAACCGGACACCCCTCATACCGTGCGGACGACGCTCTATGGCTCTTCCCCACCATTGTCAAGTATATCGGCGAGAGCGGAAACAAGGCTTTCCTGGACGAGGTGATAGTTTATTCAAACGGCGGCGAGGGTACCGTTTACGACCACTTGAAGCGCGCCATAAACTTCTCCATGACCCACCTGGGAGATCACCATATGCCCGCGGGACTTCACGCCGACTGGAACGACTGCCTCAGAATGGGCAAAAAGGGCGAGTCTACATTTGTCGCTTTCCAGCTTTACTATGCAATGACTGTCCTCAAGGGTTACGCAGAGGAAAGAAACGACAGCGAATACGCGGCTTACCTTGAAAAGGTACAGGGCGAGCTGGGCGATTCCCTTGCAAAGTGCTGGGACGAGGACAGATTTATCAGAGGTATCCGCGAGGACGGCGTTGTGGTAGGCGCCAAGAAAGATCCGGAAGCAAGTATGTGGCTCAATCCTCAGAGCTGGGCGGTCATTTCCGGCTTTGCTTCTCCCGAACAGGCTAATACCGCTATGCAGAGCGTTCACGATATCCTTAACACACCCTACGGCGTTAAGCTCCTTGAACCTCCGTATGTGGATAACTTCTTTGACGGAGCGCTTATGCACATCTTCAACCCCGACACAAAGGAAAACGGCGGCATATTCTCCCAGACTCAAGGCTGGGCGATACTGGCGGAATCCCTTTTGGGTCACGGCAACAGAGCTTTCGAGTATTTCACCGAGTCCTCCCCCGCTTCTCTCAACGACAAGGCGGAGATACGCGTGCTTGAACCCTATGTTCACGGACAATTTACCGAGTCCACCCGTTCACCCTTTGCGGGACGTTCTCACGTACACTGGCTGACGGGTACAGGCTCGACTGTAATGGTCGGCTGTATTGAGGGAATTCTCGGAATGCGCCCGGACGCCGGCGGATTAAAGGTCGATCCCGCCGTTCCCTCCGATTGGGACAGCTACACAGTAAAGAAGATGTTCAGAGGCAAGCAGCTCAATATGACATTCAACAATCCCGATCACGCCGAAAGCGGCGTTAAGGAGATAACCCTCAACGGCGTTAAGCTGGACGGAAACTATATCCCCGCAGCAGAGCTTAAGGACGTAAACGAGATAGTTGTCACTCTCGGCAAGTAATAATGTTTTAACGCTGCGTGCACAGCCGCGCAGCGTTTTTTTATACCAATAAAACAGAAAGAAGTACATATCATATGGCAAAAAAGCAGTTTTTCACCGTGCCTGATAAGCTCAAAGGCGAAGAAATGTACGGATTTAACTGGCTGGAATACGTTACGGCGATACCTCAGCCTCTGGCTCTTGTAACAGGCATAAAGGAAAACGGTCTTGCCAACGGCACGATGCAGTCATGGTTCTGTTTTTCAAACGAAAATGATTTTTACTGCATTATGGGCAGTGTGAACAAGCATACCCATTTGTACGAAATAGCTTCAAAAAGAGGAGAGCTGGCGGTAAATTTCCCCAACATCGGCTCAATTGAAAAATGCATGGAAACCGTAAAAAACAACGGTTATGATATTGACGAGCTTACGGCGTCGGGACTGCATTACCGTAAAGGAAGCAAGGTAAACGCCCCCATTGTGGACGAATGCTTTCTTAATCTCGAATGTGAAACCGTATGGGAAAAGGAACTGTTCGAGAGCAGCGAACACGTTGTTTTGTGCTTAAAGACAGTAAACGTCTGGATCGACGAGGAGCATTATAACGATAACAAATCGGGACGGTACGGTGATACCGGCTATTTATACAATATCCATTCGCCCCTTGATCCCGAAAGCCTTGCAAGGAGCAAAACCTGCTATGGGGTGATACGGACGGAATAATTATTTTCGCGGGCAGCGATGTTTACGCATTTTACCTCGCTGACGCTTATTGTTTACGGCAAAGATTTTAGGGCAGCGGAGCTTAGATCCGCTGCCCTGTTTTTATGAGTTTTTTCCTGTCCGGATCGATCTGATATCAATAATAAACCGTCCCGAGGACAAATGTCAGCCTTCTTCGATCAGCTTTAATCCCGCAAACGATCTGTTTATGGGCATAGAAAAGCTGAAATTGACCGAACCCATATTAATGGAATAATCGTCGCTGTGCTGATTCCATAATACGGCGTATCTGCGGTGCTTGTCTGACGGTTCGCTGATAGATATCTCTCCCACAAATTCAACTGTGCTTCCGATCGTTACCTTAGACGATTTTTCAACGGTATTGTTTATCTTAAAGTCCAGATCCGCCTTAAAAGCTTCCGCATCAATGGATATGCTTGACGACGTGCCTATTTCGGTTGTCGTTACCTCCGAATAGTCTACGGTATACTCCAATGTTGTTCTTATTTCATGGTTGTAGGTCGCGTTCGGAGGTACGTTGATCTCTCCGGATGAAACAACCGTATATTTATCCTTTTCAACCTTAGAAGAGTAGTTGTAACCCCTGTCAACAGTATATTCGTATTTCTTTGACGAATCTCCTATCCATTCATTGATAATAAACTGGCTGCAGTCGCTTGATTCCTTATCGATCGAATGAGTACTGATATGAAAATAATCGCATTTCCAGTCTGAACCCGCATATTTGGCGTCGGTATGTATGATTATCCTGTAGACCTCTCCTACGTCATGATCGTATTTTACCGAAAAGCAATCATAATCGTTGCGTTCAAACGCATTTCCGGATATATTTCCGTTTAACCGCTTAGATTCGGAAAGACCTTTCTCGCCTTGCAGCGTTACAAAAATATTCGAATCCGTACCTGCAAGATATTCATCGGCGGTGTGAACAACAAAATAATATGTTTTCGACGAATTCGGAGCTGTTGCCTTCAAAATATTTTCTTCCATAATATTCATCCTTTCATTACTCAGTAACTTAATTTGTAATCCTCGTCAAAATTACGGTTTTTTACAATAATATTGTTTTTCCATGCTTTATCGCTTATGATCTCTTTCATAGCCGCCTCGGCAAGTATTTTATAGCAATTGTCCGCATGATTCTCATAATACGAATCCTTATGTATCTGAGGTGAAATATGGTATTGCTTTGCCGACGGACTTATGTTGATATCTCCTTTCGTTGTTACAATTGTAAGCAAGATACCTCTTTCGATATTGCTCTCATGGATCTCACGGTATCTGTACGAAATACTGTCATCATTCAATGACACCGTACCCGTTCCCTGTACGTCGGATCCCAGCGACGCTTCCGCTGCTTGAACTCTGATCTCATCATTCATTGTATTATACCGCCTTTCCTGTTTTATGAGCATTATATGCTCATAAATATTAAAGCACAAAAGATCCGCAAAATAAACCGAAATCCGACAAACGGCATAAAAAAAGGAATTAAAAATCACAGTCTGACCTATTTCACCGTGTACGCTTCGGCGAAGCGCTCCGAATTACACAGGATAATCTCAATTCACGAAACTTTTACGCTTTCAATCCGGAATTCGATCAAAGATGATCCGCAGTCAGAAGCGCTGTCCGTTTATTTTCGGACAGCGCTTTTTTATAGCGTGTTCACACGGAAATATACGAACGGGTTTTAAATTGTCAAAATTTCCGTTTCCCGTTGCAATGAAATTATTTGTATGGTATAATAAGATCATAAAATACACCGAAAGGAACGTAAATACTATGAAAATAACCCTTGACAAGAACAGCAAAGGAACAGCGTACAAAGGTTCCGGAATGGTAAGCGGAAACAATTCCTCCCGCCTGCTGACGGATTATAAATATAAACACCCCGACAAATATAACGAAATACTTGAGGCTATGTTCGGCAAAAACGGCCTGAAAATAAGCCATATCAAGCTGGAAATGGGTTCGGACATAAATTCCTCATCGGGAACGGAACCCTGCGTCAAGCGTTATGAAAATGAAAATGCGGACGTTACCAGAGGCGCCGGCTTTATCCTCGCCTGCGACGCAAAAAAAATAAATCCCGAAATCACACTTGATATGCTTTACTGGAGCGAGCCGAAATGGGTCGCAGATTCCTCCGATGTATATGCCGCAAGATACAAATGGTACAAAGAAACATTGACGGCGGCATACGATACGTTCGGTCTGAAATTCGACTGCATAAGCGTTTCAAGAAACGAAAGAGATATTGATCCCGAATGGATAAAGTATATTGCGTCGCATATGAAATCGGAGCGGGACTGTCCCTATGATTTTTCAAAAATAAAAATAATCGCTGCCGATGAGGAGAACGCCTGGTACATCGCCGACAAGATGATGTGCGACAGCGAGCTTTGCGGAGCGGTGGATATAATATGCAGCCATTACACCAGCCACTGCACCGATAACGCGCGGCTCATTGCGGAAAAATACGGAAAGGAGATTTGGTTCTCGGAAGGCTGCCCTCCCATGAGCTATTCCAAGGGTACGAGCAGATTTGACGGTTCCGGACTTTCCGGAATGAACGGAGTTCTTGACATTGCCTGCCGAATAGCGGCAATGTACCCCTGCGGAGGCATGAACCTCTATGAATTTCAGCCGGTCACCGCCGCCTATTACGACGGAGTATGCTACTGCTGCAAGCAGCTTATAACCGCCAATGAACCCTGGAGCGGTCATTACAGCATTGACAGCGGGTATTATATGGCGCTGCATTTTTCGCTTTTTTTCAAAGAAAATTTCACCTATATCGACAGCGGCTGCTTCTTTGACGGAGAAAAGGACGGGCATACTCTTATTAATGCAAAGCACTGCATTATGACCGCGGGCGATATAAATTCCGGCGATTTCAGCTCCGTAATGGTCAATCCGTGCAGCGAGAAAATTACATACGATATTGACGCCGAGCTGTTTGACAACGCTCCGGACAGGCTGTATTTATGGGAAACGAGAGGCTGCGGCGGAGGCGCGTACGATGAAAATTATTTTGTTGAGCGGGATAATATTATCCCCGTTAAAAAGGAAAACGGCTTCAGCTTCTCGGTAACTCTCAAGCCCTTTTCAATGGCGACCGTTTCCACGGTCAAAATAACGAAACCCGTATTCCCGAAAAGCGTATCGGAAATAATGAAGCTTCCGTACCGGGATGATTTTTCTTATGATGAAAGCTATTTGAAACAAAGAGGATACGCTCCCGAATTTACCTCCGATCAGGGAGGCGCGTTTGAGATACGTTCAGTCAACGGGAAAAATGTGCTTATGCAGATAATCACGCCCGAATGCAAGGCGGAGGAATGGGGCGCTACTCCCCTGCCGGTCACAAGCCTCGGCGACGACAGATGGTACAATTACAGCACTGCGGTAAACGGACATATTTCCGAAAGCGGCGATCCCTCATCCAATTACATAGGCGCGGGACTTAGGTATGCCATCTCCTATAAGGATATGAACGGGTATTCTCTGCTTGCCTTTGAAGACGGTCACTGGGAGCTTATCGGAAACAACAGGGTGATCTCAAAGGGAAAGTATGAACCGAACGGCGGCGATACTCAAATAAAAATTTCCGCCGATCATAACGATATAACCTGCTTTATAAACGGCAGGAACGTTTGCAGCCATTGCGCCAAAACGGGAAAAGCTCTTATCGGGGCGGGAAGAGCGGCTCTTCACAGCTCGTACAACAATAATTATTTTACCGGCATAAGCATTGAACCCGTGGGAGATACGCCCTATATCGCCCGTTTTGACGATACCGACGATTGCTTTTCCTATTCCGCCGGCTGGGAGCATAATATTATGAGCGGCTTTTCGGATTACAAAAGAACGGTATCCTGCGGAGGCGCGGGAGAAAGCCTGACCCTTGATTTTACCGGAACAGGCTTCGGGATCTTCGGCGAAAACAGCCGAAGCTGCACCGTTTCCGTATGGATCGACGGCGGTAAATACAAAGAAAACGTTATTATTCCCGAAACCGGCAGCCGCGAGATATTCCTTTCCCTCACGCTGCCCGAATACGGAAAACATACGGCACGAATCGACGTTGTATCGGGAAAGCTCAGTGTGGACGGAGCGCAGATAGAGGGTATAAAATAGACCAAA
>JAMPAO010000035.1 GCA_023667165.1 Ruminococcus sp. | reverse complement strand
ATTTTTAGGGTTAGTCAACAATTTTTATTTTTTGTGTTTTACTTGTCCGATAACAATAAAATAGATATAACAGTTAAAATGGTAATAGTATCCATTTTGACATCCCCCCTTTACTAAAGGGTAATTCAATAAAATGGGAAAACGCAACCGCCTACCGTTATGGACTGCTTTCGCGCCGGATTTGCTTTTTGCTGGTCCGGTATGTTTTTATTATAATACATGAATCTGCCGCGGTTTCGGAAATATTTTGCCGCTTGTCACATTTTATAATAAAATATATTTGACTATATGTATACTTGTATATTATGCACAGTCGGTCTTTCCAATTATATGGCTGTGAGATTATACAATCAGTAGATTATTACAAGGGGATATTATATTCTTTGTACAAAATATCCAAAAACGCGCAATTAAAATATACACAAAAATTTCTCACATTACTTGACATTGATTAGTCAACTTGTTATAATTATTATACGGGTTATTGTTTTTTCATTTTTCTCACTGATATTTTTCGCTGAATTGCCATAATTTATATAAGATCTTCACATTAATTAAAGAAGTATCTGTTATCGGTGATAATGATAAATATTTATAATGCTGCGCTTCCGCACTGCTGAAGTCCGGTATGAATATACCCTATTCTTATACGAAAGGTGGTCTGTCTTTTGTCAAGGAAAACACTTCTAAAAAGGATTTTGTCGGGGATAGCTGCAGTTACTGTGTGCATTACAGCTTCTCCCATCGGAGCTTTCGCCGACGCTCAGCCGGATCCGGAGCCGGAAAATGCAAGCGCTCCCGTAATTACCTATGTCAGACAGAAAACTTACAGCGATTATTATACCGAGATTTCCGACAAGGTACGCCCAAGAGATGAAATTTATTTAAGCTACGCTTCATGCTCCGACGACGCGGAAGCGGAGGTGTCGGACTATGAGGGCAAGGATAATGTTATCGTATGGTCAAACGAGGACGGTACTCTCGATTTTACCGTGAATGTGGAAAAAGCAGGAGCATATAATATCGAGGTCTGCTATTACCCCATAACAGGCGGAAACAGTACCTCGGAAATGTCCGTGCTGATCGACGGCGAAAGTCCTTTCGATACGGCTACCCGTGTATCGTTCCCCAGAGTGTGGAAGTCGGCTTATCCCATCGCTCCCAACGAGCGCGACAATGAAACGCGTCCGCCTCAGATCGAAAACCCGCAGTGGGTAACGACTGCATTCAAGGACGCCGACGGTCTGTTCAATGAACCCCTCTATTTTTACTTCGACGAGGGCGAGCATACCGTGAGCCTTTCCTCCGAGAAAGCAAGCGTGGCCATTGACTACATAAAGCTGTATCAATATGAGCCTGCTCCCGCCTATAATCCTCCCACCGAAGCGGAGCTTTCCGCCAATTCGGGCGCGGAGCCTATCAGGCTTCAGGGCGAAAATTATATTTATACCAATTCTCAGACTATTTTCCCCACATATGACAGAGGTACTTACCTTACCGAGGATCACACCGGCAATCAGTCGCACCCCGTTAAGGAGCGTTACAATACCGTGGGCGACGGCACATGGGATACGTCCGGTCAGACGGTCACATGGGAAATGGACGTTCCCGCCGACGGCTACTACAAGATCGGCATTAAGGGCAGACAGGACGTTATGAGAGGTCTTTACTCCAACAGGCGTATCTATATCGACGGGGAAGTTCCCTCGGAACCCTTTGAGCAGGTCAAGTTCAATTACTCTTCCGATTGGCTCATGGTTTCACCCACCGACGCCAACGGCGACGCGGCATATGTTTATCTGACCGCAGGCAAGCATGAACTTTCGCTTGAAGCTATTCCCGGCGAGATAGGCGAATCTATGCGCCGTCTGGACGCCGTAGTCTACGAAGCAAATCAGTACTACAGACAGATAATGATGATAACCGGTCCCAACCCCGATAAATACACCGATTATTATGTTCATAAGGAAATTCCCGAGCTTATTGAGGTTTGTGTAAGGCTTTCAACGGAACTCAGATCTGAACAGGAGATCATAGAAAACCTCTCCCGGCAGACAGGTTCCGAGGCTACATCGCTTGCGCGTCTTGCCGATGTTCTCGACCGCTGCGTTGATAAACCCAACAAAATACCCACATACATATCCAACTCCTCTCTCAAGGATAATATCACAGCCGTTTCCTCTTGGATGAGGGAATACAGGGATCAGCCTCTCGAAATTGATTTTATCGAGCTGCTCCCCGCATACGGCTCCGACGGCAAGGCAACATCGTTTACGAGCGTCAAGGAAAGCTTTTTCAAGTCTTTGTCGTTCAGCGTTAAGGGTTTTGTAGGTTCCTTCTTCGAGGATTACACCGTCCTTTCCGACTCGACAAAAGAGTCCGTTATGGTATGGTGCGGCTTGGGACGAGATCAGACAACGGTTGTAAAGCAGCTTACCGAATCGGAATTTTCTCCCAATTACGGCATTGACGTTTCCATTAACCTGGTTCAGGGTACTATCATGGAAGCGGTTCTGGCGGGAAAAGGTCCCGACGTGGCAATGTTTGTCGGCGGAGAATTTCCCGTAAACCTGGCTATCAGAGATCTTCTTGTTCCTCTCAATGATATGGACGGCTTCGATGAGGTGGTTTCAAGATTCCAGGAAACCGCTATGGTTCATTACACTTATGACGGATTGGCTTACGGCATACCTATTACCCGTACATTCCCTATGATGTTCTACAGAAAGGATATGCTTTCGGAAATAGGCATTACGGAGCCTCCGGAAACATGGCAGGACTTCATTGATATTCTTCCCGCTATGCAGAGAAAATATATGCAGCCCGGTCTTATACTCCCCGCCAACGTAAACGGCAACGCTGTCGCTCCCTCCACCGAGGTAGGTCACACCTTTGCAATGCTCATGCTTCAGACAGGTCAGAACTATTACAATGACGAGCAGACCGCCACAAACTTTGATACGGTCGCTGCCGTTGACGCATTTGATATGTGGACAAAGTTCTATACAACATATAAGTTCGATCAGACCTATGACGCATTCTCCCGTTTCAGAACGGGCGAGGCTCCAATCGTTATCCAGAACTATTCTACATTCTACAATCAGCTTAATGTGGCTGCTCCCGAAATAAAGGGCGCATGGGATTTCTGCCCCGTTCCCGGCACAAGAAGAGAGGACGGCACTGTTTCTCACGCCGCCAATTCCTCCGGCTCCGGATTCATCGTCCTCAAGGACTGCAAGAACATCGAGGGCGCATGGGAATACATAAAATGGTTCACATCTACCGATACAATGGTATCCTACGGTCAGAACGTTGAGGGCGTTATGGGTCCTCTCGGAAGATTTGAATCGGCTAATGTTGAGGCTTTGCAGAAGCTCAACTGGTCCAAATCCGATCTGGCGAAGATCAACGCTCAGCTTGACGAGCTTGACGAGATACCTATTATTCCCTCGTCCTACGTTGTTACCAGAAGCATCATGAACGCGTTCAGAGCCGTTGTAAACGACAACGACAACGCAAGAGAAACGCTGCGCTGGTACAATAAGGACATCAATGCCGAGATCACAAGAAAACGCAGAAACTTGGGTCTTGATAATTAATAAAAAGAAGGAGGGCTTGGCTTTGGCTGATAATACTGTTAAAAAAGAGATCCTGCTCCCTTCGGAGAGAAGAATGTCGCGCAAGGAGAAAAGAGATTATACGCTGCATGAAATGAAAAGGAATTGGCTGTGTTATGTAATGCTGGCTCCGTTTATGCTGCTGTTCCTTGTGTTTACGGTCATTCCCGTTATAATGTCGCTTCCTATGGGTTTTACCGATTTTGATATGGCAAGCTTCCCCCGCTGGATCGGTTTTCAGAACTTCTACACCATGTTCCTGGAGGACGATGTGTTTATCCAGTCCATCAGAACAACGCTTATTTTCGCTATCTTTACGGGTCCCTTAAGCTATGCAATGAGCTTTCTGCTGGCGTGGCTGATAAACGAGCTGCACCCTGCGCTCAAAACGCTGTTTACACTGGTGTTTTACGCTCCCTCAATGGCGGGAAATATCTACTTCGTATGGCAGCTCATTTTCTCCGGCGACCAGTACGGTTATCTCAACGCATTCCTAATGGAGCTGGGATTCACATCCGCCGCTATACAGTGGCTCACAGACGGAAACTACGTGCTGGGCTGCGTTATCGTGGTTCAGTTGTGGGTGTCCATGGGTGCAGGCTTCCTTGCAATGCGTGCCGGTTTCCAGGGCATTGACAAGTCAATGTACGAGGCGGGCGCTATCGAGGGCATCAAGAGCCGCTTCCAGGAGCTGATATACATCACGATCCCCTCTATGGGACCTTCGCTGATGTTTGCCGCAGTTATGCAGATAGTATCGTCCTTCACAGTCGATATCGTCGGACGTACTCTCGCAGGTTTCCCGTCTACCGATTACAAGGTTCATACGATCATGACTCACGCCTACGACTACGGCTGGGTAAGATACGAAATGGGTTATGCCTCTGCCGTATGCTTTGTGCTGTTTATTGCAATGCTTGTGTGCAATAAGCTTATAAGCAATCTCCTCGGCAAATATATAGACTGAGTAAAGGGGTGGGCTTATAATGAAGAAAAGAAAAAAAGACCTGAAACCCTCGGAGCTTGCCGCTTTGCAGGCGGAGGAAAACGCCGCTGCGCTTGAGGCTCTGAGAAAAAGGCGAGAAAAAGAGCATAAGAAAATGCTCAAATCCAAGGGTTCCAACAAGCGTGTGGGAAAATCATGGAAAAACGACGTGGGAATTTTTCTGTTCCTCTTCCTTACGGGACTGTTTATGATATTCCCCATTTATCTGGCAGTGGTAAACTCCATAAAGCCTGTGCAGGAGGTATTCCTCATGCCGCCTAAGCTTTATGCCATAGATCCCACCACGGATAACTTCAAGGATCTGTTCAAGATCGCCAACAACTCGTGGGTGCCGTTTTCAAGAAACGTATTTAACAGTATTATGGTAACGGTAGTGGCTACCGTATTCCATGTTCTTTTCGCGTCTACTGCGGCGTTCGTGCTTTCAAAGTGCAGATTTCCCGGAAATGCGCTGCTCAATCAGATGGTTGTCATCGCCCTGCTGTTCAACTCCACCGTACTGTACATCATGCAGTACATGGTAATGGCTACCCTGGGCATGATCAATACCTATTCGGCGCTTATTCTGCCCATTATTGCAACGTCAATGGGTCTTTACCTTATGAGGCAGAGTATGACCACCATTCCCGACGCCATGATCGAGGCTGCCAAGGTGGACGGCGCAGATCTTATGCGCATATGCTGGGGCATTGTAATGCCGAACTGCAAGCCCGCTCTTATGACTATTATCATCTTTGAATTCCAGACGGCATGGAACTCAACGGGAAGCAACCTTGTTTACGACGAGGCGCTCAAGACTATCCCCGTTGTGGTTCAGCAGATCGCCGCGGCGGGTATTGCCCGTCAGGGCGCTATCGCGGCGTCGGCAGTAGTGCTGATGATACCGCCTCTGCTGGTATTCGTTCTGGCTCAGAGAAACGTTATGGAAACAATGGCGCACGCAGGTATGAAGGACTGATATGCGAAGCGCGATAATACTAAAGAAAAGGGTGATGATATGTCAAGCTTAAAAAGGCTTATTGCGGCGGCAGGCGCGGGAATAGTGCTTGTAAGCTCGCTTGCGGCTTCAGTCAGCGCGGGTGAGGCTTATGACCCTTACAGCTATGACAGATGGGGCGACGCAGTCGCTTCACAGGTCGGATATTCCGCAGAGTATTTCGTTGACGGTCAGTCGATCACGGGACTTACCGATTATGTCAGAAATATGGAAGGTTTTAACGAGTCAAAGCAGGCATGGAAGGATATGCTGGGACTGAAGGAACCGGCGGATCTGTTTATTTCCCACGGGGACGACCTTTTGTACATAGCCGACAAGGGCAACGACAGGATCATAGTGACAGATCTTGATTTTAATATGGTAAAATATATCGACAGCTTCGATTATAACGGCGAAACGCTGGAGCTTAAAAAGCCGGAGGGAGTTTTCGTAGATCAGTACACGGGTTTTGTCTATGTGTGCGATACCGAAAACAGCCGTGTAATAAAGGCTGACGCCGACGGCAAGGTGGATTATATTTTTGAAAAGCCTACCTCGGAGATATATTCGCAGGATCTTACCTTTAACCCCAAAAAGGTAGCGGTGGATAAGGCGGGAAATGTTTATATCGTAGTAAAATCCGTAACAAAGGGCGCGGTAATGTACGATATAAACGGCGAATTCTTAGGCTTTTACGGCGCAAACAGAGTCGAGGCTACCGCCGAGATCGTTATGAACGCTTTCTGGAATACCATAGCCACGGAGCAGCAGAGAGCGCTTTCCACAAAGACGACGCCTATCGGCTTTACCAACTTTGACATCGACGACGACGGCTTTATCTACACCGTTACCGAGTCCAACGACGTAAAGACCGATACTGTCAAAAAGCTTAACCCCAGAGGAACAAACATCCTTTCCTCCATCACCGCCGACGAGGTAACCTTCGGCGATATCTCCCCCGCATACTACTCCATTTACACAAAGGAGTCTACCCTTACCGATATCGATATCGGACCCAACGGCGAAATGAATATCCTTGATTTCGCCCACGGAAGAATATTCCAGTACGATAAGCTGGCGAACCTGATGTTCGTTCTGGGCGGCACGGGAGAGCAGTTGGGTACGTTCAGAAGCGTTTCCGCCATAGAAAGCAAGGACAATATGCTCTACGTTCTCGACTCGCGTAAAAACAGCATTACAGTGTTCAAAAGAACGGCTTTCGGCGAGATCGTTACAGACGCCACTAACCTGTATAATGCGGGATATTACGAGGAATCCTACGAGCCTTGGCTGAACGTTATCAAGTATGACGGCAATTACAGGCGCGCGTACATCGGTATAGGAAACGCTCTTCTTAATGCCGAGGAGTATGAGGAAGCAATGAAATACTTTAGGATATCCATAAGCCGAAACCGCTACAACAAAGCGTATGAGGGTTACAGAGGAGAGATACTCGAAAAGTATTTCACACCCGCCGTCGTGCTGATAATCGTAATAGCGGTAGTGTGGATAGTTCTTAAAAAGCTGTGCAGTTCGGGCGTCATAACGATGCCGTGGCAGAGAAGGGGAGGTGCATAATATGCTGGATTTGACGCAGGGTCAATTTGTAAAACACGTTGTTGTGCATCCCTTTGAGGGTTTTGAGGATCTGAGATGGAAAAAAGCGGGTTCAATGAAGATAGCCATAGGCATTGTGGTGCTGCTGTTTATCCAGCAGCTTGCATACAGCAGAATGTACGGCTTCCAGTATTATTCGGATTATGACAAGATATTCAACATTGTCCCCTATATTTTCCAGAGCTTCGGCATATTCCTGCTCTATGTTGTCTGCAACTGGGCAATGTGTACGCTGTTCGACGGCGAAGGCTCAATGAAAAATATCTTTGTCGTCACCGCTTATTCTTTGATACCGTACATATCGGGAATGCTCATCGGAACGGTGCTGTCGCACATACTGATAAAAGACGAGTATATATTTATCCAGGCGTTTGAGATCGTGGGAACGGCTTGGAGCGTGGTGCTGTTTATGTCGGCAATGAAAGCCGTCCACCAGTTCTCTTTCCTGAAAACCATCCTGCTGATACTGCTGACGCTGGTGGCAATGGTCGCGGTAATGTTCCTGCTGGTTCTGCTGCTTACCCTTTTCCAACAGGTAATTATATTCATATTTACAATTTATACCGAACTTTCCTATAGATTGAGAGTTTAGTACACATTTGAAAGAAAAGTGGTGAAAACAATGAGTTCAAAGCTAAAAAAGACTGTTGCATATCTGCTTAGCCTCAGTATGATGCTTTCTTTCGGTGCGGCGGCTGTTTATTCGGAGGACGCCGCCGACGCTGAGGACGCCGATACATCAGCCGCGGAAGAGGCTGATGAAGACGAGGAGGAAGAAGAAATTCCGCCCCGTACAGAGGAAGAGGCTATGGCTGATATGGTCGAGGCAGCCTCCAACAGTAACTTGAAGCTGTATAAAAATGAAAAAGAGGGTACTATTGCCCTTGAAGATCTTAAAACGGGGAAAATATGGTGGTCAAATCCCGTCGATCTGGAAACATCAAACGCTAAGCAAGGTCAGAAAGACGAGCTGGCGTCCGGTATGACCCTTACATATGCCGAGCCTGCAAACCGTGCTACCACCATTCAGACCAGCAGAGCAAAGGGTTCGTTCAAGATGAACAGTATCGCCAACGGCGTGGAGATAGTATTTACTTTCCCGGGTCCCGGAATAACCGTACCCGTGCAGTATACTCTTGAAGAGGATCATCTGAAGCTCTATGTGGATACTTCGGCTATCACCGAAAATAATTCATCGTCCGTCGACGGTCAGCTTACCTCCGATCTGGCGTTTATGACTACCTTCGGAGCTGCCGGACTTGAGGAGGAGGGATATTTCGTTATCCCCGACGGCAGCGGCGCGGTCATCAACTTCAATAACGGCAAATCGGGGCTGAGAACATATTCCGGCAAGGTCTACGGCAGGGACATCACTGCTGTAAAGACCCAGAAGCAGTCGGTGATACAGAACGTAAGCCTCCCCATGTACGGAATCGTCAAGGGAAACAGCGGAATGATGGTCGTTGCCGATAAGGGCGATACCTGCGCCACGATCAATTCCTATGTTTCAAATCAGAACAGCACCGACTACAATTCCACTTACTTCGACTTCGAGATAAGAACCGGAGATGAGTACCTTATGGGCGGTGAGTCAAGTCCTCTTAAGGTATTTGAAAAGAGAGGGATTCTCGTTCCCGAGATCGAGGTAAGATATTACCCCGTTTCCTCGGAAGGCGAGGAGATAGACTATACGGATATCGCTGCAAAATACAGGGAATATCTTATAAAAGAAAAGGCTGTTGAGGATAAGGCTATAGCAAATTCCTCGCCCCTTTACCTGGATCTTTACGGCGGCACGCTGAAAACGGAATCCATCGCGGGACTGCCCGTTACGGTAAAAGAGCCTGTGACAAAGTTCTCCACAGCCAAGTATATGCTGGAAACGCTCAACGGCATGGGCGTCGACGATATGGTAGTTACCTACAATAAGTTTTCCGATGAGGACGTGGGAGAGAAGATCACCGATTCCTGGAATCCCGCTTCCAAGCTGGGCGGAACAAAGAAATTCACCGAGCTTATGGAGTATGCCAACACCAATAACGTCAAGCTCTACCCCTCTATCGACAATCAGCAGTTCAAAACAGGCAACGGCTACTGGAATATGACCAACACCGCCATCAGAGTGTCCAACGCATATTCCCAGATACCTGTTTTCGACCTGGCTCACGGTATCGAGAACAAATATTACAAGTCCCTTTCTCTGTTCAGCCCCGCGTCCTACACAAAGGCATTTAGCAAGCTGATAAAGAGCTATGGCAAGAAGAATGTGAATAATTACGCTTTCGGCTCTCTTGCCAATACCATCTACGGCGATTACGGCAAAAAAGCTGTATCGCGTGAAATGGCGAAGTCTGTAATACAGGATATTTACAGCAGCGCAAAATCCGGCGGAAGCGTTCTGGCGGATAATCCGGCGGCTTATGTCCTGCCCTATGCGGATTATATCAGCAACGTTCCCATCTGCTCAAGCAAATTCGACGTTTTCGATTACGATATCCCGTTCTATCAGATGGTGCTTCACGGAGTTACGCCCTACGGAGCGACAGCCGTCAATTCCGAAGCGGATATCGCCGACGCCGCGCTTACCGCAATTGCTTCGGGAAGCAGTTTGAGCTTTGATTTTGTAGGCATTGAGGCAAGCGAGCTGAAAGATACCAAGCTTGACAAATACTACTATGCTTACTACGCAAACTGGATGAATGAAGCGTCGGGACTGTACAGTCTTGCAAAAGATGTGCTTTCTCCCGCGGCGGACGC
This sequence comes from Ruminococcus sp., assembly GCA_023667165.1. Lineage (GTDB taxonomy): Bacteria > Bacillota > Clostridia > Oscillospirales > Ruminococcaceae > Huintestinicola. Next base: position 13,561 of record JAMPAO010000035.1, on the reverse strand, counting down.
CGTTATAGTTTCCTACACCGTTTCGGAGGACGGAAATAAGATTGAAACGGCTTACAGCAACGGATATTCCACCGTTGTCGATATGGCGGCAAAAACCGTCAAGGCTGACGGAAAAACATACAATATAGCGGATTATGTAGGAGAGGAGGTAATCGGATTATGAAAAGACTGAACCTTTCCTACGAAAAGAAAAAGGGTCTTTATGGATACGGCTTTATAGCACTGTGGTTCGTGGGTGCGCTGATGTTCTTCATCATTCCCGTTTTTCAGTCGCTGGAGTATTGCTTTAACGACGTAAAGCCGGACGTGGGCAATCTTGTAAAGGTATGGCTGGGACTTGATAATTTCAAGAGAGCTTTCATGATCGATCCGGATTTCAGAAAAAATCTTGTTGAGGTGCTGGGTCAGACCCTTTGGCAAACTCCTATAGTTATCATATTCTCTCTGTTCGTTGCGATCATCATCAATCAAAAGTTCAGAGGACGTACCTTCGCAAGAGCGGTATTCTTCCTGCCCGTTATAATTGCCACGGGACCTGTGTACGCTATCATCACGGGCAACCTGGAAACAAGCGGAACCTCCGACGCGGATCAGTTCTCCACAATGTTCTCGGCGGACATGGTAGATCAGCTCCTGGAGTTTGTGGGAATATACGGCTTTAACGATAAACTGACGGATATGCTCTCCACAATGACCTCGGATATACTGAACCTTGTTTGGAAATGCGGTATTCAGATAATCATATTCCTGTCTGCACTGCAGGGAATACCCACATCGGCTAAGGAAGCCGCAGCTATCGAGGGCGCAACGTCGTGGGAATTTTTCTGGAAGATAACTCTTCCCTATGTTTCTCCCATGATCCTTGTAAATCTTGTTTACACCATCATCGACACCTTTACAGACCCCACAAACGTTGTCATGGAGCAGCTTTTGCAGGTTCAGGACGACTGGAAATACGGCTTGTCCGCCGCAATGGCATGGAGCTACTTTGCAATAGTCCTGGCGGCTGTCGGCATTATATTCCTGATAATGAACAAAATTGTTTATTATGATGATTAAGATAAGGAGTTGGAAAATATGGCAGAAAATACTATGAAAGAAAATCCAGTTTCCGGCTTCTTAAAAAAAGTCATGCCGGAAAAGCCTCCAAAGGAGGAAAAACGTTCCCGCAAGGAGGAGCGTGAGCGCTTCAAAAAGCGTCTTGCCACTCTTACCCCTGCGGAGCAGAAGTATCTCAAGCGCAAAAGAGCCTTTGATACAGTCTGGCCCGTGTGCCGCGGATTGCTTGTATTCGGACTTTGCTTCGTAATCGTGTATCCGCTGCTGTACATGATAACAGCCGCGTTCAGACCCCGTTCGGAGATGAACGATCCTACCATTATATGGCTCACTCAGCATCATACGTTTTCCAACATCAAGGACGTTGTAAGGGTAATGAATTTCTGGTCGACCCTCGGCAATACGCTGTTTATCAACATCGGCTGCTCGATAGTTCAGGTAATCACCTGCGCTATCACGGGTTACGGCTTCGGACGTTTCAACTTCAAGGGAAAATCTATCCTCTTCGGCGTTGTTATCATGATGATCCTTATGCCCCCGCAGATCATTCTTATCCCCCAGTATATGTTCTTCCGCTACTTTAACCCCTTGGGCGTGTGGCATATTATAACGGGCGACTATATCAATCTTATTGACAACGCTCTTACCATGTATATGCCCGCCATTACGGCAAACGGTCTGCGTGCAGGTCTGTTTATATTCCTGTTCAGACAGTCCTTCAGAGGCTTGCCCAAGGAGCTTGAGGACGCCGCATATCTGGACGGCTGCTCGCCTTTCGGCACATTCATCAAGGTAATGATCCCCAATGCAGGCTCTACGTTCCTTACGGTATTCCTGCTTTCGGTTGTATGGTACTGGAATGATTACTATGTAAGTACGTCTTTCTTTACCAATAACAGCACTATCGCGCTTCAGCTCAAAAACCTTGACGCTTCTCTGACCCGTATCCTCTTCAACAACGGTACGGTAAAGGTAAACGCAAGAGAGCTTATAGTATGGATGGAGGCAGGCTGCCTTATATCCATAACGCCTATCCTTGTACTGTATATCTGCTTGCAGAAAAACTTTACGGAGGGCATAGCACGTTCCGGTCTTACCGGTATGTGATCCTCGGGCAAGAAATTTAAGCGGCAGGAGGCAAGAATTATCTTGTTTCCTGCCGCTTTTTTGGTGAGATCGGTATCCAACGCCCGCCGAGAACGGTATAAGGGTTCTGACTTTCACGGAATTTTTACGAAATTTTTACGGTAAATGCATAAAATTGCTTGACAAATATAATACTATATAGTATAATCCTATATAGGAGGTTTGAAGAAATGGAAACACAAGCGGGATTTTTGATCTCCCAGATCAAGCAGATAGGAGGACGTGTATTTGATAAAATACTTCAAAAGGAAAATATAAAGGAATTTAACGGAGCGCAGGGAAAGATCCTTTACGTTCTGTGGCAGCGGGACAATATCCCCATTGCGGAGCTGTCAAGGCTTTCGGGACTTGCCAATACTACCCTTACCGGTATGCTGGACAGAATGGAGGAGTCGGGACTGCTGCGGCGTCTGCCCGATCCCGCAGACAGACGCAGGATCCTTATCGCGCTGACGGAAAAAGCGGCGCGGCTCAGGGACGGGTACGATAGGGTGTCGCTGGAAATGCATATGGTCTATTTCAAAAATTTCAGCGATGAGGAAATAAGCGATTTTCAAAATTATCTTCAGCGGGTGCTGGATAATGTCAAGGAGGAATTATAGCCATGTCAAAAATATCAAGAAAAGCAACCAACGATCTCTGTCCGCAGACCTTGTTCATCTACGGAACATATAAGGAGGATATGACCCCCGATCTGGGACTGTTCTGCTGGTTCAGCTACTTCTGGGACAACGAGCTTGGAGTAATGATGTGCATAGGCGGCGAAAAGCTGACAAAGGACAGGATCAAGGCGGGAAATGTTTTTTCCGCGAACCTTGTAACGGAAAAGCTGCTGCCGCTGGCGGATTATCTGGGAAACCGCTCCGGTTATGACGTTGATAAAATGGATATAAAGGTAAATATCGAAAAGGGCGCAGCGCTGAACGTTCCCGTGCTGACGGACAGTCCCGTGAATTTCGAGCTGGAGGTTTTCGGCAGCGTGCCTATGTCGGACGGAGAGGTATTCCTTTGCAGGATACGCAATGTGCTTTACGACGAGGAACTGGCAGATGCGATCATTCCGGCAGGGGAAAGAATAGAGGGCGATATTCACGATTCCCTTTCCTTAGAGGAAATGCTCAACAGGATAGCTCCCGTAAGCACCACCTGCAGCACATATTTTTCATGGAGCGGCAAAAGGCTCGGAGCATGGGGAGAGGCAGGCAAGAGATACGCGGAAGAAAAAGGCAAATAAAATAATTATATTTGAAATTTTCCGCTGAAATCAATTTTCTAAAAATTGATTTCCTTGGAAATTTTCAAAAAACTCTTGACAAATAAAAAAAAGTGTGATATACTGTGTTTGTAATTTAATAAATGTTTAAATCCTGTGAGCAAAGGCAAGTAGCATTTATAACGGCGGCACAGAGAGCTGCGGTAAGGTGGGAGCGCGGCGCGAACGGTAAATGTGAATGGATTTGTGAGGAGCAAGGTGAACCTGCGCCGGCTGTGCCGCCGCAAAAGTATCCCGAGCCGTATTTCCTGCGTAAAGGGAAAGAGTATTGATGCGTAAGGCTGCGTACTTTTATGTCAAAAGAGATCGCGGCATTGCCTTTAGGGTAATGCTTTTTTATTCAAGGCAGGCTTTGAAATCAATACCCGTGAGGTGCATTTTATGCACGAATAAGGGTGGCACCGCGGTAAATTTATCGTCCCTTGAAGCTGTGATATACTGTCACGGCTTCAAGGGACTTTTTGCATAACATCAAGAAAAGGAGTTTTGTATCATGCTTTATCCCTCAGAAAAGGAAGTAATGGAGCTGTTCGGGGAATATAATACCGTTCCCGTGTTCTACGAGCTGCTTACGGACAGCTTCACTCCGGTGAGAATGTTCTCCATTCTCAAAGAAAACTACGAAAACTGCTTTATCCTCGAATCGGTGGATAATTCAAACCGTTGGGGAAGATATTCCTTTATCGGTCTGAACCCCAAGGCGGAGATACGCGTCAAGGACAAAACGGCTGAATTTATCTATCTCGACGGCAGGAAAGAAACAAAGGACGCGTCCGATCCCATTGCCCTGTTTTCGGGACTTATGGAGAAATACAGATCGCCCAAATTCATCAACCGTCCCAAGCTGACGGGCGGTCTTATAGGATATTTCGGTTATGATATGGCAAGATATTACGAGAAAAAGCTTGTAAATATCCCCGACGACGATCTGGATATGCCCGACGCCAATATGTTCATCTATAACGAAATAGTGGCTTACGATCACCTTTCAAACCGTGCGGTGATAATCCTGAACATGGACAAAGAGGAGGTCGCGGAAACGTCAGCCAGGATAGGCTCCGATTTTGCCTCCGCTGCCGCCCGCTGCTATGAAAATCTGGAGGCAAGAGCGGAAAAGCTGGGCAAGCTCCTTTGCAGATATACTCCCGAAGCTGCGCCGAAGCCTCTTTCTCCCGCAGAACTGGAAATAAAGTCCAACTATTCAAAGGAAGAATTTTGCGGTATGGTGGAAAAGTGCCGCAGTCATATTATGGAAGGCGATATAAGCCAGATAGTTATTTCTCAGCGCTTTGAGGCGGAAAATCCGCCCGATCCCTTCGACGTGTACAGAATGCTGCGGTCGACCAACCCTTCGCCTTATCTTTATTATTTCGATCATAAGGATTACTGCATAGCCGGAGCTTCCCCCGAAATGCTGGTGAGCGTTACCGACGGCAAGGTACTCAACAAGCCCATTGCGGGAACATATCCCAGAGGCGCCACAGCCGAGCAGGATAAGGAATACGAGCAGAAGCTCACGTCCGATCCCAAGGAGAGAGCGGAGCATACCATGCTGGTGGACCTGGGACGAAACGACGTTGGCAGAGTTTGCAGACCCGGCAGCGTTAAGGTCACTGATTTTATGCGGGTCGAGCGTTACTCAAAGGTAATGCATCTTGTTTCAGACGTGGAGGGAGAGCTGGAAACGGGAAAAACAGCCGTTGACGCGCTTATGTCCGTCCTCCCCGCAGGCACTCTGTCCGGCGCGCCAAAGGTCAAGGCTATGGAGATAATCGACAGCATGGAAAACGTAAAGCGGGGACTTTACGGAGGCACGGTGGGTTATATGGCATGGAACGGTGACATAGATACCTGCATTGCCATAAGAACGGTGCTTTTCAGAAACGGCAAGGCATACGTTCAGGCGGGCGCGGGAATAGTTTACGACAGCGTTCCCGAACAGGAATATGAGGAAACGCGCAGAAAAGCCGCCGCTGTCATTACCGCTCTGGAACAGGCGGCGCAGATGAAAAACTGAATCAGAATCAAGATGATAAAAAATACATTTTCATAAAACGCAGCGATCGAAAGGAACTTTTAATATGGAAAACACACAGGAAAAAAAGATCATATTCAGCGGCATACAGCCCACGGGAGTTTTTACTCTCGGAAATTATATAGGCGCGGTCCGCAACTGGGGAAAACTTCAGGACGAGTACAGATGTATTTATTCTATAGTCGATCTCCATGCAATTACCGTAAGGCAGGATCCCGCAAAGCTCAGGCAGCATACCCTTGAGGCTTACGCGCTTATAATGGCGTGCGGTATCGATCCGGAAAAGTCGGTGGCGTTTATACAAAGCCACAATACCTGCCATGCGGAGATGAACTGGATATTGTCCTGCTCCACCCAGTTCGGAGAGCTTTCACGAATGACCCAGTTCAAAGCCAAATCCGAAAAACACCCCGACGATATCAATGCGGGACTGTTTACCTATCCCGTGCTTATGGCGGGAGATATCCTGCTTTATCAGACGGATCTTGTGCCTATCGGAGCGGATCAGAAGCAGCATCTGGAGCTTGCAAGGAACGTAGCTCAAAGATTCAATCAGAAATACGGCGAACTGTTTAAGATACCCGAGCCGTATATCCCCGAGGTGGGAGCGAGGGTAATGAGCCTGCAGGAGCCGACAAAGAAAATGTCCAAGTCAGACGAAAATCAGAACGGCTGCATTTATATCCTTGACGATAAGGATACCATTATCAGAAAATTCAAGAAAGCCGTTACCGATTCGGAAGCGGAGGTAAGATATGCCGAGGGCAAGGACGGAATAAACAATCTTATGTCCATATATTCCGTTGTAACGGGCAAAAGCTGCGAGGATATCCAAAGGGAGTTTGACGGCAAGGGTTACGGCGATTTCAAAACAGCCGTGGGAGAGGCTGTGGCGGATCATCTGGAGCCTGTGCGTACCGAGTATGCCCGTCTGATAGCTGACAAGGCATATATCAAGGACTGCTGCAAAAGAGGAGCGGAGCAGGCAAGAAAATTATCCCGCAAAACCATGTCAAAGGCGTACAGAAAAGTAGGCTTTGTCGATATGGACTGATATTCGTGCTGAAAATAAATTTAACTGAAAGGAAAGATCTTTTTATGATAGTAATGATAGATAATTACGACAGCTTTACCTATAACGTATACCAGGCTCTGGCAAGCCTTTACAACAATATCAAGGTATTCCGCAACGACGAGATAACCGTCGGGGAAATAGAGAAGCTCAGTCCCGAAGCGATAGTCATATCCCCTGGCCCCTCATATCCCAAGGACGCGGGGATATCGGTGGAGGCGGTAAAGCATTTTGCGGGAAAGCTGCCCATATTGGGAATATGTCTGGGACATCAGTCGATCGGCGAAGCGTTCGGCGGAAAGATAGTAAAAGCCGCCGTACCCATGCACGGAAAATCCTCGCTTATAAAATTAGATCAGACCTGTCCGATCTTTACGGGACTTCCCGAAACAATGGAGGCTGCAAGGTACCATTCTCTGACGATCGAGAGAGAAAGTCTGCCCGACTGCCTTAAAATAACCGCCGAAACCGCCGACGGAGAGATAATGGCGGTAGCTCACAGGGAGTATCCCGTGTACGGCGTTCAGTTTCACCCCGAGTCGATACTTACAGGTCTTGGAGTAAATATACTGGCTAATTTCCTAACGGAGGTGGCGGGAATAAAATCCGCGGCTGAGAACGCTCCCTCTATCCCAATGGACAAGCGCAATTCCCTTAAAGCGTATATAAAAAAGGCAGTTTCGGGAGAAGAGCTTTCCGAGGAAGAAGCATACACCGCCATGAATATCATCATGGGGGACGCCGCCACGCCCGCCCAGTCAGCCGCATTCCTTACAGCCATGAAGATGAAAGGCGAAACTATCGGTGAGATAACGGGGTTTGCAAAGGGAATGCGCAGCAAAGCGGCTGTTATAGAGGGTTTCAGATCCTCCGTTGACATAGTGGGTACGGGAGGGGATATGGCAGGCACGTTCAATATCTCCACTACCTCTTCTTTTGTTATCGCCGCTGCGGGAGTTCCAGTGGCGAAGCACGGAAACAGAGCCGCTTCAAGCAAAAGCGGAGCGGCGGACTGTCTTGACGCCCTGGGGGTAAATATATCCATAGCTCCCGAAAAAGCGGCTCGGTGTCTGGAAAAAACGGGGATCGCGTTCCTGTTCGCTCCGAAATTCCACAGCGCCATGCGCTTTGTGGGTCCCGTAAGAAAGGAAATAGGCGTGCCCACATTCTTCAATATCTTAGGTCCTCTCACCAATCCTGCCCTTGCGGATTATATCGTGCTGGGAATGTACGACAAGAGCCGTATGTCCCTTATGGCAAACGTTCTTATAAGACTGGGGATAAAAGGCGCAATGGTGGTAAACGGCAGCGACGGACTGGACGAGGTGACTCTTACGGGAGTTACCAACGTCTGCGAGGTGCGTGACGGAAAGATAACCGAGTATACCTTAGATCCTCACGATTACGGCTTCGATTACTGTACGCCCGAGGATCTGAAGGGCGGCACCCCCGAGGAAAACGCGGCAATAACCCTCGGTATATTAAACGGCAGCGAAAAGGGAGCGAAGAGAAATACCGTTCTGCTCAATTCCGCCTGCGCCCTCTGCTGTACGGGAAAGACTGCGGACATCGCCGAGGGAATAAAGACCGCCGGGGAAATGATAGACAGCGGCAAGGCGCTGGCAAAATTCAACGAAATGAAAGCCTTTACATTAACATGAAAAGGTTAAATAACGCGATCCGGCTGTCACGGCAAGCACACCCGCAGGTAAAAGATCACCGAAGAAAGGACGGTAAAAAATGTTCCTTGAAGATATAATCGCAAAGCGAAAAATACAGCTTGAAAGGGAAATGTCCGAAATACCTCCGAACGATATGATAAAAAGATCGGAAACGGTTTCCCGCAGCGGCGGCAGCTTCAAAAAAGCCCTTGAAAAAAAGGGACTGTCGGTAATAGCGGAGGTAAAAAAGGCGTCCCCCTCAAAAGGACTTATACAGCCCGATTTCAATCCGGTAAAGCTGGCTCTTGCTTACGAAAGAGCGGGAGCGGACGCGGTTTCCTGCCTGACCGAGGAAAGCTATTTCCAAGGATCGGCAAGGTATCTGGAGGATATAAGGAAATCGGTAAATATCCCGCTGCTGCGCAAGGATTTCATAATCGACCCCTATCAGATATATCAGGCGAAAGCCATAGGCGCAGACGCCGTGCTGCTTATTGCGGCAGTTCTTGACGATGAAAAGCTGAGGGAGCTTTACGACCTTGCCGGATCCCTTTCCCTCGACGTTCTGGCGGAGGCTCACACGGAGGAAGAGGTAAACAGGCTTTTGGCTCTGGATTTTGATATCATCGGCATAAACAACAGAAACCTTAAGACCTTCGAGGTTTCCCTTGACAATACCAAGGAGCTTATAAAGCTCATACCCGAAAACAAAGGTATAGTTACCGTGTGCGAAAGCGGTATCAAGGATAACGCCGATATGCGTTTTGCCCGTGACTGCGGCGCGGACGGCGTTCTTATAGGAGAAACTCTTATGCGAAGCGGCGCGGAGGGCATACCATCCTGTATGACTGCGTTAAGGGAAGGTCTGCTATGATAAAGCTGTGCGGCATAAGGCGTGCGGAGGACGTTTCATATATTAACGAAGCCGCCCCCGACTATATGGGAATGATCCTGTCGCGGGGATTCAAGCGGACTGTTGATATCATCACCGCCGCAGATATCACCCGAAATTTGAAAAAAGGCATAAAAAAGGTAGGCGTATTCGTCGACGAGCCTTTAGGATCGGTCAAAGCCGCAGCGGAGCTTATAGGACTTGACGTCATACAGCTCCACGGCGGCGAGGACGGGAGATATATAACGCAGCTAAAGGCGCTTGATATCCCCGTCTGGAAAGCCGTAAGGGTTCGTACCGAGGATGATATCAAAGCGGCGGAGGCTCTTCCCTGTGATTTTCTCCTCCTTGACAGCTTTGTAAAAAGCGCAGTGGGAGGCACGGGAGTGAAAGCCGATTGGGATATTATAAAGCAGACCGAAATAAACAAGCCTTTTTTCCTTGCGGGAGGGATAAACGCGGATAATCTTGCCGCCGCCCTGACCGTAACTCCGAATATAGACATTTCCGGAGGCACGGAAACCGACGGCGTCAAGGACAGTGAAAAGATCATGGAAATTATGAGGATATACCGAGAGGAGAGTAAATTCAATGGATAAAAAAGGAAGATACGGCGATTTCGGCGGACAGTACGTTCCCGAAACGGTAATGAACGCCGTTACCGAACTGGAGGAGGCATATCTGAAATACAAGAACGATGAAGACTTCAAGTCGGAGCTTGCCGCTCTTTACAGGGACTATGCGGGCAGACCCTCCATGCTTTACTATGCAAAGAATATGACCGAGGATCTGGGCGGCGCAAAAATATACATCAAGCGGGAGGATCTGAATCATACAGGCTCTCATAAGATAAACAACGTTCTGGGTCAGATACTCCTTGCGAAGCGAATGGGCAAAAAACGGATCATCGCCGAAACGGGAGCGGGTCAGCACGGAGTTGCCACCGCCACCGTATGCGCCCTTATGGGTCTGGAATGCTGCGTGTATATGGGCGAGGAGGATACCAAGCGGCAGTCCCTCAACGTTTACCGTATGGAGCTTATGGGTGCAAAGGTAGTTCCCGTAAGCAGCGGCACGGGAACGCTTAAGGACGCCATAAACGAGGCAATGCGCGACTGGTGTACCAATATAGATAACACCTTTTACTGCATAGGCTCTGTTATGGGACCTCACCCCTATCCCGAAATGGTAAGGGATTTTCAGAAGATAATAGGGCAGGAGATACGCCGTCAGACGACCGAAGCGGAGGGACGGCTGCCCGACGCGGTGGTTGCCTGCGTGGGCGGCGGCTCCAACGCCATGGGCGCGTTTTACGACTTTATCCCCGAAAAGGGAGTTCGCCTTATAGGCGCGGAAGCCGCAGGCAGAGGCATTGACACCGCCGAAACGGCAGCCACTCTTTCCAAGGGCAGCCTCGGCATTTTCCACGGAATGAAGTCCTATTTCCTGCAGGACGAGTACGGTCAGATAGCTCCCGTTTATTCCATTTCCGCAGGTCTTGATTACCCGGGAATAGGTCCGGAACACGCCAATCTCCGCGATACCGGCAGGGGAGAATACGTACCCGTTACCGACGAGGAGGCTGTGCAGGCTTTCGAGTATCTTTCCAAGACCGAGGGAATTATCCCCGCCATAGAGTCCGCCCATGCCGTTTCCGCGGCAATGAAGCTGGCAAAGGAAATGGGTAAGGACAAAATAATAGTCATAAACCTGTCCGGCAGAGGGGATAAGGACGTTTATTCCATTGCCCGCTACAGGGGACATAATGTGGAAAATACCTGAAGAAAGGATAGATAAAAATGAACAGGATAGACAGCGCATTTTCCGCGCTTAAGGAAAGCGGCAAAAAGGCGCTTATCACCTTTATCACCGCAGGAGATCCGGATATGGGTACCACGGTAAAGACCGCCCTTGAAATGTTTGACAGGGGAGCGGATATAATAGAGCTGGGCGTACCTTTTTCCGACCCCATCGCCGAGGGAGTTACCATTCAGCGTTCCTCCCTGCGCTCCCTTAAAGGGGGAACGACCCTTGACGGGATATTTGACGCCGTTTCGGAAATACGCGCCGAAACGGACAAGCCGCTTATTCTCATGATGTACCTTAACACCATTTTCGTTTACGGCACGGATAAATTTTTCGCAAAATGCAAAGAGCGCGGGGTGGACGGAGTTATCGTCCCCGATATGCCCTATGAGGAGCGTATGGAGATACTGCCCTTCGCGGAGAAATACGGCGTACATAACATAAATCTCGTTTCTCCCGCCTCAAAGGATAGGATAAAGACCATCGCCGCAGATTCCTCGGGATTTCTCTACTGCGTGTCCTCTAACGGCGTAACGGGTGTGAGGAGCGGATTTTCCACAGATTTCGACGAATTTTTCGGCATAATAAAGGCGAACGCAAAATGCCCCTGCTGCGTGGGCTTCGGCATATCCTCTCCGGAGCAGGCGAAAAAGATGTCCGCCTACTGCGACGGAGCGATCGTTGGCAGCGCCATAGTTCGTATCATGGAGGAACACGGCGCAAATTCCCCGAAAGCGGTGGGGGAATTTGTAGGCGCTTTGAGAAACGGAATGGACGGCTGATATATATCGTCTGCATTTGTGACGTATACCGCCGCAAGCGTTCCGAAACGCAAAAGGAGCAGAGCGGAGATCCCCGCTCTGCTCCTTTTTTAGCCTTAGTCTGAAGCGTATCAGTTTTCGTTGTAAACCTTTATTTCCTCATCGACAATGCCCACATATTCTTCTCTTGCCTGTACCCAGCTTTCAAACTGTTCGTTGGCAATGCCCTCGTAAAGCAGTGTCATTACGTCGTCGCCCATAAAGGTGCTCAGACCGTAGCCGTAATCGTAAGCCTGCACGAACTTGTCGCTGTCGTAGAAATCCATGGCGATGTCGTACATTTCCGATGTCCAGCCGGGACTGTTGAGCAGCAGCTTTTCCTTGGTGGCTTCCTTGTAATTGTCGTAATAGTAAACGCTTCTGTTGCAGTCGAGCCATGCGGCAACGCAGTCTGCATTGTCCGAACCCTGCACCCACATATAGGAGAATACCTTGTTGGAAACGTAATAGTTATCCTGATCGGGATCCTTGGGGAAAGGAACTATCTGAATAACATCGTCCGGCTTTGACTTTGCCGCAGCGTCATACGCCCATGTTCCCATGGAGTAGAACAGCATACTGTCGTCCGTGAACGCGGATTCTCCGCCTATCCAGCCGCGCTTGATAAGGTTATTCTTGAAAATGTCCTCCAGAACGCCCTGCGCTCTTTCGATCTTTGCGCTTCTGAGATTGTTGCCGAATTTTTCGCCGTCGTAGGTGACCATAGTTTCACCTGCGGTGTAAACGAACGCATTTGCCCACCAGCCGCCGATGCCGAAGCGTTCCTGACCGTCGGAAGCGTTTTCGACAAATGTTTTCATCATATCGGTGAAAGCGGTCCAGTCCCATTCGCCGTTGAGGTACATCTCATAAGGGTCTTCCATGCCCTCGTTGGCAACGGTGGTCTTGTTGTACATAAGCACCTGGGTATCGTTAAAGCTGTAACCCAGAGGTGCGATGTAATGCTCGCCCTTCCAGATGAACTGATCCGCAGTTTCCTTAACGTCCGCCCACTTCGGCTTGCTCCAGTCAACAAGCGAATCTATAGGCTGATACTGATTTTTTGAAATATCATAAGGGAATGTTCTCCACTCGTAAACGAAGATATCCGGAGGACTGCCGCCCAAAATAGAGGTAGCCAGATCGTCGAAACGCTTGTCGCTGGTGGTGGGCATATACTCTATCTTTGCGCCGTAGGTGTCCTCAAAAAGGGCAAGCTCGGGACTTCTTTCGGGGGAATCGTTTGTGGGGTTCAGATCGTAGATACCCATCCATTTCATGGTCTTTCCCTGTGTGTCAACATCGAGGACCTCGTCCAGATCGTCGACCTCAATGCTGTCGCCCGTCCATTCGGTAGCCGCTGTGGTAGTGACATCGGGCTGTGTTTCAACGGACTGACCGTCGTTGTTTCCGCAGGCTGTAAGGGAGAGGGCGATGGACAAAGCCGCTGCCCCTGCGGTGATCTTCTTGTAATTTGTCATAATTTCGGGTAAGCCTCCTTATATTTTTAGTTTAGTATGAAATTCGGAAAGCAAAGGGTAGGTGTAATCGTTTACGATACAAAACCGCACTGCCACCTAATTAACGATGTTATAAATATTATACCACAAAATTTAACAAATGTCAATAGAATTTGAAAAAACGAACTGTAAAATTTGATCCGCTTTGTTTCGGGTAATATTTTTGTACGTGATCCTTTATGTAAAATAGTTTGCTTTTTGGCAAGATGTTTTAGCTTTAAAGATGAGTTTAGCACGTTAGCCCATGCAAAGGGACAACCTACGGGGGAAAGGGGGAGGCGCTCTGCTAAACCCAAG
>JAMPAO010000034.1 GCA_023667165.1 Ruminococcus sp. | reverse complement strand
AATTATGGCTTACTATAACATCAAGGAAGACTTAATAGCTAACATGATTGACATTAAGTTAAACAAAAGATATGAATAATGTAATAAGACAATGTTATTTTAGGAGGATGTGAAGCATATCCTCCTATTTTTTCGCAATATTAACAGTTCCTTTTATGAAAAAATATATTTAAGGAGTGGTCATTTTATGAAAATGATACCGGTAAATGATATTCCCTGTATAAGGCGCAGGCACGACCTGGCAGACTTTTTGAAGGAGTTTGCGGACGGCGGTGATACGACAGTAAAAGTCGATTTCACCGAATATGACTATATTTCGGCGAAAGTTTGCTACTTATGCCTGCATAATGCCGCAAAAAGACACGGGTATAACATTAAGGTAATGATAAGAGAAAATGAGGTGTTCCTCACAAAAAGATAATTTTTGATAAGAGCTTTTGCCAAAAACAAAGGCTCTTATTTTTGCCCGCTTTACTGTTTCAAAAACGGGCAAAAAGTGGGCTGAAACGGTTTGACCGAGGCATTCATTGCTCGAAAACACGTTTTCGCCCGCTTTCCGCCCACTTTTGAAATAAAAATTTGGCAGGATAAAACAGCGCAGTATAGCCATTTGTCGGAGTCCTGCCCGCTTACCCGTTTATTTTTTATATTTTACATACGAAAAAATAAAGTAATATATAATATAGGAAAAAATTCGGGTTTCTGACCAAAATATACGTCCGCACGAAAAACATAGCCTTTTATGAAGAGAGAGTAAGAAAGCGCACTGCTTTTTTACTCTCTTTTATATTTTTCGGAAAGGTCGTTTGTCAATGAAACCCGAAAAAGATTTTCAAAGCGAACTCATCAAAAATCTGAAAAGAACGTTTCCCGGGTGTATGGTGATGAAACTCGACTCATCGTATATCCAGGGTATCCCCGATCTGTTGGTGCTGTACAAAAACCGTTGGGCGGCACTTGAATGCAAAAAATGTGCGGACGCTGCCAGACAGCCTAATCAGCAATGGTATGTGGACAAGATGAACGAAATGTCTTTTTCAAGATTTATATATCCCGAAAACAAGGAGGAAGTTATATATGAACTTCAACAGGCATTCTGCTCTTGAAGGGCGTCACGCTTTTCTGGGAGCAAGCAAATATCACTGGATAAATTACAGCAGCGACGATATTAAAGAGGCATATAAAAAATCCCTTGCTGTCCAAAAAGGAGTGGAGCTTCACGAATTTGCGGAAAGATGTATCAGACTGAAACAGCGTCTTCCAAAGCTGAAAAAAACTCTGAATATGTATGTCAACGACGCAGTCGGTTTTAGAATGACGCCCGAGCAAGTATTATATTTTTCCGAAAATTGCTTTGGCACAGCAGACGCTGTTTCGTTCAGAGATGGACTTCTCCGTATCCACGATCTTAAAACGGGCGTAACGCCTGCGCATATGGAGCAGCTTATTATATATGCCGCTCTTTTTTGTCTGGAGTATGATGTTAAGCCGGGCGAGATAAAAACAGAGCTTCGGATATATCAGAATAACGATGCTGTTATATTTACTCCAAACGCTGACGATATAGTCCCGATAATGGATAAGATAATAACTTTCGATAAGATCATTTCCAGACTGAAAGACGAGGAGGGACAGAGATGAACCCTGTAGCCGAAGATATACTTATGCATTACGGAATGCCCAGACGTTCGGGAAGATACCCCTGGGGGTCGGGAGAAAATCCCTATCAGCACAGCAGCGATTTTCTCAGCCGTGTTGAAGAGCTTAAAAAGCAAGGTCTGTCCGACACGGAGATAGCTTCGGAAATGGGTATGAAAACTACCCAGTTCAGAGCAATGAAATCTCTTGCGAAATCCGAAAGACGTCAGCTTGATGTTGCAACAGCTAAAGGTTTGCGGGAAAAGGGACTTACTCTGTCCGAGATAGCGGAAAAAATGGGATACCCGGGAGAATCGTCTATCCGGTCTTTGCTTAATGAAAAATCGGAAGCAAGAATGACCGCCGCAAGGCAAACAGCGGATTTTCTCAAAAAGCAAATAGAAGAAAAGGGCATGATCGACGTCGGAACGGGAGTTGAGCGGGAACTTAATATTTCCAAGGAAAAACTCAATCAAGCTCTTTATATTCTTGAAAGCGAGGGTTATCCCATATACGGAGGCGGAGTGCCGCAGGCTACAAATCCCGGACGTCAGACTAATCTCAGGGTCATATGTCCGCCCGGTACGGAACATAAAGAGATCTATAATTTTGAAAACATTCACTCTGTAGGCAATTATATTTCCTATGACAACGGCGAGTCATTCCGTCCGTCATTTGTTTATCCGTCCAGTATGGACAGCAAACGCTTGCGGATCAGATATGCCGAAGAGGGCGGAAAGGATAAAGACGGTGTTATCGAGATACGGCGGGGCGCAGAAGACCTGAGCCTCGGCAATTCGCACTATGCGCAGGTGCGAATTATGGTGGACAACAAAAAATATCTCAAAGGAATGGCTTTATATTCCGACGATATGCCGGATGGCATTGATGTCATATTTAACACCAACAAAAAGCAGGGAACACCTATGGAAGATGTCTTGAAAGACATCAAAGACGACCCTCAGAATCCCTTCGGCTCACTGATAAAGGAGCATGGCGGACAGAGCTATTACGATGACCCCAACGGAAAATATACAGACCCCGTAACAGGAAAAAAGCAGTCCCTTTCGCTTATCAACAAAAGAGCGGAAGAGGGCGACTGGGGAGAATGGAGCGATCACCTTTCATCGCAGTTTTTGGCGAAACAAAGTATGCATCTCATAAACAGGCAGCTCGACCTTGCCGCTGCGGATAAGCAGGCAGAGTTTGACGAGATCTGTTCCCTTACCAACCCCACCGTTAAAAGGACACTGCTTAAATCGTTTGCCGATGACTGTGATTCGGCTGCGGTGCATTTACAAGCGGCTGCATTGCCCCGTCAGAAATATCAAGTCATTCTTCCGCTGACGTCAATAAAAGACACGGAGGTCTATGCGCCAAATTACAAAAACGGCGAGCGTGTGGCGCTTATACGCTACCCTCACGGTGGAACATTCGAGATACCCATTCTTACCGTCAACAACAAACAGTCCGAGGGTAAAAGCATTATGGGTACCAATCCCAAAGATGCAATAGGTATAAACAGCAGTGTTGCCGAAAGACTTTCCGGAGCAGATTTTGACGGCGACACCGTTATGGTCATACCCATCAACGATAAAATAAAGATAACGTCTACTCCCCGTCTGAAAGGTCTGAAGGACTTCGACCCGAAAGCGGAATATCCCGAGCGCAAGGGAATGAGGATTATGAAGAACACCCAGAACGAAATGGGAAAAATTTCAAATCTCATTACCGATATGACCTTAAAGGGAGCTACCGAGGACGAGCTTGCACGGGCTGTAAGGCACAGCATGGTCGTTATCGACGCCGAAAAACATCACCTTGACTACAAGCAGTCGGAGCTTGACAATAACATTGCTTCACTGAAAAAGAAGTATCAGGGAGAAACAGATGAAAACGGCAGGTATCATGAGGGCGTGGCAACCTTGATCTCCAGAGCCAAATCACCGGTACAGGTGCTGAAGAGAAAAGGAAACCCTATGATCGACCCCGAAACGGGCGAGGTGTCTTATAAGGAAGTCAGAGAGGAATTCACCGACAAAAACGGAAAAACACGGGTACGCACTCAGAACAGCACAAGAATGGCTGAAACACGGGACGCCCGCACTCTCGTTTCCGCCATGCACACCCCTCAAGAAGAAGCTTATGCCAATTATGCCAACAAAATGAAAGCACTCGGCAACAGCGCCAGAAAAGAAATGCTGGCAACGGGCAGGCTCGAATATTCAAGGTCTGCAAAAATGACATATCAAAACGAAGTTGATTCCCTAAAATATAAACTGAATATCGCTTTGAAAAATGCACCTCGTGAAAGACTGGCGCAGACTATGGCTAAATCTGCGGTAGACGCCGCTAAAAAGGAATATCCCGATATGACCAAAAAAGAACTAAAAAAGAAAAGCCAGCAGGCGCTTACATCAGCCAGACAGAAAGTAGGAGCGGAAAGAAAGCCCGTTGTGATAACAGACCGTGAATGGGAAGCGATACAGGCAGGAGCTATAAGCGACAGTCAGCTTATGCAGATACTTGCAAACGCTGACATCGACAGCCTCAGAAAACGTGCAACTCCCCGCGCCACTACAGCACTGAGCGAAGCCAAAATAGGTAAAATAAATGCTATGAAAGCGTCGGGATACACCAATGACGAAATTGCGGAAGCTGTGGGAGTTTCGGCGTCTACTGTGGTCAAATACATATGAAATAAAACTTGAAAGGAGGTTGTCTTAAGACATGGAAGAATGCTCCATCACCACATTTGACAATCCGTACGATCCGTTTACGAACTTCACGCAATGGTTTCTGTACGATACGGAAAAAGGTTACAACACCTGCGCTTACCTTGGTAGGATAGCAAGGACTTCCGACAGCTTTTCCGACAGGGAAAACAATGAAGAGATCGAGCGTGCAATAGATGAAATAATAAAGTATGACGCTGCCAACATCTACAAGAAAGTCAAACGAAAGAGCGATGAAAAACTCTATGCTGAATAAATGTAGTACCTGGGAGGGGGTAATAAAAAACACACCCCCTCCTTTTATCGCGCCGGTCTTCAAAAATTCTCCGGCGGGAATTTTTTGGGAACAAAACCTATATGAAAGGAGCCGTCCGATGTGAAAAAGGCTGAAGAAAGTGCGGTAAAGCCAGTAAAAAAGAGAAAACGTCCTGCTTTGAGCACAGAAGCAAGAGAAAATCAGCTTATATCTTTAGCAGTGGATCTTGCGGAGCAGCAGTTAATGGACGGCACGGCTTCCGCACAGGTCATAACTCATTACCTTAAGTTGGGATCAACACGGGAACGGGTGGAGAAAGATATTCTTGAGAGGAAGAAAGAGCTTGTAGAGGCAAGGACGCAGGCCATCCGTTCAACCCAAAGAATGGAAGAGCTTTATGAGGAAGCTATCAAGGCTATGAGGTCGTACAGCAGCGACGATGAATACGAAGAAGATCCGTACATATGAAGAGATGTCAGCGCTGAAGAGCTTTGAGCAGCGGTTTGAGTACTTAAAGCTGAACGGCATTGTGGGGGAGGAGATATTCGGTTTTGACCGATATCTCAATCAGCAGTTTTATCACTCGGCAGAGTGGCGGTCGGTACGGGACAGGGTAATAATCAGGGACAACGGCTGCGATCTGGGAGTGCCGGGTCATGAGATATGCGGCAGGATATACATACATCATCTCAATCCCATAACAGTAGAAGATATTCGCAGCAGGAGTGAGTTCCTCACTTCTCCCAAGTATCTGGTGTGCATTTCCTTTGAGACGCACAACGCTGTCCATTACGGGGATCTGACTGCGGTTTCTTCGCAGCCGGAACGTTTTCCAAACGATACCTGTCCCTGGAGGAGGTGATATTTTGGCTTGCAAGGTTACATATTCAAAAGAGATGTTCCACCACGGTATAAAAGGTCAGAAGTGGGGTGTAAGACGATACGAAAACTATGACGGTACCTTGACAAAAGCAGGAAAAGAGCGGTATAATAAGAATGGCGGGACGGAAAAAGACGGAAGTGCGGAAGGTGACATTGCCGCTGCTATAGGTTACACCGTCCCTTTAGCCGCTTACGGCGTGGTCAAGGCTTATCGTGCGTACAAGTCGGGGTACTTTATGAGCAGCAAATTCAAGACTCTACGCAATAACGGAAAGGAAACCGTCGACCGAATGCTTGCCCCCGAGAGAGCGGGTATAAAAAGACTGTCCCGTCCGGAAACTGTAGACGAATCGCTGAAAAAAGCCAATCCCCTTCGGGGAAAGGAAGAGGGAGCTAATAACTGTACGTTCTGCTCTATAGCCGGAAATCTGCGGCAGATGGGGTACGATGTTAAAGCAAAAGGCTCTTTGACGGGAGAATACACACCGGATAGGGTTTGGGAAAGCTTCAAAAATGCGGAAGTAAAATACGCAAAGGCAAGACGCTTCGGCAAATCTCCGGCAGAGGCTTCCAAAATGCTTACAGAAACATACGGCAATAATGCGTCGGGACTTGTGGGCGTAGCCTGGACGGGTTCGGGCATAGGTCATTGCTTTGCGTGGCAGATCAAAAAAGGCAGAGTAACATTTCTCGATTACCAATCGGGAGAAAAAGGCAAGGCTCTCGATAAATATTGGGACATGATAGACAGGAACAGTCCTATGACCATAGCTCGGCTTGATAATCTTGAACCTAACTGGAGCGGAGTTGTCCATGCAGTAAGAGGATCAAAGGAGGATGAAAATGCACAGAAATAAGGTAAGCAGATGTATTGTCTGCGACAGCGTCGACGATATGATAAAAACCGGTATAACCCAAATTTATGAGGACAGGCAGTATTATTACATACTGTGTAAAAAGGAAGATTTCTATGACAACGGAATGTACAAGGTGGATAAACGCACAGAGGAAATTTCCTTTATTATGTTTCCCGTGTTTATTACTCAAATAAAAGACGGTACAACTCCGGTAAACGTTTCGGAATTTATAGTAAAAAGGCGAATGCGTTCCTGTTAGAGCGCATTTTTTATACACAAAGGAGGCAAGCGATGGACAGCATACTGACCTCGGTAAAGAAAGCCATAGGCGGAATACCCGAGGAATACGAGCACTTTGATCCGGACATTATCATGTTCATAAACACGGTGTTTTCGGTGCTTACTCAGCTTGGAGCGGGTCCTGCCGAGGGTTTCTCAGTTAAAGATAAGACCGCCGTCTGGCGCGATTTTATGCCGGACGACCCAAGGCTCGAGTTTGTGAAAAGCTATGTAACACTGCGTGTCAAGCTGATGTTTGACCCGCCTGCAAGCTCATCCGTGGCAGACAGTCTGAAACGGACTGCCGACGAGCTGGAATGGCGGATAATGATGCAAAGCGAGAAGAAGGAGGAAATTCAAAATGTGGGCGTATAGCGATGTTTTATACCACCACGGTATAAAAGGACAAAAATGGGGTGTAAGGCGTTATCAGAACCCCGACGGGTCTTTGACCGCCGAGGGCGCAAAAAGGCAAAAACGCCAAGATATGATGGATAAGGCGTTTACCAAATCAATAAAAAACGGAAAAGATAAAGAAGCTATCTCTCCCGCAGAAAAAATCATGAAAGACACAACCAACGCCCTTGACAACGCTTCAAAACTGACAAACACAGTGTCAAGTATAAAAGACCGTAAAAGAACAAAGTCGCTGGATTTTAGCTCTATGAGCGACGATGACCTGCGCAAAGCAATTAACAGGCTGACTATGGAAAAGCAACTGCGGTCGCTGTCATCCGAAAACATAACCGACGGAATGACCCATGTCAAGGACATTCTCAGCATAACCGGCAGTACTGTAGGCATAACCGCTTCCGTTGTGGGCATTATCGCTACGATACAAAAACTGAAAGGCAGTTAAACTGCTTTCAAATAAATGCGGCCTTTGTGATCTATATGGTATTCTCTTGACGCGGTGGCAGCACTGAGTGCCTCGGACATTGTGCGAAGTATAGGCGCTTCTCCGCCGCCGTCCAGAGAACCGATAATACCGTCGAATCTGTCTTTAAGCTCTTTTGTTCCGTCTTTATCCTTAAAGGCGTCAATTTTTGAACGCAGTATCCTAAAGTCGCCTAACACGCTCTTGTCGCATTTGTTTATGTAATAAGCTACTGTTTCGCTGACCGACTTTATATAATTCCTGTCGAAATTCTGAGCAAAATAAGTTTCCATAATGTTGCTCATAACAAAAAGCTGTTTGGAAAGATCGAGGCTTTGCCATATGCGCAGAACTGTTTCGGCTGTTTCTTTGAATTTGCCGAACATTTTCTCAACGGTCTGCACTTTGCGGGAGAGGTCGGACATATAAAATTCAATGTCCTGCATAGCTGTTTTGCGGGACTGCTGCAAGCCGGCAATAGTTGCCGCCCGCTGGGCTTCGTGGTTCATGATCGAACTGTAATTCTTCTGCGCCTGCTGGGCAAAACTTATCTCCGACATCAACTCTGCTTTTTTGTCGCCGTAAAGAAACTCCATTATCTGGTCGACTTTAAGATTGAGATTTCCCAGCTTTGAGTTTATCTCAGTAAGAAAATACTGACCGGTCACCGCAGCCATAACACTGAAACCGCCAAGAACAGCGGCCTCTGCTTTCATATCAAACAGTCCTGCGTGACCGACTATCTTTCCGTTTTCCCCGATGATCGGCGTGCCTAATCCACCTTTTTTATACTGCATGAGCGTCCCTGTGACGCCCTCGGGAAATACTACCTTGTAGGAGTTCGCAAGAGCACCCGAAGCGGCTATTGCGGGTATCTGCTGCATAAAGGCGGACATATACATCGCTTGTTCGGGACCGCATTCGAGCTGTTTATAACGGTCACTGCTCAAATCAACGCCGTTTTCCTCGTGAATTTCAAAATGAAGTTGTTCCTGCAAAGTGTTCTTTTCCAAAGTCTGTTCGTTCATTTTCAATACCTCCGTTTGTCTTTATTATACAACTCAATTATACCACCTTTTCCCGAGCTTGTCTATAGGCTCGGGAATTTTTTTTGAAAAAGGAGTACAAACCATGCCGTTATCCAACACCGCAGTACCTAAATACTACGGAAAATTCCGTGACGCCGTAATGCGGGGAGAGATACCTGTATGCAAAACGGTGGCAATGGAAATGAACCGTATAGACGAGCTGATAGACAACCCGGGAGTGTATTATGACGACAAAGCCGTAGAAGGATGGATACGCTTCTGCGAAAACGAGCTTACCCTGACCGACGGCTCCGACCTTAATATGCTTGACAGCTTCAAGCTGTGGGGGGAGCAGGCTTTGGGATGGTATTACTATGAGGAGATAAGCGTTTACGTCCCCGGCGACAAGGGTCACGGCGGTCATTACGCCAGAAAGCGGAAAAAGAAAAGGCTTATCAATAAGCAATACCTTATTGTAGGGAGAGGAGCGGCAAAATCGCTGTATGATTCTTGTCTTCAATCGTACTTCGAGAATATAGACCGCTCAACAACACATCAGATAACCACCGCTCCGACAATGCGGCAGGCGGACGAGGTGATGTCACCCATACGGACTGCCATAGCCAGGGCAAGAGGACCTTACTTTAAGTTTCTGACCCAAGGATCACTGCAAAACACCACAGGCTCAAAGGCGAACAGGGCAAAGCTGTCCCCCACTAAAAAAGGAATAGAGAATTTCCTGACAGGCTCGATAATCGAAGTGCGCCCTATGTCAATCGCAAAGCTGCAAGGACTCAGGTGCAAGGTGGCTACTGTGGACGAATGGCTGTCCTGCGATATCAGGGAGGATGTTATAGGAGCTATAGAGCAGGGAGCTTCAAAGGTAGACGATTACCTTATCATTGCAACAAGCTCCGAAGGAACGGTAAGGAACGGCTGCGGTGATACTATCAAAATGGAGCTTATGAGCATTCTCAAGGGCGAATACATAGCTCCCCACGTATCCATATGGTGGTATAAGCTGGACAGCGTGGACGAGGTAGCCGACCCTGCGGTGTGGCTTAAGGCTAATCCGAATATCGGCTTGACCGTAAGCTACGAAACATATCAGCTTGATGTGGAACGGGCGGAAAAAGCGCCTGCCGCAAGGAACGATATATTAGCCAAGCGTTTCGGTCTGCCCATGGAGGGTTACACATATTTCTTTACCTACGAAGAGATCCTTCCTCACAGAAAACGGGATTTCTGGCAGCTCCCCTGCGCTTTGGGGTGCGATCTTTCTCAGGGTGACGACTTCTGCGCTTTTACCTTTCTGTTTCCTCTGTCCGGAGGAGCGTTCGGGGTAAAGACCCGAAATTACATAACCTCCCGCACCATGACAAAGCTTCAGGCGGCTCAGAGGATAAAGTACGAGGAATTTATGAAAGAGGGCAGTCTGGTGGTCATGGACGGCACTATCCTTAACATGATGAACGTTTACGACGACCTTGACGCTCATATATGCGAAAGGGGGTACGATGTACGCTGCTTCGGATACGACCCTTACAACGCCAAGGAGTTCGTTGAAAGGTGGCAGACGGAAAACGGTCCTTTCGGCATTGAAAAGGTTATACAGGGAGCAAAAACGGAGTCTGTACCCCTGGGCGAGCTTAAAAAGCTGGCGGAGGACAGACTGCTTTTGTTTGATGAGGAGCTGATGAGCTACACAATGGGCAACTGTATAACGATCGAAGACACCAATGGCAACCGCAAGCTGCTGAAAAAGCGCAGCGATCAGAAAATAGACGCAGTGGCGGCGATGATGGACGCCTATGTGGCATTCAAACTCAATTCCGAAGCGTTTGACTAAATATTAAAGCGAGGTAAAAATTCAAAATGAACATTTCACTGGGCGCAAGATTAAAGCACGCGTGGAATGCCTTCACGGCAAGAGATCCCACATATGACTACAGCGAACCTGCTTATTACCGCCGTCCCGACAGAATGCGCTTTTCGGGAGGAAACGAGCGGTCGATAGTAACGAGCGTGTATAACCGTATAGCTATAGACGCAGCGGCTATGAAAATTCGTCACGTCCGTCTGGACGAAGAGGGATATTTTCTCTCTGAAATAAATTCCGGACTGAACAGATGCCTTTCGGAAGAAGCAAACCTTGACCAGACAGGCAGAGCGTTTGTACAGGATATGGTAATGTCCATGCTGGACGAGGGCTGTGTGGCGGTGATCCCCGTGGACACAGACTTTGACCCCAACATAACAGGGTCGTACGACATTCTCAGTCTGCGTGTGGGGAAAATAGTGCAGTGGAGACCCTCAAGCGTCAGAGTACAGCTATACAATGAAAGGACAGGTCAAAAGGAAGAGATAGAGGTTTCCAAACAGACAGCGGCTATAATCGAAAACCCTCTTTACGCCGTCACCAATGAACCCAACTCGACTATGCAGCGCCTTATACGAAAGCTCAATCTTCTTGACGCAGTGGACGAGCAAAGCAGTTCGGGAAAACTCGACCTGCTGATACAACTGCCGTATCTGGTAAAGACCGAAACGAGGAAGCAGCAGGCGGAGCAAAGACGGGCGGACATAGAAAAGCAACTGGCGGGGAGCAAGTACGGTATTGCCTATATAGACGGCACTGAGCGGGTGACGCAGCTCAACCGTCCCATAGAGAACAATCTGCTAAGTCAGATAGAGTACCTTACGAATCTTCTCCACAGCCAGCTCGGCATAACCCAAAGCGTTATGGACGGCACTGCCGACGAAAAAACTATGCTCAATTATTACGACCGCTCCATAGAGCCTCTGCTTTCTGCGGCGGCAGACGAGATGAAGAGAAAGTTTCTGACCCGCACCGCAAGAAGTCAAAGACAGTCCATAATGTTCTTCAGAGATCCGTTCAGACTTGTTCCTATCGGGGAACTGGCGGAGGCGTCGGATAAGTTCACACGCAATGAAATACTTTCATCCAACGAGGTAAGGCAGCGTATAGGACTTAAACCCTCCGACGATCCGGATGCGGACAAGCTGAAGAATAAAAATATAGGCGCTCCTTCTGCCGCACCGTCACCCGTGCAGGTGGAAACGCCGATAACAAAGGAGGAAATTCAAAATGAAAAAAGCTAAGCCCGATACATACGATTTCTGCGGCTGGGCTACCAAAAACGACTTAAGATGTTCCGACGGGCGAACCATTGTACGGGACGCTTTCAAGTCAAATGACGGTCAGACCGTGCCTTTGGTGTGGAATCACCGTCATGACGACCCGTTTAATGTATTAGGTCATGCGCTTTTGGAAAACCGAGCGGACGGAGTGTTTGCGTATTGCAAATTCAACGATACCGAGTCGGGCAGGAACGCAAAGATGCTTGTGGAACACGGTGATATTTCCGCTCTTTCCATATACGCAAACGGTCTTAAGCACAACGGTGCAAACGTTATCCACGGCAATATACGGGAGGTAAGCCTGGTGCTTGCGGGAGCAAATCCGGGAGCGTCCATACGTTCGGTCTTGCGTCACGGGGATGAATCGGATACGGAAGCGGACATTTTCACAGGCGAGGACATTTGTCTTTACCACTCTGTTGAAAACGAAGGAGGAAAAGAAATGGATAAAGAAGAGAATAAAAAAACGCCCGAAAAGGACGACAGCGAAGAAACTGTAGAGGACGTATTCAACACGCTTACCGATAAGCAGAAGACTGTTGTTTACGCTCTTATCGGACAGGTTCTTGAGGACAGGAAAAACGAAAAGGAAGAAAACAAAGAAAATGAGGGAGGAAACGATATGAAACACAATGTATTCGACACAGACGGAGAGAACAAGGGCGACTTTCTCAGCCATTCCGAGCAGGCGGCGATATTTGCCGATGTCAAAAGATACGGCAGCTTAAAGGACGCCGTTCTTGCCCACGGTATTGAGAATATCGAGTACCTGTTCCCAGATGCAAAGACCGTTACCGACGCTCCGCAGTTCATTCAGCGCGATATGAGCTGGGTACAGAAGGTAATGGGAGCAGTGCATCATACGCCTTTCAGCCGCATAAAGTCCGTGCTTGCCAATATTACGGAAGAAGACGCAAGGGCGAGAGGATACATAAAGGGCAACAAGAAAAAGGACGAGGTATTCACTCTTCTCAAGAGAACTACCGAACCCACCACCATATACAAAAAGCAGAAGCTGGACCGTGACGACGTAGTGGATATCGCCGATTTCGACGTGGTGAGCTGGATAAAGGCTGAAATGAGAATGATGCTCAATGAGGAAATAGCCAGAGCTCTGCTCATCGGCGACGGCAGGCTGTCTTCCTCCGAGGACAAGATAGACGAGACACATATACGTCCCGTGGCTTTTGACGACGAGCTGTACACTATACAGGCTGTTGTAGACGCAGGCATCGACCCTGCGGACACTGAGCTTGCCAAGGAGTTCATCACCGCAGCGATCAAGGCAAGAAAGAACTACAAAGGCTCGGGTTCTCCCACTCTGTACACTACAGAGGATATTCTCACAAACTGTCTGCTTCTTGAGGACACCATCGGTCACACTCTGTACGAGGACGAGAGCAAGCTGGCAAAGAAGCTCAGGGTAAAAGAGATAATCACGGTTCCGCCTATGGAAAACACCAAGGGTAAAAACGGCGGTGCGCTTATGGGAGTTATTGTCAATCTTACCGATTACAATGTGGGTGCTGACAAGGGCGGAGCTGTCAATATGTTCGATGATTTCGATATCGACTACAATGCTCAGAAGTACCTTATCGAAACCCGCTGTTCCGGAGCTCTCATAAAGCCTTATTCGGCTATCGCCCTTGAGGCAAAGACGTCCTAAAAGGCAGGGTAAACCGAAAATGGCGAAATTCTGCGGAACAGTAGGATACGCCGAAACGTTTGAGACAAGTCCCGGGGTATGGGAAAGCAGGATAACCGAACGCCGTTACTTCGGCGACGTTATTCGCAGCACAAGACATCTTCAGACCTCGGGACAGCTTAACGACAACGTTAATGTGTCAAATGAGATAAGCATTGTTGCCGACCCGTACGCTATGGAAAATTTTCATGCCATACGGTATGTGGAATTTATGGGCAGCAAATGGAAAGTGTCAAGCGCAGAAGTGTCGTATCCGAGACTTATTCTTACGGTAGGTGATCTGTATAATGAACAGACGTCTTGAACTGCATGAAAAACTTTGCGGGATAACGGGCAGCAGGAATGTTTACTTTCAGCCGCCCGAATCGGTAAAGATGAAATACCCCGCTGTTGTGTACCGCCGCATCCGGATAAAAAACGGCTATGCAAACGGCGGAGTATACACGCACAGCAATGTTTACGAGCTTACCGTAATAGACACAGACCCCGAGGGCAAGATCGCCGAAACGGTTTCATTTCTTCCGAAATGCAGATACGACCGCAGTTTTGTTTCGGATAATCTGTATCATGATGTATTTACAATAATTTATTAACTGGAGGCTGATATTATGGCAAGAATAAAGTGGGACGAAACAGGGAAAAGGGATTTTGAGATGGGCGTGTCTCAAAACGTCCTTTACCCTTTCGGACAGAAAGAACAGAAGTATAAAACGGGAGTACCCTGGAACGGTCTTATCAATGTTCACGAAAGTCCCGAGGGCGCAGAAGCCACAGATCTTTGGGCAGATAACATCAAGTACGCTTCATTTCGTTCGGCGGAGGATTTCAAGGGCAGCATAGAAGCATATACATATCCCGATGAGTTCGATGAGTGCAACGGATATAGGGAGGCTGCCCCGGGCATGAAAGTAGCTCAGCAGGGCAGAACGCCTTTCGGGCTTTCCTACCGCACGGGACTTGGAAGCGATACCGACCCCGACTGCACGGATTACAAGCTGCACATAGTTTACGGCGCAACGGTCTCACCGTCGGAAAAGGAGTATCAGACGGTCAACGATTCTCCGGACGCAGCCACGTTCTCGTGGGATTTTGAAACAGTGCCTGTAGACCCCGAGATAGAGGGATTCAAGCCTACCGCACATCTTGAGATAAATTCCAGAACGACGAACAAGGACGCCCTTAAAAAGCTGGAAGATATTCTCTACGGCACCGATACCAACGAGGCAAGGCTGCCTATGCCGAAAGAGATAGCGGAGCTGCTGAAGAGCAACGCAAGCGGAGAGAACACTGTTCAAGCTGTTTCGGAAAACACTAAAAGCAAGTAAAGGAGAGATATCATGTTAAAAAAGACGATCTCATACACCGATTATGACGGCAATCCCCGTACGGAGGATTTTTACTTTAATTTGAGCAAAGCGGAAATAGCCCGTATGGAGCTTTCCGCTGCGGGAACGGGCGGTCTGGAAAAAACTCTTCAGCATATGGTAGACAGCAAGGACGGCAAAAGGATAGCGGAGTCGGTGGAGAGGCTAATTCTCGATTCTTACGGAGAAAAATCCGTTGACGGAAAGAGATTTATAAAAAGCAAAGAGCTTTCGGAGGCGTTTTATCAGACAGAGGCTTACAGCGAACTGTTTATGGAGCTGGTCCTTGACGCAGAAAAGGCGGCGGCTTTCGTAAGAGGGATCGTTCCCACAATAGAGAGCAGACATATCGACATGGCAAAGTAAGAAAGAAGGCGGGAAAATGCTTACACTGTACATTCCGGCAGCGGAATTTTATGACGAAGAAAAGGAAATATTCGTAAACACCGAGCCTAAAGTGCTGCGGCTTGAGCATTCTCTCGCCTCAATTTCAAAATGGGAGTCCAAATGGCACAAGCCGTTCTTAAACGGCGATCTTTCTTACGAAGAAACGCTGGATTACATAAGGTGTATGTCGGAGGAAGATGTTGATACTTTTTCTCTGACCGGTCTGCCTGCTGCGGCGGCGGATAAAATAAACGAATATATAAACGACCCTATGACAGCCACAACGTTTCGCAGCGGAGAAAGCGGAAGAGCCAAGCGGGAAATAATCACTGCGGAAATAGTTTACTACTGGATGGTGTCGCTGAACATTCCCCTGGAATGCGAACACTGGCACTTTAACAGACTGATGACGCTTATACGGGTATGCAGCATAAAGAACGCTCCCCCGAAAAAAATGAGCAAATCAGAGAATATGCGGCGAATGAAAGAGATGAACGCCGCAAGAAGAAGCAGACTTAACACGAGAGGGTGATAGAATGTACTATGAAAGATATAAGACCGAAGAGGAGATAGCCTGTGAGGTCATCAGAGGAGAATGGGGCGACGGAGAGGAAAGACGTTCGGAACTGAAAGCGGAGGGGTATGACCCCGAAAGAATAGAAAGACTTATCCGCAAAATACTGGGAACGTAATACGGGAAAGGAGCGGCTGCGGTCTTATGATAGCTATAACGAGCAAGGGCAAACTGAAAAAGGCAGAAAAATATTTGGAAAAGCTGTCAGAAAAAGAGTACATAAAGATACTTGAAAAATACGGTCAAAAGGGCGTTGAAGCGTTGAAGAACGCCACACCTGCGAACACCGGAAAAACAGCCGCTTCCTGGTATTACGAAACGGAAAAAACCGATACGGGCGCCGCTCTTGTTTTCAAAAATTCCAATACGGCAGGCGGTACTTCCGTGGCGATCCTTATACGGTACGGTCACGGAACGAGAAACGGCGGATATGTTGAGGGGCGGGACTATATCGACCCCGCCCTTGCTCCGGTATTTGACGGACTTGCGGCGGAGATAAAAAGCGAGGTGAGAAAGCTGTGAACCGTGTTATAGACGAAAGTATTGTGAGGATGCGTTTTGACGGAGAGCAGTTCAGAAACGGCATACGAAGCGCGCTTGATTCTCTTTCAAACCTGAAAAACGGGATAAAAAGCGGAGTATCTGCCATAGGCGGCTTTGCGGGCAAGATAAGCGCGGGGTTATCTCTGGGTAATATGGAGAGAAGTCTGAACACGTTGTCTGACAGATTTTCAAACCTTGGTATCGTCGGAATGACGGCGATCGGGAATATAACCAACGCTGCCGTTGACGCAGGCAAGAAAATAGCGGACGCTCTTGTTATCGCTCCGGTAAGGTCGGGTTTTCAGGAATACGAAACACAGATAAACGCTGTTCAGACTATACTTGCCAATACCGAAAGCAAAGGAAGCACCCTTGAAGACGTAAACAAGGCTCTTGACGAACTCAACGTATATGCCGACAAAACCATATACAACTTTACGCAGATGACACGCAATATCGGTACTTTTACGGCTGCGGGCGTTGACCTTGACACGTCCGTTCAAGCTATAAAAGGTATTGCAAATCTGGCGGCTGTTTCAGGCTCGACCTCACAGCAGGCGAGTACGGCAATGTATCAGCTTTCTCAAGCGCTGGCGGCAGGTTCTCTGAAATTACAGGACTGGAACTCCGTGGTAAATGCCGGAATGGGCGGTCAGGTGTTTCAGGACGCCTTAAAGGAAACTGCAAGAGTTCACGGGATAGCTATTGACGATATGATCAAGAAAGAGGGATCGTTCAGAGAAACGCTGAGAAACGGCTGGATAAGCACCGAAATACTTACGGAAACTCTTGCCAAGTTTACGGGGGATCTGTCCGAAGCCGAGCTTAAAGCTATCGGTTACACGGACGAGCAGATAAAGTCCATAATCAAAATGGGACAGACTGCCAACGACGCAGCGACAAAAG
This sequence comes from Ruminococcus sp., assembly GCA_023667165.1. Taxonomy (GTDB): domain Bacteria; phylum Bacillota; class Clostridia; order Oscillospirales; family Ruminococcaceae; genus Huintestinicola. The sequence continues at coordinate 6,429 of JAMPAO010000034.1, read as the reverse complement.
TCAAAACCTTTACTCAGCTTATCGACACCTTGAACGAGTCTCTTCAATCGGGCTGGACTCAAAGCTGGGAGATACTCATAGGCGACTTTGAGGAAGCGAAGGCATTGCTTACGGAGATAAGCGATACCCTCAGCGAATTTATAAACAAGTCTTCCGAATCGAGGAACGCTCTTCTTCAAAGCTGGAAAGACCTGGGCGGACGTGACTCGCTCATAGAAGCGGCACGAAATTCCATGGAAGCCATAACCCAAGTTACAGGCAGAGTTAAAAAGGCTTTCACCGATATATTTCCGCCCCTTACAGCAAATAAACTTTTTGAAATAACCGACAGCTTAAGAAAATTTTCGGAAACCTTGAAAAAAGCCTCCGAAATAAAGCTGACGTTTCTTACCGAAGTTTTGTCCGCAGTAAAAGGAATTTTCAAGACTTTCTCGGGAATGGGAGATCTGACGAACGTTTCATCGGTACTTGTAAAAGTAAATTCGGCTCTTTCCGATTTTACGGGCAGGATAAAACAGGCTGTTCCCGCCGCAGTATCGCTTTTCAAAAAGGCACTGACAGGAGCTGTTTCGTTCTTTAGGGAATTTTACGAGCTTGGAGGAGTAAGTTCCGCCGTTGAGATAATAGGCAATGTGCTGAGGTTTGCAGGAAATGCGGCTCTTGCCGCCGTAAGCGCGTTTACATCTGTGTTTTCATCATTCAAGATAAGCGCAGGATCGGTTTATTCCCTTGTTGAAAGAGTGAGGGAGCTTACCGTTTCGTTTCTCTCATCCGAAACGGCGGCGGATAACCTGAAAAGAATATTTACAAGCGTGTTCGGATTTATCCGCACTATTGCCGAGACCGTCGGCACTGCGGCAAAGATATTCGTAAACCTTGCAAGGTCGGTAATGCCTATACTCATATCGGCGTTTACATCCGGAGTTAATATATTCGGATCGTTTATCAGGCTTGCCGTGAATCTGGCAGGTTCAGTGTTGCCCATACTGGTTTCGGTTTTCGGAACAGCGGTAACGGCGATATCCTCATTTGCGGGACAGGGTTTGAGCCTTGCGGGTCAGATACTTCCGTCGGTCATCAACGCTGTGGGAACGGCAGTCAGAATCGTTTCGGAATTTATACGGAAATTCATTGCCTTGGGAGGGGTGACATCTGCCGCGGGTGCACTTAAAAACGTCTTTGGAAGCGTCCGAAAAATTCTCGGAACAGTAAGCGGTTCGTTCTCCGCTGTGTTCGGCACTGCCCGTTCGGGAGTTTCGGCTGTGGTGTATATCATTGAGAAGATAAGGCAGCTTACAGGCACGTTCCTGGATTCCCAAACGGCGTCTTATATTCTGGAAAAGGCGTTTACGTCTTTTTTCATGCTTATAAAGACGGGTACAAAAGCATTAAAAAAGGCGGCGGATATTTTTACGTCCCTTGCTTCTTCCGCTCTTCCTGCGCTGAAACGGTTATTTGACGATCTTATCCCATCGGACTTTACCGATTATCTGAGGGATATTGCTTCGGGAATGTCGGGTATACTTGCGGCGCTCAAAAACCTTACCGGATTTAAGAGCGGGTTTTTCAGCGGACTTACAGATCTCCTTTCAAAAGGTGCGGCACTTATATATTCCTTTGTCAAGGAATTTGCTGAACTGGGAGGTATCTCTTCGCTTCTTGACGCCGTCCGCAATTCGTTTCTGAGTGTGCTTAAAATCGCGAACCTTGTTAAACAGGCTTTTGTGCAGATATTTCCCTCCTCGGGAGCAAACGCAAGTCCGGCATACCGTCTTGCGGAAAATTTCAGACAGCTTACGGCGGCTTTTCTTGACTCGGAAACCGCTGCGGATCGTCTGCGCCGTATATTTGCGGGAGTGTTTGCGGCTTTTGACATAGGCAGGAACGCCGCTGCCGCCCTTGCCTCTGCGGCGGAAAAGATCATCAAAGGCTTTGCTCCCGTAGGGGGAAACGTACTTGACGCAGCCGCTTCAATGGGTGACTTCATCGTCAAGCTGGATGAGTCGGTAAAGTCTTCCGGTATATTCGGGACAGTCCTTGACAAGGCTGCCGGATTTTTGACTGCTTTTATGAACGGCGCTGCTTTGGCTGCCGAAAAGGTCAAAGGGATATTTTCCGAATTTAAGACAGCTTACGGAGACGTTTTCGTCGGGTTTATCGCCAAGGCAAAAGAGGCTCTTGCAGCCGTATCCCCCATATTTTCGGGAATAGGCGAGCTTGTTACGGCTCTCCTCGGCTGTTTCGGGGATTTCGCAAAAAGTGCGCTTGATAATCTTAGCCTTGACAGTATTGCGGATATATTCGGGACAGGTGCTATTGCTGCAATGGCTGTGGGGGTAAGATCATTTGTAAACAGCATCTCCGAGCTTATAGGCAGCGACGGTATTCTCGGAAGTCTTACAGGAGTTCTCGACGGTGCAAAAGGCTGCCTTGAGTCATGGCAAAATGCCATAAACGCAGGGATAATAAAACAAATTGCCATAGCTCTGGCGATACTCGCAGCGTCCCTTATAAGTCTTTCTCTTATTGATAAGGAAAGCCTTGTAAGCTCTATGACCGCAGTAACCTTTATGCTGGGAGAAGTAATAGGTGCAATGGCGATACTTTCCAAAATAGCAGGAGGGGAAAACGTCAAAGCAATGCGTTCGCTGCCCTTGCAAATGATCGGTATATCTTTGGCGATGCTGATACTGGCGGGTGCGGTAACGAAACTCGCCGCTCTCGACTGGGAAGGCGTTGCTAAAGGCGTAGTGGGTATCGGCGCACTGCTTACAGAAATAGGGATATTTCAGCAGAAAATGAATGGCGCAGACCAAACGGGTAAAACAGGACTCACGGCAATGCTCGGTCTTATTGCCCTTGCAAAGGCTCTTGACGTGATGTCGGAGGCAGTTGCCCGGCTGTCTGTTCTTGACTGGGAAAATCTCGGTAAGGGCATTCTGGGCATAGGTCTACTTCTGACAGAACTCGGTGTGTTTGTAAACAATATAGGAGGTGCGGAAAAGGTCATATCCACATCTGTAGGCATGATAGCCTTAGGTGCGGCTATGCTGATATTTGCGTCCGCCGTAGAACGCATGGGAAGTATATCCCTTGAGCAGATCGGCAAGAGTCTGCTCGCTATGGCGGGTATACTTACAGAGATCACAGCCGCGATGAATCTTTTGCCGAAAAACACTCTTTCGGCAGGAGTCGGACTTATCGCCGCGGCTGCCGCGATAGCTGTATTTTCTTCCGCCCTGCAAAAGCTGGGGGATATGTCTCTTGAGCAGATCGGCAAAGGTCTCCTTGCTATGGTAGTTTCCCTTGCGGCGATAGTCATAGCCTTAAAAGCCGCCTCGGGAGGACTTGGAGGCGCCGCAGCGATACTTCTTACGGCAGCGGCAATATCCGTGCTTACGCCTGCTTTGATCGCACTGGGCAATCTCTCCTTGGCACAGATAGGCAAAAGTCTGCTGACGATAGCTGGGATATTTGGGGTAATGGCTGCGGCAGGAGCTTTGCTTGCGCCTCTTACTCCCACGATACTTGCTCTCGGCGGTGCAATGCTTATGCTTGGAGCCGCTGTGGCGCTTCTCGGTGCGGGAACTCTTGCTTTGTCTGCGGGTTTATCGGCGCTGCTGCTTTCGGCTGATTCACTGCTTATAGCCGCTGCGTCATCTATAGGCGATATGGTAAAACTTGTCTGTGAAGTACTTACGGAAAACGCTCCGGCAATAGTTCAGGCAGTAGTGGTGATACTTGACGAAATACTTAAGGCTGTAGGTACTCTTGCAGTCAGTCTGATTGATGCCGCAGAAAAAATTCTCATAAAGCTTATAGAGCTTATCAACGTTTGCGCGCCCATGCTCGTCGACTGCGTTGCCGATGTTGTGACGATGATACTGGAGAGGATAGCCGACGATACCTATAAAATAATTGAGTGCGGTATGAAGATAATAGACGGCATTCTTCGGGGTATCGCCGACAACATTCAAAGCGTTATTGAAGCGGCGGTCGACATAGTGCTGAACTTTATTAACGGCATAGCCTCAAAGTTTGACGACATAATCGAAGCCGGTATTAACCTTGTGATATCGCTGATAGACGGCATAGCAAAAGGTATTGAGGACAATTCCGAAGATCTTTATGCGGCGGTCGACCGTCTTGTAAAAGCAATTATAGACGGGGTAATTAAAGGACTAAAAAGCGGTGTTACCACAGTAGTCGATGCCGTAAAGGATATAGGAACGGCAATTGTAGACGGATTTAAGGAACTGCTCGGCATACATTCTCCGTCAAAGGTGTTTGAGCAGCTTGGAGAGTTTACCGTTCAGGGACTTGCAAACGGCATATCGGGAGGCACAAAGGATGTAAGCGATTCTGCGGAAAGCCTTGGTGAACTGCTCACATCTTCAATGCGTAATGCGGCAGATTCCGTGTCGGATATTTTCTCCGGTGAAACGGTGTTTTCGCCTACGGTGCGCCCCGTTATGGACTTGGATAATGTCTACAAAGGTGCGGCGGAAACGTCGGACTTGTTTTCGGGAAATACTTTCGGAAACGGTTTTGATATTTCGGGAGGACTGACCCAAAGTATGGCACAGTCGGCAGCCAACGATATAAACGGAACAACGTCTTCGGGGACAAACACTGTTTCCGGAAACAAGAACGGCGAAACTCCTCTGCCTTTCACCTTCAACCAATACATAACCACCCCCGACCCCGTATCTCCCCGGGACGTAAAGCGATACACCCGGCGGGGACTACAGCTTGCGGCGGTAAAATACTGAAAGGAGCGGAACAATGTTTGAGTATAAACTTATCGCCCGAAACAGTTACGGGGACAGCGTGGACTTTTACAATGACCCCGAGATATTCCTGACCTCAGCGGAGGGAGTAAGCTCGGAAACGACCGTGGGGACAGCCGCTTCAGGCTGCTCCGACGGTTCGGCCGTAACGGGACTTCACGTTCCCGAAAGGGAGATAACCATAAACGCCCGCTATCATCAGAAAGAGGGTACGGCAGAAGCTCCCAAGCTGCGGCTTTACAGGGTCTTCCGTCCAAAGACCGAGATAACACTCGAATATATTTCACCCCTGCAAAGCAAATTCATCAAGGGTTACTGCTCGCAGATCGACACCCCTCCCAACGGACACCCTCTTGTTACCCAGATAGTCCTGCTCTGTCCCGACCCGTACTGGATAAACAGCGAGAAAGGTCATGCCGAACTTACGGACGGACTGCTGACAATAAACTATGACGGCGATTCGGAAGCGGGGGCGGATTTTACTCTGAATGTGAATGAGGAAGTCAGTAATTTAGGCGTTGAGAACGTAGTCACCGGAGAGATCTTCGGGGTATACGATACCTTTTTCTCCGGTGACACTCTTCGCCTGTGTACAAAAAGAGGCAGAATATCCGCAGTTCTGGAACGGGACGGAGAACAGTTTAACATGATGAGTAAAATCGGATACGAATGCGTGCCGCTGAAGCTGCGGTACGGAACGAACATATTTCGTGTAAGCAAGTACAAAGCAGACATAGGACTTTCCTGCGAATATGATATTTTATACGGAGGTGTGTGAATGGAGATCGCAGTCCATGACGGAAACGGTGTTCTCTTAGGTTTCATAGACGATTTTTCTTCCCTTTTGTGGACAAGAAGATTTAGCAGTGCGGGGAGCTTTGAGCTTTGCGTACCGGCTACGAAAGAAAATGCCGTTCTTATCGCTCCCGTGCGGTTTGTCAGGCGGACGGACAACGGTGAGGCTATGTATATTTCCACGGTAAGAGAGGAAACAAACAACGAGGGCGAGGGAACGATAACCGCTTCGGGGTACAGTCTTGACGGACTTTTCCGAAAACTCGCCATGCCTCTCGACCCGCAGGAATACTGCACGGTATTCGCCGACAGGGAATACGACGAAGTGTATCTTCATCACGTCATGTCCGCAGAGGGTACCGGCGATACGGTCAAGCTGACGGGGGCATTGTCCCTGCCCGTTCATGTTTATGTCGATGACGAACTGCCGAACTTTGGATACAAGCACCGTGACTCGGATAAAATAAAACTGCTTATCAAGTTAAGAGAGGAATACGAAAAGCAAAACGATCCCACCGGCAATCGGACTTCCGATATATATGATACTCTCAACGGTTTCGCCGAACAGATAGCGGCTCAGTATGAAAGTATGGGACGGTATTATGCGGTGAATATGACAGCGGAGGACTACATACGGGAAATACTTTCCGCCAACGGTTACCGGGTCGACGCATATCTTGACAGCTTCGGGATAGGGTACAAGTTCGTTAAGCCGAAAAAATTTCAGCCTCATTCATCTCCCGTATTTTCTTCGGCGCTGGAAACGGTGTCAAGCGCAAATTTTGAATACTCGGAAGAAGGCTGTTACAACGCCGTCAGGGTAGTATGCAATGCTCCCGCAGAC
>JAMPAO010000033.1 GCA_023667165.1 Ruminococcus sp. | reverse complement strand
TTCATTTACGCGTTAAAAATAAAATTCCGTTAAAAAAATTTTCCCATATTACTATTATAACCCAAAAAATATTTTCTGTCAAGCACTAATTTCATATAATTTCACGCAAGGAAATCAATTTTCTAAAAATTGATTTCCTTGAATTTCACGGCGGATTTCTTGACAAACGGTTTTTTTAATGGTATAATTTTTTACGCAGTCCTTTTCTCATTCCGCAGGGGACCTGAACAGGAAAAAATTTTTTGGAGGAGATCGAAAATGGTAATTATCGAAATGGAGAACGGCAAGCAGATCAAAATAGAACTTTATCCCGATAAAGCACCTATAACCGTGGAAAACTTTGAGAAGCTGGTAAAGCAAGGCTTTTACGACGGTCTTATCTTTCATAGGGTGATAAGCGGCTTTATGATACAGGGCGGCTGTCCGCAGGGTACCGGCACGGGCAATCCCGGCTGGCAGATAAAGGGCGAGTTTGAGTCCAACGGCGTTCACAACGACATCAGGCACACAAGGGGAGTTATCTCCATGGCGCGCTCTATGATGAAAGACAGCGCAGGCTCGCAGTTCTTCATAATGCACAGGGACGCTCCCCACCTGGACGGCGAATACGCCGCTTTCGGCAAGGTCGTGGAGGGTATGGACGCAGTGGACGAGATCGCCGAGTGCGAAACCGGATACGGCGACAGACCCGTAAAGGATCAGGTAATGAAAAAGGTCTATATCGTTTGATCCGGCAGATCGTATACAAACGGGACATCCGCCCGCCGCTCAGCCGCGGGACTGTCACCGTTTGTTTATTATCTGTTACAATTTTGTGTGAGTTATTACAGGGATTGTCACTGTATTGTAAATAAGAAATACTTGCATTTTGAATGATTGCGGAGTATAATGTTCACATAATGATCGGTGCAGGGCGTACGCAAAGGCGTCAGCCGCTCCTTTGTGCGGTACTGCATTGATTTTATGTAACGGGGGTGTGGACATTTTATGGATAAATACTGCGCTGTTATTCCCTCTCTTGATCCGGACGAACGGCTTGCAAGCATTGTCAAAAAACTGCGCGGCAAGGGGTTTGAGCATATTATCCTTGTAAACGACGGCAGCCGCTCGGACAAGATATTCAAGCGGCTTGAAGAGGAATTCGGCTGCTGCGTGATCACGCACTTTATGAATTTCGGCAAGGGCAGAGGCATGAAAAACGCCATGAATTTCTATATGAACAATTTCGCGGACAGTTGCTCGGGAATTGTTTTTGCGGACGGCGACGATCAGCACGACATTGACGACATATGCGCCTGCTGCCGCCGTCTTGCGGAGGACGGGAACAGTCTTGTTCTCGGAGTAAGGGATTTCGGAGGAGAGGGCGTTCCTCCGAAAAGCAGGTTCGGAAACAGGCTCACATCGGGCTTTTTCAGGCTGTTCTGCGGTCTGGATATAAGCGACACGCAGACGGGACTTCGGGCAGTGCCTAACGAGCTTATCCCCCGTTTTGCGGCTGTGAAGGGAGAAAGATTTGATTTTGAAACAAATATGCTCCTTGAAGCGGGCAGATTGGGGATCCCCATAAAGGAAGTGCCTATAAAAACGATCTATGAGGACAACAACAGCGGCACGCATTTTAATCCGATAAAGGATTCTCTTGCGATATACAAAATGCTGATCGGCTATGCGTCCTCGTCCCTTATCTCCTGTCTGACCGATCTGGCGGTCTATCAGACCGTTTTCACGGCGGCGGCTTCCGCAGAGATGGGACGGAGGATAATGCTTGCCACGTTCATTGCAAGAGCCGTTTCCTCGCTGCTCAACTACGCCCTTAACAGGGGAGTGGTTTTCAAGTCCGCCGCCGATCCGAGGCTCACGCTGATAAAATATTACATTCTCTGCATTATCCAGGCTGCCGCTTCGTTCGGCGGGGTTTACGGCTTATCGCATATTTTCGGGGAAAAGACCCTTATCGTAAAGATGATCGTGGATACGCTTCTTTTTGCGGTCAGCTTTAAGGTGCAGCAGGTCTGGGTGTTCAGGAAGAAAAGAAAGGACGGCGGAAAATGAGCGCGGGAAACGGCAAAAAAAGAGGATTTCTTTATCATGCGGCAGTTTTTGCGGGAAGATTTTTTTCGGCGGCGGGCGTTATACTTCTGGCTCTGCTGATACTGCTTGCCGAAGCCGCTTATATATTCTGCAAGGGCCCGTCGAGGGCGGCGTCGGATCTGTTCGTGTCAACGATGATGGAAACGAGCGCGCTGAAATTCGTACCCCGTATGTTCTTTACGGAAAGCGAGATACAGGATATATTAAACAGGAACTCCACATCGGAAACTCCCGAGATCACCGACAGATCGCTGATAGTTATCCCCACTGCGGAGGAGCTGGCGGAGGACGACGAAAGAGAGCCCTTGGAAATAATCGACATCGCATCCTCCACCTATAAGGGAAAGCTCATGCTAATAAGAGATCCGTCGAGGGTGGTCATAGGCATTCCCCCCGTGCTCGGATCCAACGGCAAGGGCATTCAGATATCGGAGATGGTGGAAAGAGAGGGCGGCGTTGCGGGCGTCAACGCGGGCGGTTTTATCGACAAGGGAGGCGTGGGCAACGGCGGTCAGCCTTTGGGCATAGTCATAAAAAACGGAGAGCTGGTTTACGACGGCGGTTCGTCGGTGGTAGTGGGTTTTGACAAGGACAACAAGCTGATAGTGGGCTGGATGAGCGCCAAGGAGGCTATGGAAAAGGATATGCGCGACGCCTGCTCTTTCGGTCCCGTTTTTATAGTAAACGGCAAGCGTGCGGATGTGTCCGGCTCGGGAGGCGGTCTTAATCCCAGGACCTGCATAGGTCAGACGGCGGACGGCACGGTGCTGCTGCTCACCGTCGACGGCAGACAGGCGACGAGCATAGGCGCGACCTATGAGGACTGCATAAATATCCTTGAGGAATACGGCGCGGTCAACGCGGCAAATCTTGACGGCGGTTCCTCTACGGTGATGTACTATAACGGCGAGATAATAAACGTATGCGCGTCGGTTTACGGCCCGAGAAATCTTCCCACGGCGTTTGTGGTGCTGCCGGAAAAGGGATCGGAATAATTTACGGCGTGCCGGCACGCTCTGGTCAGGAGGTATCATATTGGCGTATTCACCGCAGCATTTTTACACTCCGGAGCATATGAAAGAGGATAATGCACCCGAGAAAAAAACAAAAAAAAGATCCCATGCTTTCGGGATATTCCTGCTGATACTCTTTACCGTTCTGATGGCGCTGAGCGTTTACGCGTGGCATATACTGTGGGAATTTCTGGAGTCCTACGAAAAAAATCACATCAGCCACGCGGCTGAGGAGTTTATGGACAAGTACCGCCTCAACCGCATAGAGGAGATACTCGATGAGAAAGCTCCCGAATACGACCGCTTCAACGGCAGGGAGCAGTATATGGAATATATGAAAAGCGTTTTCGGTGAGGACTATACGGACGCCAGATCCGTAAAGGGACGCACCCTGGAGGACGGTTCCGTCATTTATACGGTATATCTCGAGGGTCTGAAATTTGCCGAATATACCCTTTCTCCCGACGGCAATAACGATAAATTCGGGCAGCACGGGTGGATATGCGCCGCTTCCGACCTTAACGGGCAGCTTTTTTCAAAGACAAAGGGATTTAAGGTGTGCGTTCCGGAGGGAGCCATGGTATACGCAAACGGTCAGCTTCTGGAGAAGTCCTTTATTTCGGAGGAAAACTATACCGTGCATGAATACGACGATCTGGACGACAAGGAGCTTATACCGCGGTTCGAGATCTACGAGGGCAGCGGTATTTTCCTGTGCGATCCCGAGATCAAAGTCACCGACGGCAGCGGCGGCGAGATGATCCTCGAAGAGGAAAAGGGCGTTCTTTACGCTTACTGCGATCCGTCGGAGGAAATGCTCGGCGAGATAAAGAGCTTCTGCGAAACCGCAAGCGTCGCCTACGCCAAGTACATAACCAAGGACGCTCCGTTTTCCGAGGCGGAGCAGTACATTGAGGCAAATTCGGAATTTATGCGCAGACTGAAAAATTTCTGGCATGACTGGTACAGGGATCATACCGTTTCCTACGACAATGTGGAGTTTTCCGATATTGTGATGTACGACGGGGATCATGCGGTCATGACCATTGATTTTGACTATCATGTAAATATCGGCTACAAGATCATCGACTATGATGTGAACTACCGCGTCAGCCTTATCCGCACCGAGGAGGGGTGGAAGATAGCAACTATGATAATGTAGCCGCCGAGGGCAAGAGATATCTCAATTTATTGTCACTTCCGTAAATATAAGCTCTGCGCCTTTCTCAACGATAGGCGCAGAGCTTTTCTGCCGTTCATGGGCTTGATGTATTACGGATCTTTTTCGAGAGGGGTCACGTAAACCGTTCTGTTATTCGTAAAAATGACCATTCCCGGCTTTGCGCCTGCGGGTTTTTTCACGAACCTCGCCTGCACGTAATCCACCGGCACCTGCGACGAGCTTTTTGCGCTGCTGTGGGCGGCTGCTGCACGGGCGGCAAAATACACCGTACTCTCGGGGACTTCTCTGCCCTCGGCTCTGATTATCACGTGAGAGCCGGTTATGTCCTTGGTGTGCAGCCAGATATCCGTCTTGTCCGCCGTTTTGCAGGTAAGCTGATCGTTTTGCCTGTTGTTTCGCCCCACAAGGACGGTAAAACCGTCGGGGGAGATGTATTCTACGGGAGGCGCAGGCTTCAGATCCCTGCGCCTTGTTTCTTTGCGGCTTCGTATATAACCCTGCTCCGCAAGCTCGGCGCGCAGCTCGTTTACGTCGCTTTCGCTCTCGGCTCTCGAAAGGGCGTCGGAAACGCTTGCGATGTATTCAAGCTCCTCCTCGCCCTGCGCTATCTGGGTTTTCAGCCGTTTTTCCGCATTGTCCGCCCTGCGGTAGCCGCTGTAATATTTCTGCATATTCTGCGGAGGGGTGAGGCGGGGATCGAGCTCCACAGTGATATTTCCGCCGTTTTCGTCGTAAAAATTCACACAGGTAAATTCGGTCATTCCCTTTTCAAGGGCGTACAGGTTGGCGGAAATAAGGTCGCCCTTGAGCTTCAGAATATCCCTTTCCTCGGAAGCCTTAAGCTCCAGCCGCTGATTTTCCGTCCGCCGCAGTATTCTTTCATAGGTGTTGGAAAGAAGCCTGTACAGATCCTGATACCGCTGCTTCATACGGGCGATCCGATCCCTCTCGGAATAGAACGTATCCAGAGTTTCGCAGGCGCTGCCGCAGGAGGTGACGTTCATAAGGCTGCCGTACTGGGAAATATCCGTAAAGCAGAAGTCCTTAAACGCTCCCTCCCTGTCGCGGATAACGGTGTAGCGGCGTTTTCCGCTGTAAAACTCGTTTCTTGTCAGAATTATTTCGCGGATAATATTCTCCGCCGTTTCTCCGTCTATATCCCCGCAGGCAATGTCCGCGTCCTTTGCTCCCCTGAATATCCATTCTCTCGCAAGGACGGGGGATATGCCCTCGAACACGTCCACAAGAGCCTTTGCTGCGGATCTGTCCCGCTGCGACATTATCGCTTCCTTCATTTGCCGCTCCTCCGCGATAAGGAAATTGAGCCGTTCCCGCCGCGGAGGAGCGGTGTAGGTCATTCCGGGCAGAACCGTCCTTTCGCGGCTCACGGCGTCGTCCACGCGCTTGAGGCTGTCGATTATCTTTCCGTTTTCGTCTATGACGATAAGATTGGAAAACTTGCCCATGATCTCCGCCGCAAGGGTGACCGTTACAATATCGCCCAGCTCGTTTACCGTTTCAAAGTCCAGAAAGAGAATGCGTTCCAGACCCTCCTGCCTGATACCGGTCAGCTTGCCGCAGCCAAGCCGCTTTCTGAGCAGCATACAGAACATGGGAGGAGTTTTGGGATTTTCTATCTGTCCTTTGGTGATGTGTATGCGGGCGGAGCCTCCCGCCGCGCTTATAAGCAGTCTGCTGCTTTCGCTCCTTGTTCTTATGCTTATGACTATTTCCTCGCGGGATGGCTGATATATTTTTTCTATCCTGCCTCCCGTCAGAGGTTCGAGCTCCTGTTTTACCGCAAGCAAAAACGCACCGTCAAGCGCCATTGTCATCATATCCTCTCATAGCTTTTTGTAGCTTAGCACCCGAAACTCCGCAGAGGTTTCAAGGGACTGTAATTTTTTTATCCTCTCATGCCCGTCCCTGCTCGTTTTGTAGTAATAGGGAGTCATGGCGAAAAGATTTTGTATATCCTCGTTACTGTCAAGAAAAATGCTTCGGGCGGTTTTTTTGCAGTCCGAAAGCTCAAAGCCGTCTATCCCGTAATCTCCTATGACGTTTTTATAGGGATCGTCGTAGACCGCCCGTTTCAGGCTCATCAGGTGATTTTCGTCGGGGATAGCCATAATAAGCCTGCCGCCCTTTTTTATCACCCGTCGGAACTCATCCCCGCAAAAGGGTGCGAATACCGATATGATAACGTCAGCCGAAGCGTCGGCAAAGGGCATATGAAAAATACTTGCGGCGGCGATACCGCAGCGGACGTCCCCCTTGAACCTGACAGCCGCCCTTGCGCAGGCGGATTTGGAAATATCTATCCCCCGCAGGACTGCGCCGTCTTTTTCCTTTATTTTATCCCAAACGGCGCTTGTGTAATACCCCTCGCCGCAGCCGGCGTCGATCGCGGCGCCGCCGGAAAAGCCGCCGCTGACGGCTTCCGACAGGGCGTTTGCCAGATGGGAATAATATCCCTTTGAAAGAAACGCCGCCCTCGCGCTGACCATTAGCTTATTGTCCCCCGGCAGCTTTGCGTTCATACGGTTTGACGTCAGCAGATTGACATAACCCTTTGCGCTGATATCAAAGGAGTGGCGTTTCGGGCAGATATAGCTTTTTTCTCCCCTTTCGAGAGGCTCGCCGCATACGGGGCAGATAAAACCGTTTGCATACATAATAGAACCGTCCTTTTATATATACTCTGCGGGATCGGTGCAGCTTTCCGCTTCTCTGACGTCTATCCCCGCCAGCTCCTTTTCAAGGATATTTTTCATCAGACGGGAAAATATTCTTTCCGTATGGAAATGTCCGCAGTCGAACACGCAAAAGCCGCTGTTGACCGCCGAAATAAATCCGTCGTGCTTTATATCCCCCGAAACAAGACCGTCGGCTCCCTTTGATCTTGCAAGCTCTATAAAGCCGTTGCCCGCTCCCGAGCTTACCGCGATCCTGCCGATACCGCCGCGCTTATTGTCCGTAAATCTTACCGAAGTGCAGCCCAAGGCTTTTTTCAGTCTTTGAGCCGTTTCGCGGGGCGGCAGAGGAGCTTTCATACCGTATATTCTGCCCACGGAAAGACCGTTTCCCATATCCTCCAGCGGTTCCGAATCCTCCGACAGACCGAGAGGCTCTTTCAGGATATCGTAAAGTCCTTTGTTCATGCCCTCCGCAGCCATATCGAACGGAGTATGGGTGCATATGGCGGATATGCCTTTTTTCAGAAGCGTCCCCACCGGGGAATCTTCCGTTACACTTTTTAAGGGATCGAATATCACGGGGTGGTGGCTGACTATGAGCTGCGCTCCCGTTTTTTCGGCTTCCTCTATGACCCGCACCGTAATATCGAGGGCGGTGAGTATCCTTGTTACCTCCCTGCCTCCGCCGCCCGCAAGAATGCCGCTGTTGTCCCATTTTTCCTGTGAGGAAAACGCCGCGTGGCGGTCTATTGCATTGTATACGTCGTTTACCGTTATCATGCTCCTATTTCCTTTCCAAGCCTTGAAGCGATGGAGAAAAGCTTCTCCGATCCGGCTCTGCTGCTCTTTTTCATGCCCTCCGCCGCCCTTTCCAGACGCTTTATCTGAGCTTTTATATACGCCCTGTCCTCATCTCTGTGAGGGTCGAGCGCGCCCATATAGTATTTGAAGCTCTCATATTCGCGGCATATCCCCGTGTATCTGCATTTTAAGACCGTGTAAACAAATTTTCCGCTGACAACGCCCTTTTCGCAGACGATATCGAAGCCGCTTTTATAAAGATTTTCCCGCAGCAGCTCCGCCCTTGTCATCGGCTGGAGTATAAGGTTCCCCCGCCGGCTTTTCAGCCGTCCGTCGGCGGATATCATCCTGTAAATAAGCTCTCCGCCCATGCCCGCCATGACGATATCCGTGACCCCCTCCAGGGGAACGTTTTTCAGTCCGTCCGAAAGATACAGGCTGACCTTATCCGTTATCCCCGCCTTTTCAAAAGTCCTTCTTGCGCTTTCAAGGGGCATTGGATTTATATCGGCGGCGGCGGCGCGGCGGCATTTTCCCGACAGGATAAGGTATGCGGGAAGATAGCCGTGATCCGTGCCTATATCGCACACGAAACTGCCCTCTGTCATTTCCGCGCAGACGGCAAGGCGGCTGTCCGTCAGGACGGCGCGGTCATTCTTTCGGGTCGTCATCGGTCTGTTCTCCTTTGCTTATATCGTTTATTTCCTTTATTTTCGGGTCGGGGTAATTTCCGCATACCTCTTTGTAGTCGCAGTATTTGCATGGCAGCGCGCATTTGTATTTCTTGCTTTCCAGCGGCTCGGCGGGGAAATTTCCCGAATAGACCTGCTTTACCATATCTTCAAGCTGGGACTGCGCCGTTTCCTTTATTTTCGCCATGTCCTCCATGCCGATGACCGCGCTCCTGTCGGAAACGGAACCGTTTTTGTTGAACCTCACGGGGATAAACCTGCCCTTGCAGTCATGCTCCATGGCGTTTATAATTACCGGATCTTCAAGTACTGCTCCCTGCATTTTCAGCGATTCTTCGATCCGGTTCTCCCTTTCCGCCTCGTCGGGATATCTTTTATCCATGGGGTTCGGATATTTCACGGGAAAATACAGCGCGCCCGCCGGAACGCAGCCGGAGAATTTCCCCTTTTTATCTCCCGTAAGGGCGAAAAGGTAGAAAAACATCTGCATATTTATCCCCAGATCGAGCTGTTCTCTCATAAATTCCTTTACTCCCGTTTTGTAGTCGAGAATGCGGATATAGGTAACGCCGCCGTCGGTAAAGGTATCTATTCTGTCGGCGGTCCCCGTAAACTGCGCCCGCAGCTCTTCTCCCGCGGAAACGATAAGAGGCTTTATCTCAAAGCCGCCGTTCCCGTCCGTGCCTATCCCGTATTCAAATTCATCGGGTACGAAATCGGAAGCGCCAAGCTCCTTTTGCATATGCAAAAGCACGGTAATAAGCGTGTCTTTCATCAGATCGAGATAAAAATAAAAGCTCTTTCTTTTTGCAAAATCCTTTTCAAAATTGTCCGCCGTATACCGCTCCGCGTACAGGCTTATGTTATCCGACAGCTCCTTTTCGGTCAGAGCGAGGAATTTTTCCCGTCCGTTATCCTCGAAAATGCGTTTCATGCAGTAATGCATGATATTTCCCCGGTTGAGGGGATCGAGGATCTTTTTGCTCCTCGGATAAAGTCTGAGTCCCGTTTTGCAGAAGTACATAAAAGGGCATTTTTTGTAATCCTCAAATCTTGAAGCGGATACCTTGAGCCGGTCGGAATATATCCGGCGCATAAGACCGGTATCTCCCGCTCTGTGTTCGGCTGCCGTATCTATGCCGTCTATGTAATCGAATTTCGCCTTGTAAACGGGATCCTCCGAAAGCTCTCTTTTTACCGTTACAAACTGCGGATCGGAAATATCGCAGCGTTCCGCGGCAGCGGCATATGCCGAGTCTGCGCTGCGGCAGTAGAACAGCAGCGGGAGAGCCTCGGTATCGACCGAAACCGCACCCTTGGCGCAGACCCGTATTTTCTCGGCAATGGGGGAGGGATACAGCTTTTTTCCCGAAACGTCGGCGGCGGGCACGGATATATAGAGCCTTTCCGAAGCTGCCGTTACCGCCTTGAAAGCGTTGAAGCGCTCCTCGTCCATTCGCTTTTTCATGCTGCCGGACAGATCCAGATCCACGCTTTCGAAAAATCTCCTTTCCCTTTCGGAAAAGGTCTTGCTCTGCCCCATAACAAAGGGAAATATCCCCTCGCAGGCGTGCATTACAAACACTATTCTCGGATTTGTAAGCCTTGCAAGGTCGGACTGCTGCGCGGCTACTCCGTCAAGGGAATCGGGAGGAGAGGACAGCGTTATCTGCGCCGCCGAAAGCTCGAAAATATCCCTGAACCGCGCAAGAGATACGGTTTCTTTAAGCACGGCTTCAAGCTGGGATAAAATACCGTCAAGAGCCTCGCAAAGGCGCATATTTTCCCTGACCGTTTCCAGCGACTGCGCCTCGGTGATATACTCGCCCCTGTATTCAAGCAGCTTTTTTTCCGCCCCCGTGCTGCCGATAAATCTGCGCACGGCGGCGCATATCCCGGCGCCCGTCTTGTCCGCGCAGTTCTTTTTCAGCTCGAGGATCGGGGCGATGAGCCTGTTTTTGATATCCTCGTATTCCCTGTCGGGAAATTCCTCCTTCCACATCGCCCCGTCGATATCCCATGTGTAGCAGTAATTTTCCAGTCCGGAGATATCCTCCCGCGAAACCTGCGTAAGTCCTGTTTTGGCGTATCTGAAAACAGTTTCGGTCGAAATGCTTTTTGAAGCGGCGGCTTCGAGAGCTGCGCTTATCATGATCATCAGCGGCTTTCCCGACGCGGGCAGCTTTTTATCGGAATAATACGGTATGCCGTACCTTTCAAAATAAGCGGAAAGAACGGAGATATCGCTGCTCATTGTTCTGCTGAGCACGGTGATATCGCTGTATCTCAGGGTCTTGTCCTCTTTCGTGAGGCGGCATATCTCCGCGCAGATATATCCGCATTCGCCGTAGATATCCGGAGCGTTCACAAGCGTGACGCTGCCGCCGCATTCAAAGCTTTCCGACGGCAGCCTCATCAGAGTATTCGAAAGGGCGTACAGTCCCTCGGAACGGTAGCGTTTATTTTCCGTAAAGTCCACTCTGACGTAAGGCTTGTGCAGTCTGTCCGCCGCCTGCCTGAGCCTGCCGCAGGTGGCGCGCACGGCGGTAAAGGGATCGGCTCCCTTTATCTCCCTGTCGTCGGCTGTCATGCACACGGTAAGCTCCGCACATGACGAAAGCATGGTCTTTATCATATCGTACTGGTCGAAGGTAAAGCTCTTGAACTCGTCCATGAACACAGCCGCGCCGCTGAAATAGCCGTACTCCGCCGCATATTCCGAGGCAAGCCTTGTGTCAAAAAGAGTATCTCTCAGGGAAAGGGAACTCAGCTCGGACGAATATCTTGAATAGATAAGGAAAATATCCGTCAGCTTTTCGGTCATATTATCGGGAGCGGATCTTATGATCTCCCCCAGAGCTTCGGGCGAAGCTCCGCTGCGGATAAGCTCGCTTACCGTTGTAAGGGCGGTGTTTACAAAGGCGGGACGCTTTGCCTGACGCTTGAAATAGGAAAGTCCCTCTTCCTCGGCGGTCTGCCGTATCGTGTTGTACATGACTGCGGTTTTTGCCGCGGACGCTGCGGGATCGCCCTTCGGCGCATGGGTAACGCGGAAAATATCGGCTGCCAGGCGGGAAAAGGACCATACGTCGGTGCAGCCGTTGTTGAAAAGAGCGCAGCCCATATGACCGTACAGCATACGTTCATATTCAAAGGTGAACTGATCGGGGACGATAACGATAACGCGCATATCCGCTTCGGCGCACCGTTTTATTTTATCCATCATGGCATGGGATTTTCCCGTGCCCGTATTGCCGTAAAAAACGGTCAGCATTATTGATCATCCCCCTGTCTTTTTCTGCTGCGTATCTCCTCCGCGTTTATGCCCGCTGCGCGGAAAATATCCTGGGCGTAGCTGCGTATAAGAGGCTCGCCCTTTCTTATTTTGTAAAGCCGTTTCCCGTTTGACGGGTCGATATCGGCGACTATGCTCACCGGTATGCTGCGGCAGTCGGGGTCGGCGGCTATTTCCGCGCATTTTAGGGCAAGCTCCGTTATATGGGTGGCAAATATCCCCCGTACGCCTATGATGCAGAATATCCTTACCAGCTCCTCGGCTATCTCGCCGCATTCCTTTGGGGTGGTGCTTTGTATGGATTCGTTCATCAGCAGCAGGCTGTTTTCCGTGATAAGGTCGATGATCGTTTTCATGTCCTTGATCTCGGTGGTAAATCTGCTGGCGTTTATGCCCGTTTCCTCTTCCTTTGGGAAATGGGTGAAAATATGATCCGCCATGCCGATAACGCAGCTTTCGGCGGGAACGTAAAAACCCGTCTGTCCCATCAAAAAGCAAAGACCCGCCGCTCTTACAAAGGTGGTTTTTCCGCCGTTGTTTGCCCCCGTCAGAATAAAAAATCCGTTTTCCCCGTTCATTGATATATCGTTTCTTACGATCAGTGCGTCTTCCCTGGCGTCCGTATCGGCAGCCGCCGCCTTAAAGAAGAAGCACGGGTCGAAAAGTCCCTTTATCTCCGCCGTGCGGGGAGCTCCGTCGAGCCTCGGTCTGCACATTTTTATTCCTCTGCTGCGGGCGGCTGTGACTATCCTCGCAACTCCGTCGTATATGTCAAGCTGATCCTCCAGCATGGACACCCGCCCGTATTCCAGCCTTTCATACGACCTGACTGCGGAAGCAAGACTGTTCATATAAAAATCGGTCAGCTTGCCCAGCGCCTTGAACAGCGCCCTGTCGGCTTCGTTTACAAAGCCGTTTTCGTCCGGCTGATCGGTACGCATTTTACCCTTTGCGCAGATCTGGGAAAAAGCGTTGTTTTTGTAAAAAAGCCTGTCGAAAACGCTCGGCTTTTCCGCCACGGGTTTGTCCGACCAGCCTGTTATCCCCGCCGATACGGGGCGCATTTCCGCATTGAAATTTATGGCGACGGTAACGGAGCGTATACGCTCTGAGAACGCCTTTTTTATCTCGGCAACGTCTTTTTTCATATCGGAAAATTCCTCCGAGGAATATCTTTCCTCCATTCCGTCAAACAGCTCGGAGAAAGCGGCGGAGCGGATATTTTCCTTATGCGACAGATAAAGCTCATGCATATCGTCCATGCAGTAAATGTACAGCTCCAGCGCGTCTATGCAGTCGCTCAGGGCGGTAAAGCTGTCCGGCGAGGCCATTCCCGGGATATTCCTGTGCTCGCTGTCAAGGAGGGTGCGTATTATCTTGTGCAGGGCGGGGGACAGGCGGGGATTGTACAGCACGTCCTCCAGAGCGTCAAGACGGTATTCGGCAGTGTCCCTGTCCGTACACATCTCCCCGAATAATTTCATAACGCCGGCGGGATTGCGCCTGCAAACGACCGAGGCTACGCTTTCCGCCATAAGATCGTTAAGATACGTGCAGGGAAAGCCTTCCGCAAGGCGCAGTCTTCTTTCGTTAAGCTCCCTGCGCTTTTCCGCCGAAGGGTAGAACAGATCGGGTATATCCTTGAATTCCGACGTTTTTTTCATAAAGATCCTCCTTTTTAAGGCGGGGCGCTTACAGCGGAACGGTAAAGACGCTGCCGTCGGACGTCGGCGCCGCTTTCCACCGCCACAGAGCCTCCCTGTCCTTTTCCTCCGCATAATCTATGCCGACTCTTTTAAGGCGTATTGTTTCCGCAGACGTACCGTCGCTTATTATCCTCAGACGGGGATCGTTTTTGATAGTCATACCGTTGAAGCTCTTGTCTATCATCAGCTTTTTCGTCAGCCTCCCCGGACCCTCAAAGCCGAGGCACGCTCTTATAAGCACCCCCTGCGGCTGCTCCTTTTCGCCGGTTATCACGTTGAGCATCGCATGAATGCCGTAGCACATATAAACGTATATGGTTCCGGCTTCGCGCCAGAGCATTTCGTTTCTCCTTGTTCTGCCCTTTGAAGCGTGGCAGGCAGTGTCCTCCGTGCCTCTGTACGCTTCCGTTTCGGTGATCCTCAAAGCTGTTTCCCCGCCGCCGTCAAGGGTCCTGACGATGATCTTCCCCACAAGCTCCGGACATACCTCAAGGCAGTCGCGGTGAAAAAACTCCCTGTCAAGGACGGTATCACTCATCATCGCCGTCCTCCTTTCTTTTTGCCTCCCGTATGTTTTTCCGCCTCATTTCGCTGATAAAGTTCTTATGACGGATCCTGTTGAGAAATCTTTCGATATACGTTCTGCCGAAAAATACCGCGAAGCAGACAAACGAAGCCAGGATCGAAAGCTGTATACCCGCCGCCGTGCCGCCGGCTCCCACGGTGTAATATGCAAACGCCTGCGCAAAGCCGTAAAGCATAAAAACAATGTCTATGAGCGCTATCCACTTCGCAGCCAGCGGGATCAGCATAAACAGCCGTATCTCCCTGTTCGGATTGAGGTAGGCGTACACCAGAAACAGGGAAAAATACAGGTAATGGCTTGAAGCAGATCCCGTAAGAAAACCCACGCCGATAAGCATTGCCGCCCCCAGCAGGACGTACAGGGTGAGATTATGGCTGCCCCATGCGTCCTCGATATCCCTGCCGAGGAACCAGTAAAAATACACCGAAACGGCGATCCACAGGACGCTGTTCGTCTGCGGAACGAGAAGAAAGGTTACGATCCGCCACACCTGTCCCGCAAGGATCGCCTCTCTGTCGAATATGAGCAGGGGCGTTACCATGCCTCCGGTAAGAAGATCGCCCATGAAAATTATCGCCATGCTCGCGGCTACGTAGGTCATCAGATTTTCAAGAGCTATATTTCGGAAAAAACGCTTGAGCTTATATTTGAGATCCATATTGCACACAACTCCATGATCGGTTTTATTGAGAGCGTAATGCTCTCTGAAATATATTTTACCACAAATCGGAGCATATTTCAATAAAACTGTTGCAAAAAAAGAAAAAATCGGTTATAATATAAATTAACCGAATAATAACTGCCGGAAGCCGTCCTGCGGGAGCGGCGAAAGATCCCCCGCAAATGCGTATCGCGGCAGAAGCGAAAGGAAGTATATTTACAATGAGCTTTAAGGTAACACAGGATACGATCATCGGAGAGGTTCTTGACGCCGACGTTGACACAGCGCCCTTTTTCCTGGAAATGGGAATGCACTGTCTGGGATGCCCCTCCTCGAGAGGCGAATCCATCGCCGACGCCTGCGCGGTTCACGGAACGGACGCGCAGGAGCTTGTAAACAAGCTCAACAGTCATTTTCAGTCAAAAGGACAGTGAGCCTTGCCGTCCCCTTTTCGCGCAAAGACGGTCTTTGCGTGAAAAGGGGCGTTTTTTGCGGCAGCCGCGTACGGAAAGACGTGCACGATGAGATATTGAACAGGCTCTAAAGAAAGGAGATCGTCGAAATGCCCGCAGAATGGACAAAGCAGCAGCTTGACGCGATACAGGCGAAAGGCAGAGCCGTAACGGTGTCGGCGGCGGCGGGAAGCGGAAAGACCGCCGTGCTGGTGGAAAAGCTGCTGAGGCTGCTGTCGGATAAGGAAGAACAGGTATCGGCGGACAGTATCGTTCTCGCCACATTCACAAAAGACGCCGCGGATCAGATGAAGCAGCGGCTTTCGGCCGCCCTGTCGGAGGCTTTGGAAAACGACCCCGAAAACGAACGCCTTGCGGTGCAGCTATCCCTTATACCCTCCGCAAAAATATCCACGATCCACTCCTTTTGCTTCGATCTGATAAGAGAAAACTGCGCAAAGCTGGACGCGGACAGCTCATTCAGAGTGCTTGACCCCGCAGAGGACGATCTCATAAGAGAAGCGGCGGCGGAAAACGTATTCGAGGAATGGTTCGGCAGCCGCAGAGAGGATATGAAGCGGCTTACCGATTTTTTCTGTCCCGGAGCGAGAGATCGGACGGCTCTTGCGCAGCTTGTTGCCGAACTTGAGGATAAGATACTTGCGCTGCCCTTTCCGGAGGACTATATGGACAGCGCGGTCATGCGTTACAGAGATCCCCCCGAACCCGAAAACGACGAGCTTATCGCCTTGTATACGGCGGACTGCGCCGAGCGGATCGCCCGTGCCGCCGTGCTTGCGGAGGAATGCCTGTCGGAGATCACGGAGATCTGCGGGGACGAGGGACTGAAAATTGACAAAATAAGAAAAAACATCGAGCTGCTCAGGGCGGAGCGCGATAATGTCACGGATATCGCCGACAGAGCGGCGCAGGATCCGAGCCTTATATTTTCCGGCAGCCTTATTCCGGAATTCGGCAAGATAATTTTCTACAAAAGCGGCAGCTATAAGGACGGCGGGACAAAGACCGACTGTGAATTCGACGGGGAGCTTATAAACGCCGCCGCGGATAAAAGGAAGCAGTACAGGGATATCCTTTCCAAATGCTGCGGGGAATTTACATACGGCGATATAAAGGGAGATTACATCATACACGCCGAAATATGCGAAAAGCTTTTCGCGCTTATAAAGGATATCATGGCGGAGGAAAAAAGGATAAAGGACGAAAAAAACGCTCTCGGCTTTTCCGACGCCGAGCAGCTTGCCTGCCGTCTTCTTTGCAGCCGTCTGCCCGACGGAAGTATAGAAAAGACCGCTCTGGCGCAAAGCCTTTCCGAGAGCTTTTCCATAGTTATGATAGACGAATTTCAGGACTCCACAGCCGTGCAGGAGCTTATTTTCCGAATGATCTCGAGGGACGGCGGCGCAGACAGACCCGGAACGAATTTCTTTGCCGTGGGCGACGTTAAGCAGTCGATCTACCGTTTCCGCAGCGCGGATCCGGAGATATTCCTCGCCAATATAAACGCGGGCGAGGATTATTCGGAGAACGGGAGCCGTGAACCCGCAAGGATCGTGCTCAATAAAAATTTCCGCAGCTCCCGCCATGTGGTGGACTTCGTAAATGCGGTGTTCGATCCCATAATGTCGGCGCGATGCGGAGGGGTCGATTACGGAGAGGCGGAACGGCTGGTCAAGGGTTCGGATATCCCCGACGATCTCGGAGAAACGGAAATAATAGACCTGCCCCCCGTACCGGAGGACGGGGACGTTTCGGAGATACAGGCGCAGTGCGTTGCCGAAAGGATAAAGCGCCTGCTGGAAACGGGCGTAATAAGGGACGGGAACGGCGAAAGAAAAGTCCTGCCCTCGGATATATGCATACTTACAAGAACGTCAGCCAACGGCGCTCTCATCGACTGCCTGGAAAGGAACGGTATCCCTGCGGAGGGCGCGGCGGAAAGCGGCTTTCTTTCCTCACGGGAGATATCGGCGGTGATAAACCTGCTCAGATGCATAGACAATCCGACGCTGGACATACCTCTTGCAAGCGTGCTTATGTCGCCGATGTTTATGTTCACCGCAGAGGATATGGCAAGGCTCAGGCTGAAAAAAAGCCAAAGCGTTTTCAGCGATATCCTTGAGATATGCGCAGATGAAAGCAGTCCTAAAAGACTTTACGGACAGTGCGCAAGGTTCAGGGATATCTTCGGGGAGCTGCGGGAATATGCGGCTTCCCACGGTACGGAGGAGCTTATAGAGCATATTTACGACAAAACCGATCTTATGGCTTTGATGAACATATATCCCGACGGCGCGTCACGCAGGGCAAATCTGCGGCTGCTGAAAGTATACGCCGCAGAGCACGACGCCGGCGGCTCCGGCGGGCTGGCGGGCTGGATCGCCCGTATAAACGGCATGGCGGCGTCGGGAAAGGATCTGAACGCGGCGGGAGGAGCTTCGGGCGCAGACGCGGTGTCGGTCAAGACCATCCACCGTTCAAAGGGACTGGAATATCCCTTTGTTTTCCTGTGCAGTACATGGACGGAATTTAACGTTTCCGACGCGGGCAAAAGAACGGTATTTGCTTCGAAATACGGCGCGGCGTTCAGGATAGGCGATCCCGACAGGCTCACGGCATACGAGTCGTTCCCTCGGAAAGCCGTAAGCATAGCCGTACGAAAGGCTCAGCGCGACGAGGAAATGATGCTGCTGTACGTCGCCCTTACCCGTGCAAAGTACAAGCTGTTCATAACAAGGCGCACCGACGAAAAGGCTTTGAGCCGCAGGGAAAAAATACTTGCCATGGTATCGGCGCGGAGGGAAAAGCAGGATACCGCAGTAAACGCGGGCAGATCCATGGCTGACTGGCTGGACGTTGCTCTTTCTCTTTTCCGTGAAAGCGGGGAGGGCGTTCTTGTAAAGGGCGGCGCGCGCGCCGTTGTCGTAAAGGGCGTTCCCCTGTTGGACGGGGACGGCTCTGAGCGGACGGAAAGCGGCTCCGGGCAGGCTGCGGATTATGACGAAACTGCGGCGGAGCTGTTCAGAGAGAATATCTCCCGCAGCTACGACCTGACCCTTGCGGACACGGCGGCAAAGCTGACCGTAAGCGAGATATCCGGAGCGCACGATCTCGTTCCCGTATATTTATTTACCGAGGACAGTGAAAATTACCGGCGCCGCCGCCTGCCGGAGGGGATCTCCGCAGCCGACGCGGGAACGGCTGTTCACAGCTTTATGCAGTACGCCGACATAACGCCCTTGTATAAGGACAGGACGGATATTTCGGAAAAAATACGCGGGGAATGCCGCCGGCTGTGCGGAAAGGGACTTATCACCCCCGCTCAGGCGGAATGCGTCGGGGAGGATATGATAGTGCGTTTTCTCGAAAGCGGACTTTGCCGCAGAATGATGAGTTCACCCGAAATATACAGGGAAAAGAAATTTTTAGTGAAAATTTCCGAAATAAATCTTGACGATAGCGAATTAATGGTATATAATAACAGTGAGGGAATGCTTCAGGGAGTTGCCGACTGCGTGTTCAGGGAGGGGGACGGTTTCGTGCTGGTCGATTACAAGACCGACAGGAACGTTACCGCCGAGATACTGTCGCAGCGTTACGGCAGGCAGCTTTATCTGTATAAAAAGGCTTTGTCCCTTATCCTTGACAGTCCCGTAAAAAAATGCTGCCTGTACTCGTTTGCACTGGGCAGAGAAATAACTCTTGACCTCTAAGGAGGGGCGGATGAATATTACAAGTGTAAGTCCCCGGGAGCTTATGCGGATACTTTCCGGCGACGCGGACAGGTACGGTCCTCTTTCGGAGGAGGACGGCGGCGGAGAAGCGTACGATATGTCGAGCATAGACGCCCTGTTCCGTTCTGCGGGATATTACCGTATCACGGGGGATCCGGACCGGCCGGACGACGTACAGCTTGCGGAGCACGCGGGAGGGATCGCCAAGCGGCTCGATACGGCGTTCGCCTGCGGCAAATTCAGCGGCGAGGAATACAGAGAGCTTTGCGCCTCTCTCGACGAGTATATCGGGGAGCGGATAAGGCTTGCGGAAACGGAAAAGGCGTTTTTCCGCCTGAGAAGCGATCGGAGCGGCGACGAGCATATTCCCGCCGGAAAGGGATTTGCGGATATATTCAACGACCGTCGAAGAAAAGCGGAGGAATACCTTGCCGACGGTCTTGATACCGACAGACAGGCGCTCATGAATATGATAAATCTGATAAGAAACGGCAGATTTTTTTGAGATCCGCCGCAGTAAAAAAACCGTCCTTGCATAAGACCGCCGGGCGGTCCGTGAGAACAGGGCGTAAATTCAATAACAGTAAAGGATTGATGAAAAATGGATCAAAGACAGCCTCAGCGCAGACCGCAGCCCAGATCGGCAAACTCCGCAGCCGTTATCACCGCGGCGCTTATATTGGGAATAAGCATAATAATAGCGGGAGTATCGGTATCCGGCTCGCTTAAAAAGCTTACGGAGGAAGTGAAAAATCAGACGTTTACATCAACCTTTAACTCCCCCGCTTCGCTTACGGTGAGCAGCGGCATCCCAAAGGAGTATTTTACCGTCAAGGAGGCGGCGCTGTACCTCAATATGTCCGAGGACGAGATAACCACGGCTATCGCCAACGGCGATATAGAGGAGTATATAAGGACGGGCAGCGGCTATTCCATTTCAAAGGACAAGCTGGACGGCTTTTTCGAGCAGAAGGCCTACGATACCATGAAAGCCAACAACGCCTCGGAATAGCGGCTTCGGGCAAGGTATCGAGCCTGCGGCTTGATATGCGTTCCCGTCTGTTTTGTTATGCCGGCAAAAAAGCGGTCACGGCGATTTTTTACATCGCCGTGACCGCTTTTTTTATTCGTCTTGCCGAACCGTTATAAACAGAGCTTTGAAACATCAGAGCTTCCAAAGCTCCTCCGCGTACTGCTTTACCGTTCTGTCGGAGGAGAATTTGCCCGCGCTTGCAATATTCATCCAGCACTTCTTGCTGAAAACGTTCCTGTTCTTGTAATCGTAGAGAGCGCGCAGCTTGGTGTCGACATAACCCTCCAGATCCGTGAGCAGGAAATAATTATCCGGCTTGTGCCAGCTTGCGCCGTTGATGAGCGAGTTGAACAGCTCGCCGAACATTCCCGTGTCGCCGTCGTTGAAGGTGCTGTCCACAAGGGTGTTTACCACGCGCTTTACGCGCTCGTTTTTGTAGTAGATCTTCTCTCTGGGATTGTAGGTGGGACGTACCGCGTCCAGCTCCTCCACTCTTGCGCCGAATATATATTCGTTTTCCCAGCCGGCTTCCTCCACTATCTCCACGTTTGCGCCGTCGTATGTTCCCAGTGTGACCGCTCCGTTGAGCATGAATTTCATATTGCCCGTACCGGAGGCTTCAAGTCCCGCTGTGGAGATCTGCTCGGAAATATCTGCTGCGGGGATCAGCTTTTCCGCGTAAGAAACGTTGTAGTTCTGAACAAAGATGACCTTCAGCTTGCCGTTTACGGCGGGATCGCCGTTTATCATCTTCGCTATCTCGTTGATATACTTGATTATTCCCTTGGCTCTGCGGTAAGCGGGAGCCGCCTTTGCGCCGAAGATGAACGCGGTCGGCTGAAGATCGGGCAGCTTGCCGTCCTTGATCTGGAAATACAGGTCTACGATGGAGAAAGCGTTAAGGAGCTGCCTTTTGTACTCGTGCAGACGCTTTACCTGGATATCGAACACAAAATCGGGAGAAAGCTCTATGCCCTCATGCTCCTTGATATAAGCGCAGAGCTGCTCCTTCTTGCGGCGTTTTATCTCCATGAAGCGGTTGACGGTATCCTGATCGTCCACGAATTTTTTCAGCTCGGACAGCCTGTCCAGATCCGTTTCCCAGCCGCCGCCGATCTTCTCGGTGATGAGCGCGGAAAGCTCCGGATTGCAAAGACCCAGCCATCTTCTGGGGGTAATGCCGTTTGTTTTGTTCTGGAACCGGTCGGGGAATATCTCGTACCAGTCCTTGAGAACGTCGTTTTTAAGGATATCGGTATGGAGCTGTGCAACGCCGTTTGTATGGGACGAGCCGAATATAGCCATTCTTGCCATATGGATAACGCCGCCGTCCACTATCAGCTTGGAATTTATCTGCTCCTCACTCTGACCGATAGACTTGAGATACTTTTTCAGATGCTCGTTTATCATCAGTACGATTTCGTAAACCGTGGGGATAACGCCCTTGAACAGCTCGATGTCCCATTTTTCCAAGGCTTCTCCCAGAACGGTGTGATTTGTGTAATTGCAGGTCTTTTGGGCAATGCCGAACGCCTCTGCGAAGGACATTCCCTCCTTGAACATGAATATTCTGATAAGCTCGGGGATAGCCACCGTGGGGTGCGTATCATTGAGCTGTATCGCATAGCTTTCCGCGAAATGGGAAAAATCGTCGCCGTATTTCGCCTTGTACCGTCTTACGATATCCTGCACGGAGGCGGACACGAAGAAGTACTGCTGCTTGAGTCTGAGTCTTCTGCCCTTTTCGGTGTTGTCGTTGGGGTAGAGAACGTCGTTGATGGCGTCCGCCATAATGCCGCTTTCCGACGCGCCGATATAATCCTGGTTGTCGAATTTCCAAAAATCGAAGCCTTTAACGCTTTCAGCCTGCCAGAGCCTGAGAGTGTTCACCGATTTTTTTTCAAATCCGATAATGGGCATATCGTAGGGAACAGCCTTGACGGTCTGATCCGCAAATTCGACGGTAACGGCGTCGCCGTCCGCCCTTACGCTCCACGCGTCGCCGTAGTCCAGCCAAGGGTCGGCAGCCTCCTGCTGAAAGCCGTTGCCGATAGACTGCTTGAAAAGACCGTATTTGTATCTGATACCGTAGCCGTTGAGAGGGATATCGCAGGCAGCCGCCGAATCGAGGAAGCAGGCGGCAAGTCTGCCAAGACCTCCGTTGCCCAGGGAGGCGTCCTCAATCTCCTCCAGGCAGGCAATGTCTGCGCCGTTTTCGGAGAATATCTCCTTAGCCGCGTCCAAAAGACCCGCGCAGTAGAGGTTGTTGAAAACCGCTCTTCCCATAAGGAACTCTGCGGACAGATAATAAGCCCTGCGGCGTGAATTGTGGTTTTCCTCGCTTTTGTTCCACAGGGGGGCGATCTCGCTCATAACGGCTCTCGAAACCGCGCTGTGGAGCTGCCGCGGAGTTGCGCGGCTTATGTCGGTGCGTGCGTCTGTCATAAGGTTTTCATTGATCTTTGCCGAAAACTGTGCCTTATCCATTGTACAAGATTCCTCCTAAATCTTATAGATTAGACCTGCTCGGAAACTTCCGAAGCACCGCCTGACCTGCCCTTTTGCTGTAATGCTTTGTCAGTTTCCCTTGTAATACACCAAGTATTCCTGCGGAAAACGTACTTTGCCTGACAACAAGATTGCTGCGTCATTCGGCACTTCTCCGGTTTCCGAGGAGGTCTGTTATACGTAATTACAATTTATAGTTTAACACACTTTCCCGATAAAATCAACATTTTTATACAGCGTTTATAATTTTTTCACATTTTGCGGTGAACAAATCGGAGGAACGTACCGGATCAAAGACGCGTTTCCTGCGTACCCCACTGCAGCCCGACGGAGGTTTACATTCCGTATACCACCTGATTTGTAAATTCCTTTTTGCCGGAGAAAAATTCGTCGGCATTGGACAGAGTGACCTCCGAAATGGCGTCAAGCGCTTCTCTCGTAAGGAACGCCTGATGAGAGGTTATGATGACGTTGGGCATGGAAACGAGCAGGGAAAGAGTTTCGTCGTCTATGATATCGCCGGAGCGGTCCTCATAAAAAACGTCCGCCTCCTCCTCGTAAACGTCAAGTCCCGCAGCGGCTATACGCTTTTCGCGCAGCGCTTTAAGAAGAGCCTCGCTGTCGATTAGCTTGCCTCTGGAGGTGTTGATGATAAAGGCGGAGCTTTTCATTTTCTTTATGCTGTCATGATTGATCATATACCTTGTGTCGCGGGTGAGGGGGCAGTGCAGGGAAATGATATCCGAGCGTTCGAAAAGCTCGTCGGGCGTTACATAGGATATGCCTCTGCTTTGAGCGAATTCGCCGTTGGGGTAAGGGTCGTAGGCAACGACGTTCATCCTGAAGCCAAGACAGATATCGATAAAGACCTGCCCTATCTTTCCGGTGCCGATAACGCCCGCCGTTTTTCCGTGCAGGTCGAAGCCTGTCAGACCGTTTATGCTGAAATTGTAATCCCTTGTTCGGATATAGGATTTGTGGACCTTTCGGTTGAGCAGCAGGATCAGCGCCATTGCGTGTTCGGCGACGGCATAGGGAGAGTAGGCGGGAACACGGAGAACGGTCAGCTTGCCGGAAGCGTATTTCAGATCGATGTTGTTGTATCCCGCGCAGCGCATGAGCAGCAGCTCCGTGCCGTTTTCGGCAAGCGCGTCGATGACCTCCTTGCCGATACTGTCGTTGACAAAGGCGCAGACCGCTTTATGCCCGCGCGCCAGGGCGGCGGTCGACGGACTGAGCTTGTCCTCGTAATAGTGTATTTCATAATTTTTATTATGCCTGTTAAAGCTGTCTATGTCGTAGGGCTTTGCGTCAAAGAATGCAATTTTTTCCATATTTTTTTCCTTTCGTGCATTATAACCGCTCGTGCATAATAACCGCAGAGCTTTGAATGCGGTTATTATGTGAATTGCTTACTGCAATATTCGCCTTTTTTAGGATAATTTTTGCTGCAAAAT
>JAMPAO010000032.1 GCA_023667165.1 Ruminococcus sp. | reverse complement strand
TCTGACGAAAAATCTGACTGTGCAATCCGCACACAATCTTTGTGCGGTATTGCCTATATAAATTATACCCCATAATTGTGTATTTTTTGTGAAAAAAAGGCATAATACGGAAATAAAACAGTGTTGTGAGATGTTACGAAATTTTTCCGGATTTATTGTGCATTTTGGCTTTTTCACTGTCCCGAAATTTTTATAATCCGGCAGAAACCGCGTTAATTCGCCGTTTTTTTACCGTTTTGGATGAGCGGCAATTTACCTTGGTATAATTTGTTATTATTTTAATTGATTTATATTCAAAATAGCTACATTGACAAATTTAAGGAAATATAGTATAATCATTTTAGGCATATTGTTAATAGTGATCCTCGGAACAAGTCTGATATTATCGGAAAGGGGTTTTGTCCGATGAACGATAAAGGGATAAAGACATTCGCAAGAAGATTTCTGCTGTGCGCCGCGCTTGCCGCAATACTGGCTGTTACCGCCTATTTTATAAATCTGACCGTCAGCAGCAACTCCGACGACAGCCGCGCCGCCGCGCTGAGCGCCGTGGGGATAGAAGCTGCGGGACTGGGCATAGTCGCAGCCGCCGCTTTCATATACCATATGAGAAAAAGCAGCCTGAGAGAGCTGAAAAACCTCGAGCACGTTATGCAGCAGCTCGGCACTATGGTCATACTGTGGGATCCGTCGTTTAAGTATATCCGCATAAACGACAGCTTCAAGCGCTGCACCGGCTACAGCGAGGACGACGTGCGCAATACGGATACTCTTAAAGCTATCCTGCCCGCCTGCGCTTTTTCCGGAGATGGAGCCGATATCAAAAACACGGGCGAGGAAACGGTCTTTCAGACCAAAAACGGCAACGCGGTATGCACGGTGTGGAATACCTATCGGGTCATGAAGGTCAACGCCGACGGCGAAGAGATGTCCGTTATGATGTCCATAGGCCCCAATCTTACGGAAACCGTGAATATGCGGGAACAGATAGATTCTTACTCCAAAAAGCTGATGGAATCGGAGAGCCGCTACGCCCTTACGGCGGAGCTTTCCGAAACGGGACTGATACTCAAGGAGTCGGACTGTCCCGGATATTACGTATCTCCCGGACTGTGCGAAATGCTGGGACTTGCCGCAGACAACGGCTACGTGGACGGCAATGAGCTGAGAGAAGCGTTCTACCCAAAGGACAGGGTAATATTCGACGATTTTGCGGCGGGACTTAAAGGCGGCGGAGAGGACATACGCTCCGTCGATTTCAGAGCAAGAGCCGCAGACGGCGGTATCAAATGGTACAAATTCAGATACAAGGCTATCCCGTGCCAGGGCTCGGGCAAGACGCGTATCGGCGGCTCCGTTATCGACATCACCCGCGACAAGGAAAAGGACATACGGATAGAACGCATGGCGTACATCGACGAGGTGACGGGGATATACAACCGCAACAAGTTCATGAGCATCGGCAACGAGCTGCTTGACTGCGCAAAAAACGACGGCAGCGTCAATTACTGGGTCATTGTAATAGATATCGACAGCTTCCATATAATAAACGATATGTGCGGTTATACGGTGGGAAACCGTCTGCTCAGAGAAATAGGCGCGGCTCTCAATTCAAATCTCACAGACGGAGGTCTTACGGCGCGCGTGGGCGGCGATAACTTTGCCATGATAGTCAACTCCGACGGCAGCGACGAGCTTCCTCTGAAGCTCATCAAGCGCATTCAAAAGGATATCTCTTCGATCGGCGGCTCGGGTCTTGAAAAGCAGAACATCACCTGCTCGGCGGGTTACTGCCTTATGACCGACAGCGTAAGAGGAGATTTCGCACAGGTGCTTGACCGCGCGGAATTCGCCCTGAGCCTGTCCGACGGCACAAGAAGCGCGGTAACGCGGTTCGACGCCCAGGCTCACGACAGCATAATCGCCGGAAACGAAATAGAGAACGAGCTCAGCAGAGCCATCGACAACGGCGAGCTGGCTTTGTACTACCAGCCGAAAATAAATCTCGACAACGGCAAGGTAATAGGCATGGAGGCTCTTATCCGCTGGATAAAGCCGGACGGTACGGTAGTCCCTCCGGGCGATTTCATTCCCGTGGCGGAAAAATCCATGCTGATAACGAAAATAAGCAGCTTCGTATTGAGCGAGGCGTGCAGGCAGAACAAAAAATGGCAGGATATGGGATTTGAACCCATTACCGTTTCCATAAATCTGACAGCCATCGATTTCTATCAGGCGAACGTGACCCGGGCTATCCGCAGCGCTCTGGAGGAAACGGGTCTTGAACCTCAATGGCTTGACGTGGAGCTTACGGAAAGCCTTGCGTTAAAGGACATCGACCATGCCATAAATCAGATGAAGGAAATAAGGGATCTGGGCGTCAAGCTTTCGATGGACGACTTCGGAACGGGATATTCCTCTCTGAGCTATATACAGATACTCCCCATAACTCTGCTCAAGCTGGACCGCTCCTTTATAATGTACCTTGAGGAGGACGAGATATCCCGCGAGATAGTTTCCGCCGTTATACGAATAGCAAAGTCCAAGCAGATCGAAACCATTGCGGAGGGCATAGAAACCGTGGGTCAAGCGGAGATACTGAAAAAATCCGGCTGCGATCAGGCTCAGGGATATTTCTTCGGCAAACCCATGCCCGCCGATAAATTCGAGGAATTTCTGCGGTCAAGGCAGAAGCCCGTCATTGTAAGCGCGGAGTGATACAGCAAAAAACAGGAAAGGATGATCGAATATGGCAAAAAAAAGAATAGGACTTCTTACAAGCGGAGGCGACTGCCCGGGTCTTAACGCCACAATAAGAGGAGTCGCAAAGGCGTGCTTTGAAAGAATGGGCGCGGACAACGTTCAGCTTGTGGGTATCCAGAACGGCTATTACGGTCTTATAAACAATATCGCAAGAGAGATGGACGCTTCGGAGTTTTCCGGCATACTGACCCGAGGCGGCACCATACTGGGAACGAAAAGACAGCCGTTCAAAATGATATCCAGCGTCGGCGAGGACAACATCGACAGGGTAAAGCAGATGAAAGAAACATACAAGAAGCTGAAGCTGGACTGCCTGCTGACCTTGGGCGGGAACGGCACTCACAAGACCGCCAATCTGCTTTCGCAGGAGGGTCTTAACGTTATCGGTCTGCCAAAGACCATTGACAATGATATTTTCGGTACGGAGGTAACCTTCGGCTTCCATACCGCCGTTGATATCGCCACCGACGTTATCGACCGCCTGCATACCACGGCGGCTTCACACAGCCGCATACTAATGGTGGAGATCATGGGCAACAAGGCAGGCTGGCTCACGCTTTATTCCGGCATCGCGGGAGGAGCGGACGCCATAATTATCCCCGAAATACCCTACGACATAGACAAGGTATGCCAGGCAATGCAAAAACGCACCGACAACGGTCACAGCTTTTCCATAGTCGCTGTGGCGGAGGGTGCGTTCAGCAAGGAAGAGGCTAAGCTGAAAAAGAAAGAACGGGCACGGCTGCGGCAGGAGGCGGGCATAACCACCGCCACATCCACCATTGCGGCTCAGATACAGAAAGCAACGGGCATAGAAACGAGAGTATGCGTTCCCGGGCATATGCTGAGAGGCGGAAGTCCCTCGGCTTACGACCGTATCCTTGCAACGCGTTTCGGCGTGAGAGCCTCTCAGCTTATTGCGGAGGAAAAATACGGATATTCCGTTGCTATGATAAACGCTAAGATCGGTGAAAATCCTTTGGAAGAGGTAGCGGGAAAGACAAAGCTGGTAGATCCTGCCGGCAATTACGTTATTACCGCAAGAGATCTGGGAGTTTCGTTCGGCGATTGACGGACAGATCATATCACGGAGCTGTTTTTCGCGGATACGGCGGAGAGCAGCTCCGTTTTTTGCTTAGGCATTCTCTTTTACCGGCAAGTTCCGAAAGCGGTGAAAAAAAGCATAAAGGCAATACCAACGGACGAACCGGCATTATCCGAAAAATACGGTTGACATACAGGCGGTTTTATGGTAAATTAATATTAGGGCGTGCTGACGCTACCGCTCAACACGCCCTATGCCATACCCATTACCCGAAAAAACATGAAAGGAATTTTTATTTTATGAAAGCAGGAAAAATAGCCGCCGCTTTTATTTCGGCGGCAATGATCGCGGCTTCCCTTACAGGCTGCGGCGGCAGCGGAGAAAACGCATCCCCGGGGACCGACGCCGTATCTGACAACTCTTCGGCTTCGCTTCCGGAAATGAGTCCTATGCGGGATATACCCTCGGCCGAGCTTGTAAAGGAAATGAACATCGGCTGGAACCTCGGAAACACGCTTGACAGCACCATCGAAAACCCGACGGGCGAAGAAGCTCCCTCCGACTGGGAAACAGCGTGGGGTCAGCCCGTTACAACAAAGGCTATGATCGACAGCGTTAAGGCTCAAGGCTTTAACGTGCTTAGGATCCCCGTGACGTGGGAGGGCAAGTTCGGCGAGGCTCCCGACCACACCATAGATCCCGACTGGCTGGCAAGGGTCAAGGAAATAGTCGACTGGGGTTATGAGAACGATATGTTCGTTATCGTCAACGCTCACCACGAGGAATGGAATATGCCCACGGAAGAGAACGCGGCGGCTGCCGACGAGATACTTCGCAGCCTTTGGTCGCAGATAGCGGACTATTTTGCCGATTACAACGAAAAGCTCATATTCGAGGGAATGAACGAACCCCGTCTGAAAAACACTCCCATGGAGTGGAACGGCGGAAACGCGGAGGCGAGAAAGGTCATCAACGGCTGGAACGCTTCCTTTGTGGAAACCGTGCGCAGCAAGGGCGGCAACAACGAAAAGCGCCATCTTATGATACCTACATACGCCGCTTCGACTATGGAATCGGTCCTGGCGGACTTTGAGATACCCGACGATGACAAGGTGATCGTTTCCGTTCACGCTTATCTGCCCTACACCTTTGCCCTTGCGGAGCCGGGACAGGCTGTCAGCGAGTGGAGCGCGGACAATGAAAACGACACGCGGGATATAGACTATCTCTGCGCCAACCTCAAGGATCTGTACATCGACAAGGGACTGGCGGT
This sequence comes from Ruminococcus sp., assembly GCA_023667165.1. Taxonomy (GTDB): domain Bacteria; phylum Bacillota; class Clostridia; order Oscillospirales; family Ruminococcaceae; genus Huintestinicola. The sequence goes on along the minus strand of JAMPAO010000032.1, from coordinate 19,028 downwards.
CATAATCGGCGAATTCGGTTCGAGAAACCGCAATGTGAACACACAGGCAAGGGCGGACTGCGCCGAGTATTACGTTAAAAAAGCCGCAGAGGCGGGCATCCCCTGCATATGGTGGGACAACAACGCGTTTATGGGCAGCGGCGAGAATTTCGGACTTTTTGACAGAAAGACCTACGAATGGCGTTATCCCGATATTATCACGGCTATGATGACGGCTTTGGAGGAAGCTAAGGGACAATGATATTATGCGACAGGGAAAGATTTGACGACGCCTGCCGTCGGGTAAGCTCCGGAGGCAGACTGCTTAAAGGAATAGGCACAAGGGGAGAAAAGAGCGTTCATGCGGTGCTGAAAAATTATTTTGAGCCGTATCAGGACAGTCAGGAGCAGAAAATAGGCGGATATATCGCCGACATCGTGGGAGAGGACGGCATTATCGAGATACAGACAGGGCAGTTTTCACGGCTGAAAGAAAAGCTGGGAGCGTTTCTGCCTCTGTCGGCGGTGACGGTGGTTTATCCCGTATACGTAAACAAGACCATCGTGACGGCGGACGGAGAAACGGGAGAGATAAAAAACCGCCGCCGTTCTCCGCTGAAGGGCAGCGCGTACGATATTTTTTACGAGCTTTTCCCCATTGCCGAGTTCCTCACTCACGGTAACCTCTCCTTTGCGGTAATGCTTCTTGAATGCGACGAGTACCGCGTTCCCCCGCAGGCTTTGGGCAAAAAGAAAAACCGCCGAGGGCGGCTGAGCGTATACGACAGAGTGCCGACCGCTTTGCTGGACGAAATACGGATAGACCGTCCCGACGATTGGCAGAAACTCATTCCCTGTCTGTTTGAAAGCGACTTTACCTCCGCAGATCTTGCAGGCTCCGCGGGGATATCCCGTCAGACCGCCTCTGCGGCTCTGAACGCGCTGTACAAAGGCTCGGTCGTCCTGCGCACGGGCAAGACCGGAAACGCTTACACATACCGGTTTTACGGGGAGGGGTAAGGTTCTCAGAACCCATACCGATAGTCGAAGTGTGCGAATTTTCGGCAAGCTTTTGCCGAGGATTAGGCAAAAATCCGCAGCAATACTTGTTGTATTACAAGGATTTTTAACGCAGTCATCGGTAAAAGATTGCCGAAAAGACGTGCGCTGAGCCTATTGGTATGGGTTCTTATGCCCATAGGGAATTTTGCAGGGCAAGGATTTCTTTCCTGCGCTTTTCCGTCGCTTCGGCGTCTTTGACGTATACGCCGTTTTTTAATATCAGCACGTCCCCCTCGGCTGCTTGTCCAAGGCATCCGAGGGGGATATCTTTTTCGGCGCCCTGTTCGTATATCACCGCTTTGTCCGGCAGGATACGTTCGAGTATTATCATTTTTCATTTCTCCTTTCGGCGGTCACATAGAGCCTTTCTCCGTCCGAAACGACCGTTACCGTGCCGCTGATATCGGTGCGGTAGATACTGTCGGTATGTTTTTTCAAACGCTCCAGCGTGTTTTCGTGGGGATGACCGTAGGAATTTCCCGCGCCGCAGGAAATAACGCACAGACGGGGGGTCATTTTATCGAGAAGCGCGGAGGAGGAGGACGAGGACGAACCGTGATGGCTCACCTTATAGGCGGTAACGTCGATATCCGCTCCCGAGGCTATCAGATCGCGCTCTCCCGCCTCCGAAAGATCGCCGCCGAAGAACCACGACGTTCTTCCGTAATCCAGCCTTATGCACACCGAATAATCGTTCAAGTCGCTGTAAACCGCATTTTCAGCGGGTGAAAGAACGGTCATGGTCACAGCTTTATTATTCAGCGTGCATATATCGTATACCGTACCCGCCTTGGCTGCGGTCAGCCTGCCGCCGCTGTCCTTTACGGAAAGCAGGAAATTTTCATAGACCGCCGTGGCGGGGGTCATATCGTCGGGAAGCACGGGGACGATTATTTTATCGCCCCCGAACTCGTTTATTATATCAGCCATGCCGCCTATATGATCCGCGTGAGGGTGGGTGGCTATTATATAATCCGGACGGGTAATACCTTTGGAACGGATAAACTCTGCGGCTGCTGCCGAAGAGCTTTTTTCTCCCGCGTCTATGAGAATGCTTTTCTCTCCCGCGCAGATGAGCGCGCAGTCGCCCTGTCCCACGTCTATGATACTGACGGAAAGCTCCCCTGCGTACTCGGACGGCGGTTCGCCGGAGCCGGCGGCGGGAACCGTGAAACCGAAGGTCTGATGTATATCCTCAAGCTTTACCGTTCCGCTTTCGATAAGCACGCCCGTCAGGATACCCAAACACAGGATCGCTGCGGGGACCGCTCCGAAAATCGCCTTTATCAGTTCTTTGAACGTTTTGGACGCGCCGCTGTTTTTTCTGCGCACCTTTTATCCCTGCCTTTGCCGCCTCCGCCTTTTCGGGGGGCGTTTGTTTTCCGATGTTTTTCCCTTAAATAAGCGGCATACTGTTCGTCCGGCTTTACAAGGCATTGGGGAGAATTGCCTATAAGGTCGGCGCGCTTCGCCTTTATCAGCGCTTCTATGCAGCGGCGGCGGTTGTCCGGCTTGAAATATTGCAGCAGCGCCCTTTGCATTGCCTTTTCCTCCGCCGTTTTCGGAACGTATACCTTTTCCATGGTGTAGGGGTCAAGTCCCGTGTAAAACATACAGGTGGATATTGTTCCGGGGGTCGGGTAGAAATCCTGCACCTGCTCGGGGCGCATTTTAAGGCTTTTCAGGAACAGCGCCAGCTCAACGGCGTCGTTCAGCGTACTTCCCGGGTGAGAGGACATGAGATAGGGCACAAGATACTGTTCCTTGCCTATCCGCCCCGTGAGCCTGTAGAATTTATCCTGGAATTTTTTGTACGCCTCTATGTGAGGCTTGCCCATCAGATCGAGGACTGCCGCGGAGCAATGCTCGGGAGCGACCTTTAACTGTCCGCTGACATGATGCTCTATAAGCTCCCTCATAAACTCGTCGTTTTTGTCCTCATTGAGATAATCGAAGCGTATGCCGCTGCGGATAAACACCTTTTTTACGCCGTCAATCCTGCGTATCTCACGGAGGATACCGAGATATTCGCTGTGGTCTGCCCGAAGATTTTTGCAGGGCACGGGAGCAAGGCATTTCCTGCCCCTGCACACGCCGTTTTTAAGCTGACCCTCGCAGGATGGGGCGCGAAAATTGGCCGTGGGACCTCCCACGTCGTGGATATATCCCTTGAAACCGGGCAGAGATGTCAGCAGCTTTGCCTCCCGCAGAATGCTTTCCTTGCTTCTGACGGATATCTTCCTGCCCTGGTGAAGAGCGATGGAACAGAAATTGCAGCCGCCGAAGCAGCCTCTGTTATGGGTAATGGAAAATTCCACTTCCTTTATCCCCGGCACGCCGCCTTCCTTTTCGTACATGGGGTGGTAGGTGCGCATATAGGGCAGCTCGTAGACGTGATCCAGTTCCTCGGTGGTAAGGGCGGGCGAGGGCGGGAGCTGCACGAGCATTTTCTCCGTCTGCCGCTGTATGACCGTTTTGCCGTATATCTCGTCCTGCCAGTCGTACTGGATTTTGCAGGCTTTGGCATACTCCGCCTTGTTTTCCCTGCAAAGGGCAAGGGAGGGACACTGAGCCGCGCCGTAAGGCGTTTCATGAGGGTCGCACAGGTAAGCCGTTCCCCTGATATCGCGCAGGGAACGGATATCCTCCCCCGCAGCAAGACGGGTGCAGATCTCCTTTATCTGATGCTCGCCCATGCCGTACATCAGCAGATCCGCGCCGCTGTCCTCCAATATGGACGGCCGCACGGCGTCGTCCCAGTAATCGTAGTGGGCAAACCGTCTGAGAGAGGCTTCAAGTCCTCCTATCGCCACTGCCATGCCTCCGCCGTAAATGCGCTTTACCGCCTTTGAATATACTATTGTCGCCCTGTCGGGACGTTTGCCCGCTTTTCCCCCCGCAGTATAGGCGTCGTCGGAGCGCTTTTTCTTGGCGGCGGTATAATGGGCGACCATGGAGTCTATATTCCCTCCCGTGATAAGAAAGGCGTATTTTGGCCGTCCCAGCTTTGTAAAGTCCCTGTCGCTCTCCGGATCGGGCTGGGCTATTATCCCCACGGTGAAGCCGCAGTCCTCGGCGACCCTTGAAACTATGGCTATTCCGAAGGAGGGGTGATCCACATAGCTGTCGCCGGTTATGCAGATAAAATCAAGCCGGTCTATCCCTCTTTCCTGCATATCCTCCTTTGATACGGGAAGAAAAGGCATTTATATCATTTCCTTTCGCCGCTGCCGCAAAGACAGCTCAGCATTTTTTCGGGGTTGTCAAGAAAACGTTTCGTCACCCTGTAATGCTCGGTATTTTTATAGTCCGTCCTGCGTATGCCGTTATCCGAAAGCTCCAGTATATCGGCGTTCGGAAAAGCCATGAGCATGGGCGAATGGGTAGCTATGATAAACTGGGAATCCTCGCTTACAAGGCGGTCGATGTGCGCGATAAGCTCCATCAGCCGCATGGGTGACAGGGCTGCCTCCGGTTCGTCGAGAATGTACAGTCCCTTGCCTCTGAAACGGCTGCGGACAAGGGCGAGAAAGCTCTCCCCGTGGGACTGCTTATGCAGGGAAACTCCGCCGTATGCGGGAAGTATGGGAGGGGCGGGGCAGGATATCCTATCCAAGCCGTCGATGTATGAGGCGGCGTTGAAAAAGCTCTCCGCGCGCAGAAAAAAACCGTCCTTCGGAAACCGTCTTTTTGAAAGGGTCAGATGCCGCCACAGCTCGGAATGGAACTCTTCCCCGTTATCCGAGGAGGAAAAGGCGAAATTTTTCGTGCCGCCCTCGGGATTAAAGCCGAAAGCTACGGCTATGGCTTCGATAAGGGTAGATTTGCCCGTCCCGTTTTCTCCGGCGAAAAAGGTGACCGGAGAACGCAGCTCCAGAAAATCCCTTTCCGCAAGAGCCTTCACGGCGGGGATATCCGCAAGGTATGAGCCGCTGTCCACGGGTCTTTTAAGTATTATTCTGTCTATATACAGTTTTTCGGAGTATGTTTCTTCCATATTTTTACCGTTATCATCTGCCTATGATAATTGTCGCTATCCATCCCGCTATCCAGATAACGCCGAATATTATCACAAACGCAACAAATACGCCGCTCCTTGCAAATTTCGGCGTCAGTCTGTCCCGCTCCTCTTGGGACAGAGGCTTTACGGCGCTGCACACATTGTTGAACGTTGCCGTCAGCAGCACGATAACATTGCCGATCCTCCAGACCGTTTCGGAACACAGACCGAAAGCATACAGCCACATAGTCGCCGATGTAAATACAAGGGCGGCGAAGAAAACGTACACGTCCATTATTACTTGGAATTTTTTGTTCATGACGGTTGATTCTCCTTTTTAGTTGGTTTAGAGAGGATTTAGCTTATGAGTGCGGAAATCCTCCGCCTTGCGGCGTGCGCTATTGGATGCAAGAGATTTCAGAAGCAAGAAACAAGAGGATTTTACTGCGTAAGTGTTCGTGACCCTCCGCCTTGCGGCGTGAAAATTTTGTAATGCTCGCATTACAAAATTTTCATAATGCCGCCCGATTTTAATGAATTGTCTTTGTTTGAATTGAAAATAATTTTGTATTTTTATCGTTTTCGTCGGGCGGCATTTTGGAGATTTCGCTGCCTGCGGGCAGCGACGATGGGCGCTGCCCCTCGACCCCGCAGCCTTTGAAAAGGCTGGCGAAACTTTTGCCTTGCACGGTTTGTGATCGTCCGGAGTTTGTTTGTCATTTGCTTTATTCTTCTTATTCTTCCGGTTCTTCCTCGGTATCGTACTCGGGAGCGGCTCCGCCCATCTGTCTTGCCGTGAGCATTTCCCTTGTCATAAGCACCTGACGGGGTTTCGATCCCTCAAAGGGTCCCACTACGCCCAGCTCCTCAAGCTCGTCCATTATCCTGGCCGCCCTTGCATAACCGAGCTTCAGCTTGCGCTGGAAATAGGATACGGATACTCCCGCTCCTCCCGCGTCTACGGCGCATTCCATAGCGCGCTCGATAACGTCCTCGTCCGATCCCTCGTAGGTCTTGCCGTTATCGGCGGGTTTTTCCTTTTCACCCTTCGGCTGAGGGATATTCTGCTCGATCTCTTTCATTATATCGTCGCTGTAAGTAACGCTGCCCGCGCCATTCTTGATAAAGTTCACCACCGCCGTGACCTCCTTGTCGGAGGTAAAGCAGTTCTGCACTCTCACGGGTTTGGCGTAGCCTGTGGGGAAGTACAGCAGATCGCCGTTGCCCAGCAGCTTTTCAGCGCCTATCTCGTTGATTATGGAGCGCGAATCTATTCCCGAAGCCACCTTAAGGGCGATACGGGAGGGAATGTTGGCTTTGATAAGTCCCGTGATAACGTCCACGGTGGGGCGCTGAGTGGCGATTATAAGGTGCATTCCCGCGGCTCTTGCCATCTGCGCCAAACGGCAGATACTGTCCTCGACCTCGCCTGCCGCCGCCATCATCAGGTCGGCAAGCTCGTCTATCACTATGACTATTCTCGGCAGAGGCTCTGTTCCTTCCGTTTCCGCAGCCATTTCATTATATCCCTTAAGATCGCGGACGTTATTGTCCGCAAAGAGCTTATATCGCTTGAGCATTTCCTGCACCGCCCAGGCAAGCGCGCCCGCCGCCTTTCTGGGATCGGTGACGACGGGTATCAGCAGGTGAGGTATGCCGTCGTATATCTTAAATTCCACGACCTTGGGGTCTATAAGCACAAGGCGCACCTCGTCGGGGGTGGCGTTATAGAGAATGCTCATGATTATGCCGTTGGTGCATACGGATTTTCCCGATCCGGTAGTTCCCGCAATGATAACATGGGGAAGCTTTGCGATATCGCCCAGAATTATCTCGCCGTCGATGTTCTTGCCCACGGCAAAGGTCAGCTTGCTTTCGGCGTTCCGAAATTCCTCCGTGTCCAGCACGTCCCGCAGGGTCACGATATCCTTTATCTTATTTGGCACCTCTATGCCCACTGCCGCTTTTCCCGGAATGGGCGCCTGGATGCGCACTCCCGCCGCGGCGAGGTTCAAGGCGATATCGTCGGAAAGTCCCGTTATTTTGGATATTTTCACTCCCGCGTTGGGTTGAAGCTCATACCTTGTTACGGTAGGTCCCCTATGGATATCTACTATCCTCGTCATTACCCCGAAGCTCTTCAGCGTTTCCACAAGAGTGTCGGCGTTCTGGGTCATCTCCGCCTCCGCTTCCTCGGCGTTAAGCTCGTTGGAGGAGCGTTTGAGCAGACCTATGGGAGGTATCTCGTACTCGGCGGGAGCGGGGATATTCTCGGCGATCTCGTTTTGTATGTCCTGCGCCGTGGTTTCGGGCATATCGAGGTTTTCATTATCGCTTATCTTATTTGAGGCAAGAGTAGAGCCTTTGCCTGTTTTTTCGGGTTTTTTGAATATCTGCGCGGTTTCCCGTTCGGGCGGCTCATTGGCGGATACGGGTTTTGAAGCCGCTTTTTTTATAATGGACGCAAGGTCGTCGTTCTTTTCCTTTTCCGTTTCTGCCTTGGCTGCCTTAGCCGCCTGTCTTTCGGCGTTCTGTTGGCTGATAGCCCTGTCTATGGCGTCGACCTCCATTTCTATTTCTGTCCTGGGCTTTTCGGGTTCTGCCGGTTTTTCATCGGGCGGCACGGGAGCTGTATTCTCCGCAGTCTGCTCCGAGTTGTCCTTTTTCCTGCCGCCGAATGGCAGGGGGATATCTATATTGAAGTCCTTGCGTTTTTCCTCCGCGATAGGCTCGGGAACGTCCGCGTTGGGAAAGGACTTGTCCGACGCCGCCTGCTTCGCCTTTTTCGCCGCTGCCTGTGCGGACTGCTTTTTTCTTGCCTCGTTTTTGGCTCCGGGAGGGGGGACGAATTCCTCCACCTCCTCATATTCTCCTCTTGCGGCGTCGGCTGCCGCAAAAATATTCCTTATAAATCTGAACACGTCCACCACGGTCTTATTGGCAAGGAGCATGACAAAAACGAACGCCATCAGTACGATTATCACCTTAGCGCCCGTTTTTCCGAAAAGCATGAGCAAGGGAACGCCCAGAACGACGCTGAAAAGTCCCCCGCCCTTGAATTCTTTGCCGTTTTCGTAGATATCGGTGAGCATTTTTCCGAATGTAACGTCCTCGTCGGGAAGTCCCGCAAAAAATATCTGAACAAAGCCGCAGCAGATAAGGATCAGCATGATCCCCTGTATGAGCTTTCCCGTCACTGCCGCTTTTGACTTGTCGGCGGCTGTCATGACGGAGGCGTATATAAGTATGGCAGGCACAAGGGCGGAGGTCACTCCGAACAGTCCCAAAATAAGATTATGTACCGCAAGCCATGCGGATTCTCCCTCCACAGCGGCGAATGCGGCGATAAGTATTCCCGCCGCAAACAGCACGGTCGACCAAAGCACTCTGTCGTTTGCCTGCTTTGCCTCCTGCTCCGCCTTGGATGTTCGGCTTTTCGCTCCGCTCGGTTGTCTTTTAGCTGTAGTTTTTTTTGCAGCCGCCAATTTCAATCGGCCTCCTTTTAGATGTAAGAGGTTAGAGGTAAGAGGTAAGATCGGCAAGCCTGCGGCTTGGGATCTTTTTTCCGATTCTTACACTTTTTATTTCTTGCTTCTTACCTCTTGCTTCTTAGTTTCTTACCTCTTATTTCTTACCTCTAAACCAGATGCTCGTAAATGCCTATTGCCGTAACGGTCAATCCCAATATGAAAGTATAGACCGCGAATATACCGAAGCGGTCGGATCTCATCAGCCATTTTATAAAGAATATGGCGAAATATCCCGAAACTGCGGCTACTGCCGTTCCTATCAGTATGGGCAGCATATCGGACGGCAGTCCCTCGCCTCCCGCGTCGCGGAGCTTTGACAGCGCGCCTGCCAGTATTACGGGAATGCCCAGAATAAAGCTGTATTCCACGGCTTCTTCTCTTTTCTGACCGCATATCAGTCCCGAAGAAATAGTGGAGCCGGAACGGGAAACTCCGGGGAGCAGCGCCACTCCCTGCATTATACCGATAAACAGAGCGTCGGAAACGGTCGTTTCACCCGCAGTTTTGCCTATGCCCTTTTCATTGTTGCGCTTGGAGCATTTATCGCCTACGGTAAGCAGCGCTGCGGTAAACAGGAAGCATATTCCCTCTGCGGCGATGTCGTTATCCTCCTGCACGGAATAGAAAAAATCTCTGAATATGTAGAACACGAACAGGGGAAGTATGGAAACTATTATCATTAGGATCATGCGCCTGTCGGGAGAAAGCTCCTTTACGGTGAATTTTCCCGTAAAAATATCCCTCAGCATGGCAAACGCCTCTTTTATCAGCCGCAGTATTTTTTCTCTGAAAGCGATGAACACGGCGATCAGAGTGCCGAGGTGGAGGGCAAGGGTGGTAAACGCCGCCTCCTCGCCGGACAGCTTTGTAAAATGCTGAAACAGGGAAAGATGTCCCGAGCTTGATACGGGGAGAAATTCCGTTATCCCCTGTATAAGTCCCTGGATCACAGCTTCGAGTATACTCATAAATATGCAGATGTCCTTTCGGTATTTTTCGGCGCGGGGCAAAGCGCATCCGCATTTCCCGCGCGCCGTTTACGGTTATCCCCGAAAAAGCCGAGGCTCTGAGTCAGCCGGCATATCTTGGGGGTGTGTTTTCGATAAGCTCGTAAAGAGCCTCCACAGCGTCGGACAGTCCGCCCAGTCTGTCTATCAGACCCTCGTTCACCGCCGTTTCTCCGTCTATGACGGTACCCATATCAAGCACCAGCTCGCCGGTATTCATCATCATTTCGGAAAATTTTTCGCGGTCCACCCTGCTTTCGCGGCAGACAAAATCGGTTATGCGCTTCTGCATTGCCTCAAAATAGCTCAGGGTCTGGGGAACTCCCAGCACAAGCCCGTTCATTCTGACGGGATGGATAGTCATTGTGGCGCTGGGTACGATATAGGATATTTTCGCCGACACTGCCAGAGGAACGCCTATGGAATGTCCCCCTCCGAGCACAACGGAAACCGTTGGGGTCTTCATTCCGGAGATAAGCTCGGCAATGGCAAGTCCCGCCTCCACATCGCCCCCTACGGTATTGAGGATTATCAGCAGTCCCTCGATGGATCTGTCCTGCTCTATCGCCACAAGAGCTGGCATAATATGCTCGTATTTGGTGGTTTTGCTTGACGGAGGGGCGGTATAGTGCCCCTCTATCTGACCGATGATCGTCAGGCAATGTATAAGGTGCTTGGCATTCTGGGACTCCGTTTCGCCGAACCTTTCAATAAGCTCCGCCCGCTCGTTCAGTTGCTCCGAGCGGGGATCGCCGCCGTCCTTTTTATTATTATCGTCCTCCGGTGGCTCGTTTATTATCTCGCCGTTTTTCACCCGATCTTCCTCCTTGCATAATATTATATAGGTATTATTATGCAAAAATGCGGAAATATTCGGCGTTTTACCGGCTTTTATAATTATACAGCATTGTTTGGAAAATGTCAAGCGGCGGGCAAGCGCGGCAACGGAAAGCGGCTACGGAAAAAATACGGCGGCTGCTTTTATTTTAAGCGTGTAAATGGGGAAATTGTTTTCCGTGATACCACCCGAAAACACGGTTGACAAATCCCTAAAAGTATAATATAATAATAAGAATTGCAATATTTTATATATTATTTATATTATTATGGAGGAGAGCGCATGGACAGAATAAATATTACGCAGGGCAGCTCCGAAGCAGCCGCCGTAAAGGTTTCCGGCATAAGCATAGCGGTAAACGCCTCGCTTACCGTTTTAAAACTGGCTGCGGGAATACTGGGCAGATCCGGAGCGATGATATCCGACGCGGTACATTCCGCTTCCGATGTTTTCAGCACCTTTGTGGTTATTATCGGAGTAAAGCTTGCGGGAAAAAAGGCAGACCGCGATCACCCTTACGGACATGAGAGAATGGAATGCGCCGCCGCTCTTATCCTTGCCATGTTCCTCGGCATTGTAGGCTTCGGCATAGGCGCGGAAGGGATAAAAAAGATAACTGCGGGCAATTACGGAGATATGGAAGCGCCCGGTATCCTCCCCATGGCGGCTGCCGTCATATCCGTCGCAGTTAAGGAATGGATGTTCAGATATACGGCGGTCACCGCAAAAAAGATAAATTCGGGAGCGCTTATGGCGGACGCATGGCATCACCGCTCGGACGCACTGTCCTCCGTAGGCGCATTTGCCGGAATACTTTTCTCAAGGCTCGGATTTCCCGTAATGGACAGCATTGCAAGCGTTATAATAAGCGTGTTCATCGTTAAAGCCGCTTACGATATTTTCAAGGACGGTCTGGATAAAATGGTAGACCATAGCTGCGATGAGGAAACGGAAAAAAATATTCTCACGGCAGCTCTCTCCGTGGGAGGCGTCGAGGGCATAGACGATCTGAAAACCCGTCTTTTCGGCAACAGAATGTATATAGATCTGGAAATACTTGTACAGGGAGATCTGAAGCTAAAGGACGCTCACGCCATTGCCGAGCAGGTCCATGACGTTATCGAAAAGACGTTCCCCGACTGCAAGCACTGTATGGTCCACGTTAATCCCACAAAGGATGATAATTCCGAAACCGATTGACTCCGGAGCTTTGAAAAACAGCGCCAATGTAAATATACATTGGCGCTCATTCATCATACCCGTTATTCCGTGCCGTTATCCTCCCGCAATCCCGCAGATTCCGAAATTTTCAGCCGTACTATTCTGTTATCCTCCGCGGAAAGCACCGTCAGGATGAATTTCCCGTCGGCAGCGCTTTCGCCCGGTTTCGGTATATGTCCGAAAAGCTCCAGCGCCCAGCCGCCGACGGTGTAGCTCTCTCCCGTGATCGCGTTCTCCTCCGCGCCGACGCGTTCCTCGAAATCACGGAGATTAAGCTCCGCCGCCACCTCGTATTCGCCGGGACCGAGCTCCGTAAAGGAATCGTCCTCCTCGTCCGTTTCGTCGTATATCTCGCCCAGCAGCTCTTCTATGAGATCCTCCATTGTGACCATACCGTACGTTCCGCCGTACTGATCCTTGATGATCGCCATGTGTATTTTTTCCTTCTGCATCCGCGAAAGGACCTCGGAAATGGTACGAAACTCGGTTATATATATCAGTTCATGTATGATAGGCTCAATGCTGCGGGCATTGCCGCTGACGGTCAGCTTAAAGAAATCTCTCTCATGGATAAATCCGATGATATTGTCTATGCTTTTTTCGTATACGGGCATACGCGAATATCTGTCCCGGAAAAATACCTCTCTGATATGTTCAATGCTGTCGTTCTTTTCCACCGCAGTGATCCTCACCCTGGGGATCAGCACCTCGGAAACGCTTTTATCGTCAAATTCCAGCGCAGAGCGGACAAGGTCGCTTTCCTGCTCCTCCAGCACGCCCTCCTCCTCGATCTCGTCAATGATATATTTCAGCTCGTCCTCGGTAACGTAAGGCGCGGCGGAGCCTTTGCTCAGCCTCGACGCCAGCCGCCGCAGACCGCCGAACACCGCAGCCACGGGAGAAAGCACGATTATAAAAAAATTCAGAGGGGACGACAGTAAAAGAGCGCATTTCTCCGCGTTGGCTTTAGCCATGCTTTTGGGAAGTATCTCTCCGAATATAAGCACCAGAACCGTCATCGCGCCGGTGGCTATACCTACGCCGCCTGCGCCGAAAAGCCGCGTGCATATCACCGTGCCCAGCGACGCGGAAAGTATATTCACAATATTGTTTCCCACAAGTATGACCGTAAGCGTCCTGTCGAAATCCTCGGCTATGGCAAGAGCCTTTTCGGCTTTTTTGCTGCCGTTTGCAGCTTCGGATTTAAGCCTTATCTTGCTTACGGAGGAGTAGGATGTTTCCGCCGCAGAAAAAAAAGCCGAAAGCGCAAGCAAAAACACTATCGCCGCATATTCCATAACAAAACTCCTTTTAGAAAAAAGCATACAAAAAAATGCCCTTGAAACATAAAACGAACCGTGTTTCAAGGGCAAGATCATGATATAGGATTATGGGGGATTTTCACTGCGGAGTCGGGGTAAAAAACTCCGCAGTATACATAAATTTGGGGGATTCTTTCGGCAAAGCCGTGAGGGGTAAACACAGTCTTTGCCAAAAGCATGAAATGAAACCTGTACCCTTTCGGGTACATTATATATGATACCCCGTATTTGTGTAAATTATGTGAAAACAAACTGAAAGTAAAATGAAACACGGTTGTATGCTTTTTTCACAAATCGATCCCATATATCTGCCCGCCTATGAACAGGCTTTTATATATTATACAGCATAGCGGAGGGTTTATGGTTAATATATAATTTATATAATATAAACAAATAATGAATATCTTAGGCATTCCTATTCATATATCCCAAAAAATAAGGAACGGGTTTGTGAAAAACGCAGTATTTTACAACTGTCTATTGACAAACCCATTCTACTGTTGTATAATGATTACACAAATGTAGAATAGACCTCCTCGGAAACCGGAGAAGTGCCGAATGACGCAGCAATTTTGTTGTCAGGCAAAGTCCGTTTTCCGCAGGAATACTTGGTGTATTACAAGGAAAACGGGCAAAGCATGACAACAAAACGGCAAGTCAGGCGGCGCTTCGGAAGTTTCCGAGGAGGTCTGATACATTGAGCGAAAGGAAGATCATTAAATGAAGCTGAGCGAAAACGATATCGCCATCATGAACGTCATCTGGGACAGCGGCAACAGCGCGGAAGCGGCTGATATAGCCGCCCGGCTGGGGGAAAGCAAGGGCTGGCGCAAGCCTACGGTCTATACCCTCATTGAGCGGCTCATAAAAAAAGGCGCAATAGAACGCACGGAACCCCGTTACATATGCCGCGCGCTGGTAATGCGGGAGGAAATGCGGAAAAAGGAAACAAACGGTCTGCTGAACAGTCTTTTCGGCGGCTCGGCAAAGCTGCTGGTGTCCGGCTTTATCAAGGACAAACGGCTCACCGAGGAGGAGCTTCGGGAGCTTAGAGAGCTTATCGACGAGATGAGCGAGGACAAATAGCCGCCGGCAAATACTGCGGAAAGGAGAGAAAAACGATATGGATATTCTGTCCGTTATAATAACCTCGGCTCTGCTGGGACTTGCGGGACTTGTTTTCAGATCCGTCATGGGCAAAAGGGTCAGCGGCAGAGTAATGAGAGTGCTTTGGGCCGTGATATTTATAAAATTCGCCCTGCCCGTGAATATTCCCTCCGTCACCTCGGTGATGAACCTTGCGGAGAACAGGAACGCGGCAGTTTCGGAGGAGGAAAATACGACCGCTCCCCCGCCCGTATCCGACGGCGAGCTGCTTGCGGGCGCGCCTGCCGCACCTGACGGCACGGTTTACAGCAGCGCCTATCGTGAGGACGGCACGTCCCCCGCCGCCGTTTCCGACAGCACGGATAATATTCGCACCGCAGACGCGGCGGAAAAGCGTCCGGATAATATCAATGCCGAAAAAAACGCGTCTGCCATTGGGGAAAATGAAGAAACACCGCCGCAAGGCACAGACATTTCCGAGATAATACGCAGCGTTTACCTTGCGGTCGCGGTAATGCTGACCGCCGCCGCCGCAGGCGCATATATTCTGTGCGCCGTGAGATTTTCCCGCTTCCCCGAAACGGAAAACGGGAATATCTCGGGCATTATACGTGATTTCGCGAAAGCAAAGCGCCTTAACGCAAAGAGGATAAAGGCTGTGTCCGGAGATATAACCACTCCCGCGGTATTCGGAATAATTTTCCCAAAGATCATTCTTCCCCGTGAGGACGAATATGACGACCGTTCGCTCAGCCACATTATAGCTCACGAGCTTACCCATATATATCACGCGGATCCCTTATGGAACGCCGCGACCCTTATCATATGCGCCCTTAACTGGTACGATCCCGTAGTCTGGCTTTGCAGATACTGTTATCTTAAGGACGCCGAAAGACACTGCGACGAATCCGTAACGGCTGCTTTGGACAGCGGCTCGCGGAAAGAATACGCTCAAAGCCTGCTCAAATGCGCCGCCCGGCACAGCAGCGGCAGCCATCGGCTTTCACTGCTTTCCGGCTTCGGAGAAAGCGATATAAAAAGCCGTATCAAAGCGGTGCTTTCCGCAAAAAGGCTGCGTATGGGGACTGCGGCGGCAGGTATTGCGGTCATAGCCGTGTGCGCGCTGGTATTCGGCACGGGAGCGAGAGAGGACATCGGACTGACCGTTTCGGGAAACGGCGATATAAAGTATATTTCCGATAAGGACGGAGCAGCGGGAACTGTCGCCCTTAAAGCGGAAAATATCGAGGATATGAACGGAAGACGGCTGGATGAGTGCTATAATATCTCCCTTGAAACCGACAGCGAAAGGTACCGCTTCGGCAGGGTAAAGGCGGAGGTCGTACTCTGCTCCGTAAAGGCGTACCGCTTTAACGGTGAGGAAAGGCAGGAAACGTCGGGCAATGCAAGCCGCGTGATCGACCTTGACCCCGGATCCCCGAGCTTCAGTCTTTACGCCTCCTTTGATTTCCAAAATACCGGCGCAGTTCCCCATATGGAGGTAAATGTTACATATACGCTGAAAAACGGTATCTTCGGGGAATCGGAGGAGTACGCCGTAAGCAGGTACATCACTGCCCAAAACAGCGAGGACCATATAAGAAGCGCGCTTCTGGAACACTTCGATATGGGCAGCTTTACGGCTTCCGAGGTATCGGACGGCTATGAGATACGCTCCCCCGAAACGGAGCTTTACATCTTCGTTCCCAAAGGACAGGACAAAGGGGACGGTTATATAAGACGGGATAAGGACGGCGGCTATGAGGAGCTGACGGAGATAATGTACAGTCCCTTTTCTGCTTCAATAAGCCTGAAGGACGTTACGGGGGACAATATCCCAGAAATGATACTCGATACCCGCATCACAGGCACAGGTGTGACCGAACACCCCATGCAGGTGTTCGACGCTGCGGCATTCAGAGAGATACCCATTAACGAGGAAGCCATAGACGGTATGATAAAAGGCGTTACCGTAAAGGAAACTGTTCCCAACGGCGATCTGTTCGATATAAACATCGGCGGAAGGACCTCCAGAGCGGTCAGCGAATTTTTCCCCGAGGGCTGCACCTTGCGCAAAAACAGCGACGGCAGCGTTTACTTTAGCTGGGGGCATATGTACGGCTCAACTTACAGCGGACTTTACTGCTGCTCCCCCATTTCCGTTTACTGCGAGGAGTACTCCCATTCTGTAAGCAGTATAGAAGCTATCTATATCAGACTGGAGTATGACGGAGAAAAGCTGTCCCCCGCAGGCAGAATGTATTTCTCCTCCGACGGCGATAATCCTTTTATAACCAAATACGAGGACAATACCGTAAAATATTTTGACAATTTCACCGCAGTCGTATCCGACAGCGGAGGGGCAAAATTTTACCCATCGGGCGCTCTTCTCGACCTTGTGCTCGTAAAAAATTCCTTTGACTCCCCCGTTCTTTTCGTATACAGCAGAGATTATAAAAGATCCGTGCGTATAGAACAGCAGGGGGATATGGGGCATATCCGCACAAGAATACTCGATCTTACCCACGACGGAAGCTATGACCTTGCGATCATCGACGAGGGCGGAGAAGAACCGCTTGTATACGTTATCGACGGAAAAAGCTGCGAGGAGATACCCGTCAACATCGAGGCGGCAAGAGCCGCAGCGGAGCAGTACTCTATAGAATACAAAGACGGCAGCTTACCTCTGTCGGAGGCGGTACCTGCGGAAAAAGCGGAATGCATATTCGGCGCCAAAGAGGGCGCGGGACTTTATATGATAACGGATATTATAAGCCAAGCTGAGGGCGGCAGCTATAAGCTTGCCCGTATGCGGGCTTCGTTCAGCTACGATCCCGAAAGCAACAGCTTAAACCCGATCAGTTTTTTTATGTTCCGCCTTGACGAAAGCGCGGAACCGGAGGACATACCCGTTGTCGAAGAAGGACTGCCCTCGGAGGTGCTGTACAGCCGTTCGGTATCCGGACTCGGCGACCCGCTTATACTCGATCTTGTAAAAAGCGGCAGCGAATATTCCCTGCGGCTGTCCACGATCGGAGGCGCCGCCGTAAGCCGCGCAGTATTGCCGGTCACGGAGCTTGAAATGGAGGGACTTGACGTTTCCGAATGCTTTAAATTCACCGAAATGAACGGACTTTATCCCATAAACATAATCTTCAGCATTCCCGAGGGGAACGGCATGAACAGGGCGTATTTCTACCTCATAGGGGATATGTCCTCTCTCACTCCCCTTGCGTATTCGGACATAAACGGCAATGTGAAAGACTTTAACGAGGGCGTTGCCGTCAGCGGCGGACTTTGGACGGATGGCGGCGTATTTTACGATACCGTCACCGAGGGAGGGCAGACTGCGGAGGTACGCTATACAGTGGAAAACAGCTCCTATCTGCGGGAGATAATGCACGCACGCTCCGGCGGAGCCTTTACCTCCCTTGAAAGCATTAACGTTTCCGACAGAACAACGCCCGGTAACGACGCCCGTACGGTAAGGTACGAAAACGGCGAGGCTGTACAGTGGTATCCGAGTATAACCGACGATATCTATCCCGTGGGCGAGCTGCTCCAACGTCTGCGTACGGAGCTCAGAACGGCGGTATATACGGAGCCTGCTGCATATCCCGAAAAAAGCGAGCTTATTTACGAAACGGTATTCTATATCGGCGGAGAATTCGCCTTTTTGCGGCTTTACAGCGGCGACAGGGTGGAGGCTGAGGATAACGGGGGCAGAAAGGGACTTTACACCATGACTTCCAAGGGAGCGCAGCTTTACAATGACGCTCTCGCCGTGTCAGCGGGAGGATTGGGAGAATATATAGTTTCAAAATTCGCAAATCAGATAGAGCAGGGCGACAGACGGATGCTTACGGTAATGGACAGCCTGGTTTACAGCGAGGAAAATAAATATCCTCCGTCAAAATGGCAGGTAATGAGAAATATCAGCGTATTTGAGAACGTTTCCTGGGAACGCGCCCGTGAATACGGCAGCTCCGCAACAGAGGTCTACAAGCTGTCCTTTGATCTGAACAGCTCCGATCCCCGCCCCTTTAAGAACGGCCGCAACGAGCTTGCGGTGGAGATAGGAAACGTATATCTGTCGAATCTTGCGCGTATCACAAGAATATGCGATTATGACAAATATGAGTATCACGCAAGGGCGTTAAACGAAGTCCGCGATACCGCAGACCGCACCCCCGAATACACCGTGTATGATTTCCTGTATTATTGCAGGGGCGAAACGGAGTTCGGCTCTCCCGACGATATAGACAAGGAAATGCTGCTTTTCTATCTTCTTTACAGCGGCGAACCGTCGGGACTTTCGGTTGAGGAACGGCAGTTCGGGGGACTGACCTACGAACGGCTCATGCAGGCGGCAGAGCACGCTTTCGGCAGCTCGGCGGAGCTTCCTCGGCAAAGCGTATATTACGACGAAGCAAGCGATAAATATTACCTTTTGGGAATGGGGATCGCACCGCCCGACAATTATCTCATATCAAACACCGTCTATGACGGGGATCTTGCCTATGTTACCGTAGAAGAATACAACGACAGTATGTGCCTTGACCCGAAGCAGACAACGGTATTTACCCTAAGAAAACGGGACGGAGGAGGATATTATATCCTAAGCTCCGTCAGACAGGAATAGCATTAACGCCCCTTGAAATAAGGGGCGTTAGTTTATCACGATAATACAAAAACAACCGCCCCGAAAGCCGGGGCGGCTGCGGTATAAGCATATATTTATCAACCCATATCGGAGAGCTTTACTTTCTTGGGATCGATGTTTCCGTCGTAATCGTCCGCAGGAGAAGCCGCCTTGTGCTTGGACGCGTCAGCCTCGATAGCCTTAGCCATCTTCTCGATCTCGCTCAGATCAAAACCGAAGTTATTGTTGTTGAGCTTCGGAGCAGGCTTGGGAGCGGGCGCGGGTGCAGGCTTGGGCGCAGGCGCGGGAGAGGGCGCAGG
>JAMPAO010000031.1 GCA_023667165.1 Ruminococcus sp. | reverse complement strand
CTGCTGTTAAAGGAAAACAGGCAGGAAGAGAGTATTATGTTTCAATGGTGCCGCTTAAAATACTGTCTAAGCTGTTTATTACCGATACGGATACAGTAAGTCCCGAATTCAGGGCGCAGAGACGCTTAAACGAGGCTCGCATTCCTGCTATAAGAGATTATATCCTTGATAACCGAGAAACGTATGTATTTTCAGCTCTTTCGGCGTCTATTGATGGGAAATATGATTTTTGCCCTTACGATAAAGACGGCGATATAGGCATACTTGAAGTTGATATGAATACGATTTTTCTGGTAAATGACGGTCAGCACCGCAAGGCTGCTATTGAAGAGGCTTTGAAAGAAGACCGGACACTGGGAGACGAAACAATCTCTGTAGTCTTTTTCGAAGATAAAGGTTTGGAACGAAGCCAGCAGATGTTTACCGATTTAAACAAGCATGCTGTTAAAACGTCAAATTCAATTTCAACGCTTTATGATTCAAGAGATGAGCTTGCGGTTGTTACCAAAGAGGTAATTGCACAAATTCCATTTTTCAATCAATATACCGATAAGGAAAAGGATAATTTGGGTAAAAATTCATCAAAGCTTATTACGCTTAACAACATATATAAGGCAAATCGGAAAATAATAAAGCAAGGAGTGACTAAATCAGACGGTAAGTTCCTGCTTGAATTTTGGTGTAATATTGAAGAAAACATTATAGAGTGGCAGGAACTTATGAACAAACAAATTTCAAAAATGGATTTGCGTCAGAATTATGTACTTTGTTTAAATGTTACTATACTTGCGTTTGGAATACTTGGGGCGTATTATTATACAAATCCTGATATAAATATGTCTGAATCATTAAAAAAGTTGAAAAAAATTAACTGGTCAAGAGATAATCTTGACGATTGGGGAGGGCGTGTTATCGGCGATTTCGGTAAAGTATTATCAAGTGAAAACGCTGTAACTCTTATTTGTAATAAGATAAAGCAATTGCTTGATATTCCTTTGTCTAAAGAGGAGCAAATCAAGGAAGATAAATTAAAATCAAATAAAAAATGAGCATTGACGACTGGTTCTCGCCAATGCTCTGTGGCAGCAGAAATATATCCTGCAAATCCAAACAAGATATATTATACCACGTTTTTTAGAATTTGTCAATAGTTTTTGTCGGCTATTGGCAGCTTTGCTGTGACGAACTGCTGCAAAATTAAGGAGGCAGTTATGATTGCAGTAAATATATTAATGAAACAAGGCGCTGAAAGTTCCAATAATCCGCGTGATATTATTGGTATTGGAATCAGTAACGGAGCAGCATTCAATGTGTATGCCGTTACTGATTTGTACAGCTATTTGAAGAGTAATTCTGATTTGAAAATCTATCTTGCAAACAGCGATACATTTCTTGTACCGACAATGGCATTAAATGGTGATGTTTATATAAGGTCATCATTTGCCAACGGTATTACAGATTCATTAATGAAATTGCCCCGTATCTGAAATGTGGTTAAGAAATGAGGATATTCTATGGCTGAGTGTGAGTCGTGCAAAACAAATGAAACAACATTGACAAAGGATATTATTGACGGTATGCAGGAAACTATAAGAAACCTGTATCTTGCCGATAAAATTCCATGGATAATAGGGTATTCCGGAGGGAAAGACAGTACGGCTGCATTACAGTTAGTGTGGCTTTCCTTGTCTGCGCTTCCGGCGGAAAAACTGAGAAAAACCGTACATATTATCAACACGGATACTCTTGTTGAGTCGCCGGTTGTGGCAAAATGGGCAGAAAATTCTCTTAAAAAAATGGACGAAGCCGCTGAGGCTCAGGGACTCCCTTTTGTTACTCACAGACTTACGCCTAAATATGATAATACATTTTGGGTAAATTTACTTGGCAGAGGGTATCCATTCCCGAGAAAGCGTTTCAGGTGGTGTACGGACAGACTGAAAATCCGTCCCGTTAATGATTTTATAAAAGAATGTATTGCACGTCATGGAGAGATTATACTTGTTCTCGGTACGCGAAAATCAGAAAGCGCTAACAGGGCAAAGACTATGGCTTATTATGAAAAGCGTCGTGTTCGTGAGCTTTTAAGTCCAAATCCTACGCTTGCGAACGAGCTCGTTTTTTCACCTCTTGAAAATTGGAATAATAATGATGTCTGGTTATTTCTTATGCAGTATAAAAATCCTTGGGGATATGACAACAATGACCTGCTGACTATGTACAAGGGCGCTACTGAGGACGGAGAATGTCCGATGATGGTTGAAGCGGGACTTCCAAGCTGTGGAAAAAGCAGATTTGGTTGCTGGGTTTGCACAATGGTCGAACAGGACAAGTCAATGGAAGCTATGATAGCTAATGATTCGGAAAAGGAGTGGATGACCCCTCTGCTCGAATTCAGAAATTTTATCGGAAATGAGCAAGAGGACCGCAGCAGGCGTGATTTCAGGCGAAAGGGCGGTTATCTTCAAGGATGTCACGGACGGCTTAATCACGGACCATATAATAAAGCCACAAGGTCAGAATGGCTTGAAAGGCTGCTACAAATACAGCTTGAAATAAATCAAAACGGTCCGGAAGAATTTTCAAAGCTTGAGCTTATAACGATACCCGAGCTTGTGGAAATCCGCAAAATATGGGTAAACGAAAAGCATGAATTTGACGATGAACTGCCGCGTATTTATGAACGTGTTATGGGTGTGCCGTTTCCAGATAATTCTTTGATGCAGGTCAGTTCTTACGGAAAGCCGGAATGGGATATTCTTAAAGAAGTATGCAGAGCCGAGGATAATAATGGAGAAGAACAGCTTTTTGAGCTTATGTACACGCTTATTGACATAGAAAGCAAATCTAATTCTATGAATAACAGAAAGGGTATTATGGAACTGCTCGAAAAAACGTTAAAGCAGAATTTCTACAAGAACGAAAAAGACGCTCGCGATTATTACTACGACCGTATCAACCGCAAACAAAATATGGGCGGAAAATATGACGAACGTGCTTTGGAAGGTATTTTACCCGAAACCGAAGAAGAACTTAATGAGGAAGATATATAATGATAATTAAAAGCCTTTTACTTCATAATTTCGGCGTTTATGCCGGTGATAATATTTTCTCCTTTTCATCTAAAAGGAAGAGCAAAAAAGTCACTTTGATAGGCGGTATGAACGGCAGAGGAAAAACAACATTCCTCGAAGCTGTATTGCTTGCGCTTTACGGCGCAAACTCGTTTTCTGTAAGTGAGAGCAGTTATAAGACATATGGAGAATATCTTCGTGCACATATTAATATTGCCGATGAAACTCTTGAAAGCTTTGTAACGCTTGAGTTTGATATGAACGAAGAAAATGACAATAATACATATATAATAACAAGAGTATGGAACGGAAACAGTTCCAGAATACACGATAAAATTGTCGTATATAAAAATGGTATGGAAGATAAATTTCTTACCCAAAACTGGACTATGTTTATTGAAAGTATTCTGCCGAGTGCACTTGCAAATTTCTTTTTTTTCGACGGTGAAAAGATAGCTGAATTAGCCGAAGGTGAAACAAGTCCTCAAATGAAAAATTCAATTAAAACGCTTCTTGGCATCAATGTTCTTGATATTCTTGATTTAGATTTGGGACGAATTCAGAAAAAACTGCATGACGAAAATGTGGAAGGTTACAATGCCGCACATTTAGATGAACTGCGTGATATAAAAGAAACGAAGCAGGCACTGCTTGATGAAATTAATAATGAAATAACAAAAATAAATAAAAACCTTGAAAATACGGAAAATAATTTGAAAAAAAAGCGAGAGGAATTTGAAGCCAAGGGTGGAAATATTGCTGACCAATCAAGGGCATTATTATCAGAACGTGGTAATTTAGGCGGAAAAGCCGAACAGCTTCGTTCTGAATTTGTAGAAATGGCATCAGCGGAACTCCCCCTTGTTCTTGTTAAGTCAATGATAAGCGAAATTGCTGCACAAGCCGCAAAGGAACGTGAAAGCTATACAATGCAGACAGCTGTTAGCAAAATTGAAGATTTATATTCCCAATATAATCAAAATAATAAATCTGCTAAAAACGCAATATCTGAATTTGTCGGTTTCATCAAGTCGGAAACAGATAAAGCAAAAGTAGATATGATATATGATTTATCTGAGAGCGGTTATTTTCAGGCAAATATGCTGAAATCTTCTTTGCTTGACAGTTCAGCGGACAGTTATAAAAAAGCAAAAATTACGCTTGATAACATTGAAAAAAGACTGAATGAAATAGACAATTATCTTGCTATTGATATTGATGAAAAGGCAATCCAACGAATTTATAAAAAGATTTGCGAACTTGAAAATAAAAAAATTGAGTTTCAGGTGCAGCTTGACAATAAGAATAAAGAGCGTGTTTCAATTAACGGCGATTGCATCAGGGCAACATCTGAATTTAACAGGTGTGTGGAACATTCACTTAAGGTAATTGAACGTGAAGATGATAAGGTGCGTTTGGGACAGTATGCCCTTATGGCACAAACTGCTGTCCAGAAATATAAGATAGAATTGCAAAAATCAAAAGTCGATGAGCTTGCAAGGACAATGACGGAACGATGCACTACTCTTTTTGGAAAAAGAAATTTTATTTACAAGGTACATATGGATTTTGAAACATTGGACTATACTTTTATCGACAAATCCGGAAATGAAATTCCCAAAAGCTCACTGTCTGCCGGAGAAAAACAGTTAATGGTAATTTCAATGCTTTGGGCTCTTGCAATATGTTCACGAAAAAAATTACCGGTTATTATTGATACGCCTCTTGCGCGTCTTGATTCAAAGCACCGAAAAGCTCTTATAAAAAAATATTTTCCGAAAGCAAGCGAGCAGACGATTGTTTTGTCTACAGATTCAGAGATAGACACTGTTTGTTATGAAGAATTAAAAAGCTGTATCGGGAATGAATTTACCTTGATTTATAATGACGAAACAAAGTGTTCCACCATAGAAGAAGGCTATTTTAAGGGGGTAATTCAATGATAATAAAGCAGATTCGTTTATCAAGCGCGGCAAAGGACAAGCTGTCGCGCTTAAAAGGAAAAACGGGAATACAAAACTGGAATGTGCTGTGCAGGTGGGCTTTTTGCTATTCTTTAAAGGAAGGAACCATTCCCACGGATATTGAGATTGCTTCCGACAGCAACGTTGAGATGTCTTGGCTTACATTTGCAGGAGAGTATCATGAAATATATGAGGCGCTTATAAAGGCATGGTGCCGTGATAATAATTTAGGCAATGACAGCGAAGTTCTGACTAAATATTTTAAGCTGCATCTTGAAAGAGGTATCGGTTATCTTAGCGGAACCAATTTGATTAAGGATATAAAAGATTTGCTTGATTTGGCTTTGGAGGAAATGTGATGAGTATTTACCTTGACTATAATGCATCAACGCCTGTTGATAAACGGGTGCTTGATGTTATGACAGATGTATATAAAAACAGTTACGGTAATGCAGACAGCCGTACTCATGATTTTGGTGATAATGCAAGAAAGATAGTTGAAAACTCTCGCTCTTTGGTTGCTGATTTACTTGGAGTGAAAAAAGACGAGGTATTCTTTACAAGCGGAGCAACTGAAAGCAATAATATTGCTATACTCGGATTGCAAAAGTATGCGTTTGAGTGCGGCAAAAGGCATATAATAACCACGTCAATTGAACATAAGGCTGTTCTCGAACCTACATCATATTTGTCTGAAAAAGGATTTGAAATAACATATATTAATCCCGATAAATCTGGACGTATAAATGCTGAGAAAGTGCTTGACAAAGTTCGTGATGATACTCTTTTAGTCAGCGTGATGCACGTTAATAATGAAACAGGCATAATTCAGCCTGTAGATTTGATAGGCGAAAAACTGAATAAAATTGGTGTACTGTTTCATATTGATGCCGCTCAATCGTTCGGAAAGCTTGTTGATGAATTAAAATCGGTCAAATATGATATGCTTTCTGCAAGCGCACATAAAATGTATGGACCGCAAGGAATAGGTACTCTTGTACTTAGAAAAAAACGTTACAAGCTGCCTCCGGTATCTGCAATAATGTTTGGCGGCAGTCAAGAACATGGACTTCGTCCGGGAACGCTGCCTACAGCTTTAATCGCGGGATTCGGTGAGGCTTGCAGAATTGCATTAGCCGATTATAAATCAAATGAAACAGCATATAAGCATAATAAGAATATAATTATGTCGATGCTTAGTAAATCAGGTGTCGAGTATGAAATCAACGGAAATTGCGATTATTGTATTCCAAATACAATAAATGTTTCTTTTAAAGGCGTAAATTCAGAAGCGTTAATGCTTGCAACAAAGCACTATTGCGGAATTTCAAACGGTTCTGCCTGTAATTCGAGGAATTATGAGTCAAGTCATGTGCTTGAAACAATGGGATTTGACATTAACAGAATCCAAAGTGCGGTCAGGATTAGTTGGGGATGCGATAATATTATGGCGGAAGATATTGAGAATTTGATTAATGCTGTTAAAAAAATGGTGTAACATAAGCGAAACCAGTTGTCCTGAAAACGACACACCTATATATGCTATAATAGATATATAAACTAAAAAGCGAGGTGTGCTTTATGCAGGACGCATATTTTATTACGATAACGGGGCTTAACCACTATTACGGGAAAAAGCCTTTTGAAATCGGACGTATTTTTAAAATTATCAAAGAACCCGACAATGATTATGACAACGAGGCAATTTGCGCTTTTCTGCCGTTTATTGAGAAAATCGGGTACGTTGCAAACAGCACAAACACCGTATTTCAGGGCACTATAAGCGCGGGGCGGCTTTATGACAAAATCGACGATTACGCTTACGCGAGGACTATGTTTATTACCCACAGCTCGGTTATCGCGCTTGTTCTTGACAAGGACGATGTTGAAAATTCCAATGAGGAAAAATCCGAAAATAAGGTTAAGGTTTCGGGGAAAAAGAAATCAAAATAAACAGTTGCAATTTTACGGTTATTATGGTACAATAATTGTAAGGCGGTGATAAAATGTCCGACAATGTAAAAAACGCGAACCAACGTTTGAAAATTTTGTACTTATATAAAATACTTTTGGAACAGACCGATGAGGAACATTCCATAACAATGCCCGAAATTATTAAGCGGCTTGAAAGTTACGGGATTTCCGCAGCTCGCAAGGCTCTTTATGAAGATATTGAGGCGCTGCGGGCGTTCGGTCTGGACGTGGTTTCTCTCAAAGGCGGAGCGTCGGGATATTTTGTTGCGAGCCGTGATTTTGAACTGCCCGAACTGAAATTGCTTGCAGACGCGGTTTGTTCGTCGCGGTTTCTGACCGTGAAAAAGTCCAACCAGCTTTTGAAAAAAATCGAGGGACTTTCAAGTGTTTATGAGGCAAAACAAATTCACAGGCAGGTTTATGTTGCAAACCGCGTAAAATCAATGAACGAGCGGATTTACATAAACGTTGATGTGATACACCGCGCGATTGCGGAGGGAAAACAAATTTCCTTTAAATATTTTGATTATAATATTGAAAAAAGAAAAAAATACAGGGACGGTTTGCGGATTTGTTCGCCGTACGCGCTGACTTGGGACGACGAAAGATATTATTTGATTGCGTTTTATGAAAAATACGGCGGAATTTCAAATTTCCGCGTTGACAGAATGGACGGAATTGCAATTCTTGACGCGCCTATTGTGAAAAAGCCCGCAAATTTTAATATTGCGGAGTATATGAATTCGACGTTTTCAATGTTCAGCGGCGAGGTGCGAGAGGTTAAATTGCGGTTTAAAAACGACCTTGTGAATATCGTTTTCGACCGTTTTGGAAAGGATATTTTTATCGTCCCCGATGGCGATGGGCATTTTTTTGTGCGGGTGAATGTCAGGGCGGAACAGCCGTTTTTCTCATGGCTTTTTATGTTCGGAACAAACGCGGAAATTATTGCTCCCGAGGAGCTTAAAAACCGTTATAGGGATCAGCTTTGTGGGATTTTGGAAAATTATCGGTGAGGTGATTATATGGCTTTTTTTGATTGGAATCACGACGGCAAAAAAGATTTTGCCGATGATTTTATTGAGTATCAAATTTATCAGGACGTTATGAATGACAATGATGAAGATGAGATACAGTCCGATTATATTCCGCCGTCAAAAACATATCGCAGCAGTCCGCCGCCTACAGCAGATGAACTTAAGGGACTTTTAAAGGCAAATGCAATTATATGGTCGATTGTTTTAATTTTATATTTACTCGGCAATTAGTTTGATTTGCTGATATATACAGGAGGATTTTCAATGAATAATGAAAACAGAACCAAAACTCCGATATGGCTTATTACGGCTGTTGTTTTGGGACTTTTACTGCTGTTGGGAATTATTTTTGATGTAAAAGAAGTATATTCAAATTACAGAGATTACAACAAAGCTATTGAATTGATAGAGCAGGGCGAGTACACTAAAGCAGGGACAATTTTATGGGACTTTAATATTAATGATTATAAAGACGGAAGATATTTATATTCATATGCGTATTATATGAAGTACAAAGATAATGACGCTTATAACGCATACAGATGTTTGAAGGAAATACCGGAAAATTACAGCGGGAAATTTGCCGAAGAAATTGCAAATGAAAGACCGCTTTGCGAGGCGGCTTATGCGGAATACAAAAGGGAGCAGGCAAGACTTGACGCGGAAAGAAAAAAGGAAGTTCCAAATAATCAGCCTGCGGTAACAACAGCGCCGGCAGTAACAACTAAGCCGCGCGTTGTTACAACAAAGAAAAAGAAAGTGTACCCCGATGATGAATTTGACGTTTATGATTATTACGATGTTGAGGATTTTTATGATGACCACGAGGACGATTTCTGGGACTTTGAGGACGCCGAGGATTATTTCGACGAGGCGTGGGATAATGTTGATTAAAGGCAGGTGATAATTTTGAAAAATAAAAATAAGATTTTGCCCATTCCCGACGGTTTCACCGCCGAGGATATAAAAATTGAATCAAGCATTTGCACGGGTGAGAAAACTATCGGGTTTTACAGTCCCGCCGATAAAAAACTGCACTATGCCGAGCTTGTGAGAAATAATGCCAATATTGAGGAATTTTACGGGAAATACGGGGTTGAAATTTACCGTAAATAAAATAAAAATTATCGCGCGCCCTCTTGACAAATTACTGAATTTGGAGTATAATAATCGTAATTCAGTAAATAATTTCAATTGGAGGCGTTGATATGTTTATAGGACGTAAATCGGAGCTTGCTTTGCTTGAAGATATGTACGGCAGAGAGGGCTTTCAGTTTCTTGTTATGTACGGTCGCAGGCGCGTCGGGAAAACTTCCCTGCTGTGCGAATTTGCAAAAAATCACAAGACCATTTTCTTTTCGGCGCAGGAAAAAAATGATGCGCTTAATCTTGAGGATTTTTCAAAATCAGTACAAAAGCATTTTAATGAAAATTATTTTGGGACGTTTTCAAACTGGCAGACGGCTTTTCAATACCTTAGCAATAAATCTGCCGATGAAAAGCTTGTTTTAATAATTGATGAATTTCCGTTTGTTGCAGGGGAAAATCCGTCCGTAAAAAGCATATTGCAGCACACCATTGACCATAGCTGGAAAGAAAAAAATATTTTTTTAATTCTTTGCGGGTCGAGCGTAAGCTTTATGGAAAACGAAATCATGGGATATAAAAGTCCGCTGTACGGGCGTTCCACGGGGCAGCTTGAAGTGCTGCCGTTTGATTATTATGACAGTTCTTTGTTTTTTCCGAAATACTCAAATACTGACAAGCTTTTGGCGTACGGTATACTCGGCGGTATTCCCTGTTATTTAAACGCGTTCAGCGACAGGGTTTCAATTAAAAAAAATATTGCCGAACAGATAATACGAACAGGCGCGTTTTTAAAGGACGAACCGCAGCTTTTGCTTAAAATGGAACTGCGCGAACCTGCCGTGTACAACAGTATTTTTGAGGCAATTGCAGGCGGCGCAAGCAGGCTGAACGACATTTCGCTGAAAACTCACGAGGAAAATCAGAAGTGTTCAAAATATATAAATACCCTGCGTTCGATAAAATTAATAGAGCGAGTTACGCCCTGCGGGGACGGCGATTCGTCCAAAAAAAGCTTGTATAAAATTGCTGACAATTATTATTTGTTTTGGTACAAATTTATATTTTCAAATATGAGTTATTATGAGCTTTTGGATGCCCCCGAAGCGGCTGAAGAAATTATGCGGGAGCTACCCTCATATATGGGCGGAATTTTTGAAAATATTTGTCTGCAATATATGATAAGGCTTGCCAAAATTAAAAAATTGCCTTTTGTTCCGCACAGCATCGGCAGGTGGTGGGGCGCAAATCCGCATACAAAAAAGCAGGACGATATTGATATTTTGGCACTTAATAAGAGCGGCAATTCGGCAATTTTCTGCGAGTGCAAATTTAAAAATTCCGCATTTGATATGAAAGAATATGACGATTTAATTTGCGCTTCCGAAATATTTACAAAGCCCGAAAAAAGATATTTTTATCTTTTCAGCAAAGGCGGATATACGAAATCCGTGCGTGAGAGAGCCGAAAAAGACGGAACGGTGCTGGTTTCGGTCGATGATTTGTTTGATATTTAAGGCAACACCGCACAAAGAGCGGCTCATATTATAATTGGAGTAACCGCATAACCGCGTCATTGTACCCGTTTTACCGCAGGCATTTAAGCACCGTAACCGACGCGTAAGACAAAAGTATTGACAAGCTGATGTTTTTGGTATATACTTGAATTAACGGCGCGGCAAATATGCGGAATAACTTTGGCAGTAAAAAGACTTGCTCCGTTCGCAAAAAATGTGAAATTTACATATAAGACCTGCAAATAAAAGTCAACCCCTAAAAAGGATAATTCACAAATAATTAACAAATACAAAAACAAGCACGCCGAAAAGACCGCACGAGGCAGTCTGAATTGTTAAGTAAAATACAAATATTTCAAAAAAAATTAATTTGATTTACTCAAAACTTCGTTTACACGGGCGTAATAAATTCGCAGGAACTTGTTTGCGGCAGCCATCATATAGACCTTATACGGTTTGCCCTCGGCACGCTTTTTGTCAAGAAATTGATAGACAGCATCATTTTCGGGCTGGTTCTGAATAAGAACCACCATAATCTGAAACAGTGTTTTACGCAAAGAGGAAGAGCCGCGTTTGGAAATACTTCTTGATTTAACGTCAAGCGTTCCCGATTGATACGGAGGAGCGTCAAGTCCTGCAAAAGCGGTAATTGCCCTGTGGCTGTGAAAACGCCTTGTATCGCCGATGTCGGCAATAAGCTGAGAGCCGAGAACAGTACCCACACCGTACATTTCCATAACGGTATTGTATTCGGGAAGCTGCGATGAGAGATTGTCCATTTCGTTTCTGATTGCCGCAAGAGTTTCAAGCAGAGAATTAAGCTGCGTTACTGCTTGTGCGACCATTAGCTTAACGCTGTCGCTTGCAGGCAAAGTGCTGACTTGCGTTTTAGCGTATTTGTGGATTTCTTCGGCTTTGATTTCGCTGTAGTTGTAATTATTTTTCCTGCACCAGCTTTGATATTTGGCTTTAAAGGCTGATAAGGAAAGTTTTGCAACCGTATCAATATGAGGAAATTTAGCGACAAAATCAACCCATTTTTCGTGACCGTCGGGTTTTCTTGGAGGAGATGTAAACAATGTATTTGCTTTTGGAAAAACGCTGTCAAGCAGGGAAATTAAATTATTCTTCTGCATAACGAGCTGCTTGTTGTAATGAATATATTGCCGATTAAGGATTTTCAATGTTTTGCGAATATCCTCTTCGGGAATATATTCACGTAAGTCGCACCAACAGTTAAGGGCGTAAGAGGCAAGTTTTAATGCGTCCTTCTTGTCGGTTTTGACTTTTCTTAATGAGTTTCCGCCATAGTCGTGTACCAACTTTGCATTGACTACGGAAACATAGATACCTGCGTTATGGAGTGCATTTGCTATCGGTTCATAGTATTTGCCCGTGTACTCCATAACAACCTTGGTTTCGCCGGACAGTGCTTTGATGAAGTCTGCAAGCTTTTTAAGGTCGCTGTCCGTGTGAGCCACATCAAAGGGTTCTGCCACGACCACTCCGAACGGCTGTAAAACCGCAACGGTGCTTTTGCCTTTGGAAACGTCGATACCTACTGCGTTCATAAATATTTCTCCTAACACAATATGAATTTGTAATCGGATAAACCACGCTTTTCTCATTACCTATTCAGTCTGTTTGGTGACGCGAGCGCACTTATTGGTTGGCTCAACCTGCATAAACGAACGCTATAATGAAAGCGTGGATGACGAGCTTAAATACGGGCGTGGTGTCCCAAGAGAGAAAACGTCAGTCCAATCACTGCTTCCATTATAACTTAAGTATGAGTGCGTGTAAAGACATAACTGGCTTGCTATGGCTTTACCGACTAAATTTATTGTAACAGGAAGTGCGCATATGAAAACAGGCGTTATAGACGTGGGCGGCGGATACCGCGGTATTTATGCAACAGGCGTATTGGATTACTGCCAAGACAATAATATCACTTTTGATTTGGGAATAGGCATTTCTGCGGGGAGCGCAAATTTAGCCTCGTTTGCGGCTCGTCAGCGCGGACGGAATTATGTGTTTTACACAGAATACGCCTCTCGTTGGCAATATGCGAGTCTGCGTAATTTTATTTTCAAAAAATCATATATTGATATGGATTATGTTTACGGAACGTTAAGCAATCACGGCGGTGAATATCCGTTGGATTACGAGGCGATAGCGGATAATCCTATGGAATTTTGCGTTATCGCCGCCGACGCCGAAACGGGCAAGCCGCATTATTTTTTCAAAAATGATTTTTCGCAGGATCGCTATGATATTTTTAAAGCGTCGTCATCTATTCCGTTCGTATGCAAGCCCTATCCCGTGGACGGCAAATTGTACTATGACGGTGCTTTGGGCGACCCCGTTCCCGTAAAAAAAGCGTTTGAACTCGGCTGCGACAAGGTCGTTCTGGTCTTAACGAAACCCGCCGATAAACCCCGCGAGGTTGGGAGCGACGCAAAACTGGCATCGCTTATTCAGAAAAAGTACCCTAAAGCGGCAGAGCAATTCAGACTGAGAGCCGAGCACTACAACAGCAGCGTTGAGCTGGCACGGTCATATGCGGAGCAAGGGAAACTTCTGATAATATCACCCGAGGAAACTTACGGCATTGATACCCTGCACAAGGATAAAACATCGCTTGAAAAGTTGTATGAACTGGGATTGCGCGACGGAGAAAAAATCAAAGTTTTTTTGAACGGCTGACTAAGTTTCAAGCTGATAATTCGTGAAAAAACGGCTTTGTTTGCTGTGCTTTTTGGTAAAAAAATAACTGCCGCACCGTGAAGTGCAGCAGTTAATGCAAGGTTATTTCAGCGTACTGTACGGCTTAATCTTGTCAGCAATAACAGCCTTTTCGCTGGTAGTGATAACTACAGCCTTATCCCTCGGAATACACAAAACCTCATCGGGCGTTTTGAAAATCCGATTTCCGATAAAGTTGGCTGTTTCCAAGTCCTGCGAACCGAGGTAGACGATATGGTCGCAATTGTTGACGATTGTGACAGCCTCGGCGTGGGAATACATGCTTTCAAGCTGCGTCATACTCTGCAAAATTAGGCTTACGGAGATGTCACGCGAGCGAATTGTGGAGATAATTTTATCGAAGTCGGGAATTTCCCCGCTTGCCGCAAAATCGTCCATAATAATCCTTACAGGCACTTTCAAACGCCCGCCGAGATTGGAATCCGCGAGCGAACAGAGTATTTGTAAAGCCTGTGTATAAAAGACATTGATAAGATTGTCAAACGTTCTGTCTGTGTCGCTGACATTCAAAAAGAGTGCGGTTTTCTCCGTCCCGAGTTTTGAGATGTCAAAGCTTTTGGGGTTCTCGAAAATTGTCCGCGCCTCCTCGAAGTCGAACGGTTCAAGAGCGCGATTAGCGAACTCAACAATACTCGACCACATTCTTTCAGCGACCATAGCACTGCAGGTTTTTGCGTACTTTTTCGCGGCGAAAGTATTCGGGTGTGTCTCGACCCACTGAATGAAAGACAGTCTTCCGTTTGGCTTTATGAACCTTGTGTGCAGACCGCAAACGGAAACCATATTTTGTTCCTCAACGGGCAAGGTTTCAAGGCAAAACGCAATTAAAAATGCCAAATATCCTGCAGCAGCTTGTTCCCAAAATGGCTCGGTAACGTCCAAGGTCGGGACAATATTATTGGCTAAAGTCAGTACGTCCTGCTCACGGTACTTCCCGTTTTTGTACCGTCTGATACCGCGCAAAGGGTTGTATCCGCAGGATTTTTCGGGGTTTACTAAATCCAGTGTGTAGACCTTGTAACCCTTATTTTTCAGCTCTTTGCTGAACGTTTTCGCAAGCTGACCTTTCGTGTCAGAGACGACAATACTGCCCTCTAAATTCTGCAAATTCGGCACGACATAACCGCCCGTTTTTCCGTAGCCGGATGAGCCGATTATGAGGTCATTGTTGTTGAAACCGGTGAGACGCGTGTCGTTTGACACGCGAACATCATCGGCGAGGGTACGATAATTTTTCATAAACTGCCTCCTTTGAAAATGCTAGTCGCGAGACCAAATTCGATTGCCTCATCAGCCGTGAAAAAATAGTCTTCGGCAGTTATTTCATAGATTTCGTCAAGACTTTTACCAGTCTTTTCGGAAATGATTTCAGCGAGTGTTTCGCGGACTTTATTCAAACTGTCAACGCCTCTTTGTATCTCGTGAGGTTTCTTGCCGCTTACGTCAAGATGACCGTAGGCGGGGTCATGGATAAGTATGCGCGAATGCGGCAGCATTTCACGTTTCGCACCTGCGAGGAAAATTATTGCAGCCATACTGGCGGCATCGCCAATACATACAGTTTTGACGGACGACTTCATAATTTTAATAAAATCGTAAATCGCAAGTCCGCTCATAACTTCACCGCCGGGACTGTTGATGTACAGGGTAATTTCGCCCGAATTTTTACTGTCAAGGTACATAAGCTGTTCAATAAGGGCGTTCGCGCTAACCGCGTTTACCTCACCTGTTAAGAAAATTTTGCTCTCCGCAAGGAGCACGTCCTCAATGGGTATGAGGTCGGTGCCCCGCACGCTGTCTTTGATAATACTGCTCATAGTATTACCGCCTTTCTTAAAAATTTATTTCAACAAACCCGCTGTTGAAAATTTCGGCTTTGTCAAAAGCTCTGACTTTACCTCCGACCTTTTCTGCGAGTTTGTTGATGTTGAATTGATTATAATTGAATGTCGCCAAAATGCTGACAAAAAACAGTTTGAAAATTGAGCAGCAGCCGTTGATGCTTTCGGTGTAAAAGTCTATGTCATATCCCGGCGTCCAGTCCGCAAACATATACGCGAAAGTCTCCTTGAAAAGTGCGCCAATCGTCGTGAAAGCGTTGATTTCGTACAGCGTATAGCGTTTCGTCATATAGCAAATTGTTTCGTAAAATATCGAGAACGTGTTTGTATTGAATTTGTTGTCGAAGTATGCAATGAGGCGGTCTAATCGAATTGCGAAAAACAATTCTGCCCACGGCAAATTCAGGTTGTAAATGTTGTTCCTGAAATTTTTCATGTAGCTTAAAAGCGTTGCGTTAGAATTTGCGAAATTGTCCAAAAAATATCTCATCGTGCAGAGCAAGTCAGATATAGTCAAAGAATTGGTATAGCTGACATTTTCGTGCGTATGCTCGATATTGCCCAAAAATTGAATTATATTATTTGCCGAGACTTGAATTTGGTAACTCGGAGGTGCGACATATAAAATGTCTTCAACAGTATAATTCAAGAAATTTTCAAGAATTTGTTCAATATCAACAAACCTGTCAACATACCCCAAATCGCTAATTCGCATTAATTTGTCAATTTCTTTTTGCATTAAAATTTTCCTTTCTAAAGTGGATTTTGCCGTGATTTAAACGACAATTTCATCATAGTCAATTTTTTCAGACTGCATAGCAATTTCAAGCCAACCGACAGTTCGGCTGATTTCCATAGCAAGCTTGAAAAGTGACTTGTGAAAAGTATCGGAATTGGCATTGACCGTTTCGGAATATTCCAAAAGCCGATACATATAAAGTGCGGCGACTTTATGCAATTCTGAAAAGTCTTCAACGGATTTTTCTTCCATAGCGTTCCGTATGAGCTGAATAATCGAACCGTGGGCGTTTAAAATGGGCATGGGAATATCTTTTGTTTCGATACCGCAGTTGAGCACGGTAATGCTTTCAGAAACGCTTTCCCCAGCCAACTTTTCAAGCCTTTCGGCACAGACGATGAGCCTGTCTGACAGCTTTTCAAGCGAAACGTCCTTTTGGGGATATTCCTTAATTGAGGTACACGCGAACCTTAACAGGTGATAAATATTGCTGCGTGCAGATGTGTCTTCAGCGTACTTTTCTGTAAGAGCAATCAACGCTGTACAAGCGTTTTCGAGAAATTTAATCTCGTACATATAAAAACCTCGTTTCTTGATATAGTTTGAACATACAAAAAGCGCACATCATAACCGATGTGCGCCATTGTATTTATGTCTCCCAAATTTTGTCGTTAATTTGCAAAGAATATTTCTGATGTAATAGATTATGATTTTACCAAATATTCCCGCGTGCCATTCCGTGGCACTTGTGATAAAATGGTCTTTTACAGTTCATGTCATATCCCACCCGTGACGGAATTAACCACCGTCCCCACCCTCTTAGGACTTCATATAATATCACCTTCTTGAATTTTATTAGCAGTACAATTCTTTTACCGCTTTAAACACACCCCGAGTCGGCGCAAGCCGACTACGCAACCTTGCTATTGAAAACCTCCAAAACACAAAAAAGCCGACTGTGAAAACAGCCGGCTTTTCACTAAAATATTTATTATTTCCCGCAAAATAATTCAATAATATCATCGTAACTGACCAAGGTCACATTACCCAACTCATTTGCCCTATCAATGCATCCTTTGGTAAACCCCGATTTCGCAAATAAATAATAGTGCATATTTATATACGAAAAAATGCGGCTTCGTTTAATAAGAGTTTCCAGAACGCCTGCGTCGACTTTTTCGTTCGTCCATTTGCACTCGCCGAAAAGCGCGGTATTTTTATCCTGTTCACCCATAATGTCAATTTCAGCTTGACATTTTTGTGCGGGGGCGTTTCCCCACCAACGCCCAAGTGAGCTGAACTCAACGGGACATTTTCCGTCAATAAGCAGTTTCCAAAGGTACTGCTTGCAAATATCTTCAAAAACTTTTCCCATATAATTCGGCAAATGCGGCTCTATCCGCTTATAGGCAATTTCCGCCGCGCCGCGTGAAATAATTGAATTATTTTCAAGCACAAACCGATACCAAAAACGGAACATATTGT
Source organism: Ruminococcus sp. (assembly GCA_023667165.1). Taxonomy (GTDB): domain Bacteria; phylum Bacillota; class Clostridia; order Oscillospirales; family Ruminococcaceae; genus Huintestinicola. Next base: position 6,638 of record JAMPAO010000031.1, on the reverse strand, counting down.
CCTCGATAAAATAAATTGATTTTCGTGAATTTTTTTCGCCGTAAGGATTTTCTTTCTGCACAATGCCGAGATTTATGAGATTTTTTATATATGCCGAGCAAACGTTGGTATCCTCGCTGACTTTGGTTGAAATTTCCGACATACGCGAGGCTCCCGAAGCGATTGCGGTAATTATCGCGGTGTAAATTGCAGGCTCCCGAACCTCTTGTTTCAGCAAATTTGCGGGTTCTTCAAAAAGAAAAGACGAGGTGTTCAAATAAATATTTTTTATATTTTCTTTGACGCTTAATTTGTTATTTACCTGAAGCAAATACTGGGGTGTACCGCCGACAATTCCGTACAGTAAAGCCTTGTCCGTTGCCGAGAATTTTTTGAAATAACGGCAGGTTTCCTCAAAATCAAAGGGGAGAATTTTCATCTGCGCGGTTCGCCTGCCGTATAAAGGCGCTTTGTAGGCGAGAACGTTATCCTCCATATAAGACATTGAAGAGCCGCATAGAATAATCATTAATTTTGAATTTTCTCTGTACTTATCTATCAGCATTTGCAAAGTCGAAGCAAGGCTTTTTGAGGAACGGGCGACATACGGATACTCGTCAATCACAAGTATAAGCCGCTCGTTTTCGGACAGCTTAAAAACAAATTCAAAAGCCGCCTGAAAAGACTGAAACGAAGTTTCGGCAACAATTCCGCTGTTGTACTCAATAATGCTTTTGCTGAAATTTTCAAGATTTTGTTTTTCGTTGCTTTCAACGCCGATAAAATAAATGGACTTTTTATCGCCGATAAATTCGTTTATGAGGGCGGTTTTCCCAATACGGCGGCGACCGTAAATAACCGCAAATTCAAATTTATTTGACGAATAAAGATTATTGAGAGTTTCCAGCTCTTTCTCTCTTCCGATAAACATTGAAGCACCTCCGATTAGCACAATTTTATTGACTGCTCTTATGTATATTCTACCACATATTTTAAAATTAGTCAAGTACAATTTTGTAATTTATGTTTGAGCAATATTTTGCGTACATTTGTCACGGAGCATAAAAGTTGTCCGTTGGCTGTCCGTTATTTGTCCGTTGAATTTGCGAAAAGTTATGTAAACACGGACAATTTTGCTTTTCAAAACTTATCGTCAAATGGCTTTATTACGTCCTTTACGGCAAATTTCAATAATTTCCCAAAAAACTTTTAAAAAATTCAAGTCCCATTACTCGCACCAGAATAAAGTCCGCAAATCCTTTGGTAGATTGGGTTTGCGGACTTTCTGTTTCACGCGGTTTGGGTTTTGTCCGCTATTTGACCGCTATTTTCATTTTGCCGCTTGAAATCCAAAGCGTTTGTTATCGCATTGCAAGATTTTACCCTCGCCTCCTCGAACATATGGCTGTAAATTCCCAAAGTTGTGTTTGAACTGCTGTGCCCTAACTGACCCGCAACAGCGGTAACATCAACGCCTGATGAAATCAGAACAGAAGTATGAAAATGCCGCATACTATGAATATTGCAGAACCGCATATTGTTCCGTTCGCAGAAACGTTTTAGCCAAGTGTAGGTTGTTGTACTGTTCATAGGCTCGCCGTTCCATTTAGTGAACAGACGGTCTGTTTCTACCCATTTACTGCCAAGTTTTGCCTTTTCTTTATCTTGTTCGGCTTTAAATTCCTTCAGCAAGTCAAGCATTATCGGCGGCAGTTTTATGTACCGTTGGGAGCTTTTGGTTTTTGTGGTATCCTCAAACATTCCTTCGCCCGCTACATAGTTGGAAGTCCGTTGAATGTGAACAAGACCTGTCTCAAAATCAATATCTTTCCACTCCAAGCCTAACATCTCACTTCTCCGAAAACCGCTGTATATTGCCAAATTAAAGAATGTGCGGTACTTTATATCCTCGTTTTCAAGAAGTATCAGCAGCTTTTCTACTTCCTCAACCGTGTAAAATTCACGCTCCTTTGCTGAACCTTTGGGAATTGTAACGTTTTTGCAAGGATTGTTCTGGAGCATTTGCATTTTAATTGCGAAGTCGAAAATTGATGAAACATAGGATAGGTAGTGTTTAATGGTCTTGTAAGCAAGTGCGCCGCCTGTTCTTTGATTAACGCCGTCCTGTGCAAGACTATTTATAAATTTCTGCACATCACGAGTAGTTATTTTATCAATTCGCAAGTGACCAAGTGCCGCATTTGTCCGTTCTTTAAGGAATACTGTCCGAGCTAACGAGGTTTTACGCAAGTTTAAATTTGCGTACTCGGTGAACCAAGTTTCGGCAAATTCCTCAAACTTAACGTTTGCGGTAACTTGCCCGCTCATACAGCTTTCCTCAAACTTCACCGCGACACGGTTAAGTTCCTTTTGGATTTGCCGCTCAGTCATTCCCTTTTCGGGTTTCCAAGTTAAGGTTTGCTCCTTGTGCGCGCCTTTTGTATCATATCCGCAGGAAACCCTTATCTGATAAGAGTTCCCACGCTTTCTAACAGTTGCCATAAAAATATCTCTCCTCTTGATATTATAGATTTTATGACATACTCCTGATTTTTCATTATATCACTTTACTACCATAAAGTCAATACCTAAAGTCAGAAAAATGTCAAATTTTTTTGTAAAATTGATACGAAAAAAATATATAATAAAAGTGTCTCGAACGGCGTGCAGGCGTGCGAACCTTTTGGGCAATTCTTTTTTGGACGTGCATAAAATGTGCCGACTATGTGCAATTATTTTACTTTTGCACGTTATATGCACACCTTTTTGCACACTTAATTTATATTTTATATTGTCATTAAAACCTTTATTCAAGCCATTTTAAAGCAATATAAAATAATTTTGCACGCCTGCACGCCCTAAATGACAATTGCTTTGTATTTTGATTTAATCCCGCGAAAACCGCGGACGTGACTTCCGTTTTCTTTGGGAATATGATAAACATATTTTATTTCGTATTTCTCGGAATTTGTTTTCAGCCAGCCGATAAAAGTTTCCTGCTTTAAAGCCGTCAGACAGTTTTGTCCGCACCAATGAACGTAACCGCCGTAAAATTCGGTACTGCTTGTCTGAAAATCGTTTGCAAATTCAACGTAACTTTTATCCGCAAGAAATTCAATTATATTGCAGTTCTCGCTCATTACCTCGGATATATTTTTCTTTGTTTTTTCGGAAACCGTAAACCGAAAATTATTAGCAATAAGCCTTTGCAGACCCTCAAAAATCCAACAAAAAATTTTTTCTTTTTCGGATATAAATTCGTCCGTAATGTTGGGATTTACAATTCTGTCGGGCGGAACAGGCTTTGTTGTCAGAATAATAAGCCTGCGAGCAAATCCGTCCGACTTGTCATATAAAGCCTTTGGCGAACCGTTTCCCAAACAGATAAAACGGGCGTAAATCCGAGCCTGTTTGGCTTGCTGACCCTTTGCCTCAACGGTTATCGCGACTTTTGAAGTTATCAAATTTTTTATCAAACCCGTGGAAGTCAAAGCGTTCATCTGCATATCATCGTCAAGCATAATCAGCTTGTCCTGCAAATTGTAGGGAAAAAATTTGTCCGTTTCAATACGTTGAAAACTGCTTTCAATCAAAGCATTTTGAAAAATTTCGTGCAAAACATAGCCGATACAGCTTTTTCCCTCGCCGCCGTTGCCGATAATAAATAACGCCGTCTGACCTTTTGTGGACGGAATAAGACAGTAACCGAGGTATTCTTGTAACGTTAAAATATCCTCATTTTCAAGCATTTCGGAAAGAAATTTCAAGAATTTTTCGGGATAATGATTACTGCCCCTAAATTCGGGACGATATTCAATATTCAAGCGATTTACGCAAAATTGCTTGCCCTCGGTAAATGTGCCGTCTGTTTTAAGTACGCCGTTTAAAAGGTGTATTTCGTCATCTTTTGCGGGGAAACCGTCACAGCGGCATTGATATTTCAAGGCTTTCATTAAATTTTCGGATTTTCGGGCAATATTGCTTGTGACATACGGAGAAATTTTGTCGAAAATTTCTCCCGAGATTTTATCGTCCGATACCGCACCGTCAACACTGTAAAATCTGCCGCCCACGCATTTTAACGGTCTGCCGTCCAAAAATTCTTTGCAGAATTTAACCTCGTTCACAGCATTGTTTTCAAACCAATCGGGTAAATTTTTACTCATCACGCAGTCCCCCCGAAATATGCCAAAAGAGCGGATTTAGCAATAAGAATTTTACCGTTTTTGCCCTGCCCCGTCCGTATGTACGGTATTTTATTTTGTGCAACCAGTTGCCTTACGGTATGCTCGGAAAGTCCCTTAATTTGAGCCGAACATTCCTTTACCGTAAGCATTTCAATAGGCTTTTCTGCGGCGTTTTCAGCCGATTTTAAGGACGTTTCCTCGGTTTCAATAAGCTGCGACAATAATGTAACAATTTGCGTAATTATTTCTTGCTTTTTCATTTTAATTCTCCTTATCTTTCATAATATTTTTGTTTTTCCGTTTTATTGTTTTGTTTAAAAACTTCACGCCAAATTTCATATTCTTTAAAAATTTTATCGGACATTCCGCCGCGTTTTTCCATTTCCTCCGCAAGGTCGGGAAAACCGTTATCATTCACAATATTTTTGCAAAAATCAACAACTCCCAGTACAAGAGAACGCTGTTTGTCGGTTAAATTCCCGAAAAAATTTTCATAGCCGCAAGTGTTATGACCGAGAACGACAACCGCCTGCGCCACGTCCGCAACATATCGGCAGAGCCTGCGTTTATCGGTTTTTAAGCCGTCAATTTTAACGTCCGAAAATACTTTTAATTCATCGTATTTTTTCTGCGAATTATTTTTAATTTCCGACAATTCTTTTTTGTAATTTTCATTAACTTGCTTTAAATTTGAACATTCCGAAACTTTATCAAAAAATTTGCGTTCAAAATCGTTACGTTGAAAAACAGCTTTGCGGTACAACTCGTTAAGGTTTTCCTGTTCGCTAAGCAAATTGAAATATTTCTGCTCGTTTCGCTGTGCCGCACGTTCGCAGGCTAATGCGGTACGCTGCGATTTTTCGGCACTTTCCGTCAGAAAATCTATATTTTTTTCTTTTTCGGAAACAATTTTTTCCCGCTCGGATAACTCTTTTTCCTTAATGGAATAAAGTTGCTCCAAAGCGACAACAGCTGCTGTTTTTTCGGATAATTCCTCAAGACTTTTGTCGGAAATTACATTTTTCCCGAACGGCATTTTTGTGTGAGGGAACTCGGTATTTTCAGCCTGCATAAGAATTTGACGGTACATATCAAGAACCGATTTTATGGTTTCAAGCTCACGCTGATAAATTTTGTATTCATCTGGCAGATAGTTGTGACCGCGACCCTTTTTCGGCTCGGAAATTTCAATTCCGCGGCGTACGCAAATTTCCCGCAAAACCTCATACTCCGACTTTCGCCATTTTGCGATAGCGTTTTTGCCCTCGCCGAAACCCATTTCTTTCAGAGCCTGCGCTATGCCGTTCTGTGTGTCAATTCCCCGCTTGTAATGCCCCACGGGAATATAGTCGATGTGCAAATGGGGCGTTGCCTCGTCCATATGGAGAACGGCGTTGAAAACGTAAAAATTCGTATTTCGCCGCTGAAAATCTTCCATATATTCCGTTAGGCACTTTTTAGCAATTTCGGCATCGGAAGTCCCAACGGCGGTATCTTTCATAGTGCCGATTTGCACCACATCTTCATAGAAACTTTTCCACTTATCGGGGGACGTTACCACATTCTGCGAAATTTTGTGGTTAAATTGATACTCATAGTACCCGTTTTTGATTTTTCTGTCACTTCTTTTTTGTTTGGCATTGTACCTCTCTACAGCTGCGCCGAACAGCTTTTCATACGCCGCACCGATAGGTTCTTTGACAAAAGTGATGTTGTCGGGTGTTCTGCCGATGTCGGAATTTTTGGGGTGAAATTCACGGTTGTTGTGGCTTAGACTGCCTTTTCCTTGGCAGTGGGATATGCTTTTCATTGTTTCGCTCCTTTCTTAAAACAAAAAGAGCCATAAAGTACGGTTAAACCATACTTTATGACTCTCCTCAGCCGTTACACATTACTCCTTAAATGTGCCGATATTCAATTTTTACCGGCAACGTTTTTCGCGTTGCCTTACATTTGCATTTTATTATATATTTTTGAATTTGTCAAGGGGTAATTTGAAAATTTGTTAAATGTGCCAAAATATGGAATTGAATTTATTGCAAAATGACAAGACACAATAGATAGTGCTTTTGTGTTGGTATACATACACCATATTGCTCTCCGACGGAGAGCAAACACGGCGGCAATGCCGCCCAACAGCCGCAGCGGAGCTGCGGATTTACTTACGTCTATGACGCAAGTAACGCCTTAGTATTTATGACATTATTTCTCCGCAACCTCCGAAATAATATCATAAATACAGGCGCTCTCCGAGGGTATATAACATTGCCCTGTCGGGCAATGTCAGAAACTTTAGAAAGATATTGTTTTATTACAGTCGATAAAAATGTAAAAAACAGTTGCAAATTTTGTTGAAATATGTTATAATTATTGCAACATATTTTGGGAAAGAGGTACTGATATGACCGACAAGGAACAGAAAGCGGCGGCGAAAAAATTTGCCGAATACTGGAAAGACAAGGGTTACGAAAA